>NZ_WTVM01000002.1 GCF_012910885.1 Azoarcus taiwanensis | reverse complement strand
CGCCGAAGTCGAGCGCATTGTGCGCGAGATCCGCACGGACGGCACCCGCATCCTGATGGTCACCCACAACCTGGGTCAGGCCACCCGGTTGGCAGACGACATCGCCTTCATGTCTGCCGGGCGCATCTGGGAACACACCCCGACGCAGCAATTCTTCCGCCAACCCGGCTCGGAGGCGGCTCGCCTGTTCATCCAGGGCGAACTGCCCTGGCGTATGGTGCTGTAGGGCCAATCTGACGTCACCGCTGGACGGGTTTCAGCCCCCATGGCCTCTCGGAATCGAGCGGGCCTTCGGCGAATATCGCCAGAAAACAGTTCGATCCGAAGCCCCAGTTGCTATAAAGAAATGTCGCTTGACGGGCGGCAAGGGGCAACCGGCCAAGCCCCATGGTCTCTGCGCAGAATAAGAACAATCAACCAGGACGAGCCGTTTCTGGTCGCGGTAACGAGGTAAACAGCAGATGGAGGCATGCGCCACAGCAGACGATGGCTTCGGCAACCTGGTAGCCGTCTGCCCCCTCCCGTTCGTGGAATGGAATCCTGCTCTACACGTGACGTGTTGGTCACCTGCGGCTGAAACCCAGTTTGGCTGGCGGGCCGCCGATGTTGTCGGATGCACCTGCGAGGAGTGGCGCTTCATACCAGCGTCCGAGCGAGGTCGCAGCCTCGACACACTCAAGGCGGTACTCGGTGGCCAATCGTCGCACCCGGTTTTCCAGGGCAGGATCAAGAACCGGGATGGCGAGACGATCACCTGCCGGTGGCACATCGGGACACGACCCGACGGCACAGGGCAAATCCGCGGCCTGTTCGCCTACATCGTCCCATGCACGGACAGCGGCGATGTCGCTCGCTCAAGCGCACAAAACTGGCAACGCTTCTTTCGCGGCTCGAAGCTGGGCCTGGCACTCCATGACACGCGCAGCAACCGGGTGCTCGAAGCCAATCCGGCTTATGCGCGACTGCACGGTTACACGATCGAAGAACTGCGCGGAAAACGGATCGATGAGCTCTACCCCGAGAGGGAGCAGGAGGCGTTGAGGTTCTTTTTGCAGCGTGCCGACGCCGAAGGCGAGATCAGCTTCGAGTCGGTCCACCTTCGCCGCGATGGCAGCACATTTCCAGTGCTCATGGGCATGACATCGATCACCGACGAGCAAGGAGTGCCAGTCGAGCGCTATGTCTCGCTGATCGACATCAGTGACCGAAAGACGGCAGAGGAGAGACTGCGAGTGCTGTCCCAGGCGATAGAGCAAAGCCCGGAGAGCATCGTGATTACCAACACGCTCGCCGAGATCGAATACGTGAATCCTGCCTTTACGCGCAAGAGCGGCTACACGATCGAGGAGGTATTGGGACAAAACCCCCGGATTCTCCATTCGGGCAAGACACCCCGGGCGACCCATCTGTCCTTGTGGGATAGCTTATCCAAGGGCGAGCCCTGGAGCGGGGAGTTCTGCAACCGCAGCAAACATGGCGATGAGTATTTCGAACGCGCCACGATATCGCCGATTCATGATGACAAGGGGGCGATATCGCACTATGTCGCCATCAAGCAGGACATCACAGAGCAGCGACGCCTGACGGAAGAACTGGCCAGATACCACGAGCAACTCGAGCATCTGGTGGAGCAGCGAACACGCGAACTGCGCGAGGCCTTGCGTGCGGCAAGCGCGGCCAGCCGGTCCAAAAGCGATTTTCTGGCCACGATGAGTCACGAGATCCGGACCCCAATGAACGGGGTACTGGGCATCGTGGACGTACTCGCCCACACCCCACTTACCGAGGATCAGCAAGAACTGGTGTCGACGATGCGCCAGTCGGCAGAGAGCCTGCTCTCGCTGATAGACGACATCCTGGATTTCTCGAAAATCGAAGCAGGCCACCTCGCTCTCGACATCCAGCCCGAGCAAACGGAAGCGATGCTGGACGAAATCCTCGACACCCTGCAGCCCCTAGCCGTCGCGCAACGGGTGGATCTTCGTGTCTTCGCGCATCCGGGCATCCCATCCCTCATCCGGTGCGACCGGCTTCGACTCCGGCAGATCATCTTCAATCTGGCGGGAAACGCACTCAAATTCTCGAGCGGGCAAGCGCGCAGAGGCCAGGTACTCGTGCGTATCGAAGTCTCCGACGAGCAAAAGCTCAGGTTGAGCGTTGCCGACAACGGAATCGGAATGACCCCCGAGCAGCTCGACACCGTATTCGAGCCCTTCAGGCAAGCGGAGCACGCCACAACACGACGATTCGGTGGAACCGGTCTGGGTCTGACGATCACACAGCGTCTGGTCGACGCTTTCGGAGGCAGAATTCAGATCGACAGTACGCCCGGAAGCGGCACCTTGGTGTGCGTGGACCTCCCTCTGGAGACAGTGGATAGTGCGGAGGAGGCGGCTGAACAGGCACTGGCCGGTACACATTGCGTGATTGCCCTGTCCGATGCGTCCGCCGCCCATGACTGGCAAATCTACCTGTGCTTCGCAGGTGCCGACGTTAGCATCGCCGCCGATCTGGAGGACGCCATCCAGCGCATCGCGGACGCGTCCGGGAGCAAACGCGTGCTCATCACGGATTCGCCACTGCCGGCGCATCAGACCGACTCCTGGCGTCGCCTGAGCGTGACGGGCCGCGCTGGACTCATCGTCGTCGGCCACGGCATCCGCCAAAACCCGAGAGAGGAAGCCGAGCGGACCTACTCGATCGATCTCGAAGCAGCTCGTCGGCGTAATCTGGTCGAAGCCGTCAGGCTAGCCAGCAGCGCCGAACCTGGCAGCCGCACACTCGGCCCGGAGGCCCGCTCAAACAGCGGCCGCTACCTGGAGCGCAAGCTGATTACACCTGCGCTTTCGGCTCGGCTCGCACCTGTTCTCGTCGTCGAGGACCACGACATCAATCGCAAGATCATCGGACGTCAGCTCGAATTGCTTGGCTTGCGCTACTTCATGGCAGGCAACGGCCTCGAGGCCTTGCAGGCGCTCGAGAGCGCAGATTACTCGCTGATGCTGACCGACCTGCACATGCCGGAAATGGATGGCTATACCTTGACGAGGACCGTGAGGAGTTCCGAACCTGCCGAAAGACGACTTCCCATCATCGCAGTCACGGCCAACGCCCTGCGTGGTGAGGAGCAGCACTGCCTGGAGGTCGGCATGGATGCATTTCTCGTCAAGCCAGTGCAGTTGGAGGCGCTCGCTCATGCAATCGCTTCCGTTTTGCCCCCCCAGAAGAACCACCCCACATCATCCAGCCAGATGACGGTCGGGGCCCAAGCCGAACAACCGGCGCGACAGCAAATCCCCGCTCTGGAACCGTCCACACCTGCCCTGCTCGACCCGGCTATCCTGAGAGAACTGGTCGACGGCGACCCGGACATGGTTCTGGAGTTTCTCGAAGCCTATGCGACGTCTGCCAGACGAACGGCCGACGAGGTCCTGGACGCAATCGCCCGCACAGACTGGTCGGGGGCAAGTGGGGCTGCGCACAAACTGAAATCCGCATCCCGTTCCGTTGGCGCGAATGCATTGGGGGAGTTATGTGCCACGATGGAAACACTCGCCCGCGCCAGCGACGCCAACGCGATGCAAGCACTGTTGCCTCGCTTCGAGCCACTGGTCCTTGACACCCTGCGCCTTGTCAGTCAGACCCTGGAAACCACCGAGTCCGGGACCATGCAGCAGCAACCCACGGGGAGGGGTCGTCAATGAAGATAAGCGAACTCCGGATTCTCGTGGCCAGCGAGAGCGATGCGGACGCGCAGCAGATCGGAGCGATGCTGGCACACGAATTCGACAATGTGGCGACATCCGCCAAGGAAGAGCGTTTTGCGGACGACTTCGACACCGCCATGCCTGACGTCGTGGTCCTGGCCTTCCACGAGCTCGAAGCCGCGGAGCGTTGTCATCTTGGCCTTTACAGGCACAGCAAGATCGCACACGCACAGCCTCACCGCAGTATCGTCCTGTGCTCCAAGGATAACGTGCGCAGAGCCTTCGAACTCTGCCGCAAGGGCTACTTCGACGATTACGTGCTCTTCTGGCCCATGGTGTTCGACAGCACGCGTCTTGCGATGTCGATCATCATAGCCGGCCGATCGTTGCTGACCGGCCAGTCAGACGCAGTGAGCCGACGCGTGTTCGCTAGCGCCGATGTCGCCGGCACCCTCGAAACCGCGCTGGACGAACAGCTCGAAGCCGGGCGTTCGCACCTTTCCAGGCTCGACAGTCAATTCTCGGCCGTGGAACGGGAGTTGAGCGCTTTCGATACCCATTTCGAGCTCGATCTCGACCCTCCCGAATCCGACACAGCCTCTGACGTGCTGCCTGCACCAACGGAAGCGCAAGGTGGGACACTGGCAAGAGCAACCGATGGAGTGAGATACGCGGTCGAGCAGAGTCGGAAGGAAGTCGTGCCTCTCACTACGTGGATCAACAACGTCAAACGCGACCTCACCCCTCAACTGGAGGCAGTCCGCACGATCCGCTCGCTCGCAGCGGAACGCTTGGCGGTCGTGCTGGTGGTCGACGACGACGAATTCCAGCGCAAGCTTCTTACGCGACTACTAGAGACTCTGCGCTGTCAGGTTCACGTCGCCCAAAACGGCGCTGATACGTTTGCCACACTGGGGCGCCACCGTCCCGATCTCATCCTGATGGACATCGAGTTGCCGGATACAGACGGAATTACACTGACCCGTCGGATCAAGGCGATCCCGGCCCTCGCACAAACACCGATCGTCATGATTACCGGACACAGCGAACCGCAAACTATTGCTGCCAGCATCAAGGCAGGAGCATCGGACTTCGTCGTCAAACCATTCGACCGCACCGTGCTGATGAAGAAGCTGGCGCGTTTCGTCTTCATTGGGGAAGATGTCTAGCGCGCCTGTTCACCCAGGGCGAACTGCCCTGACGCGTGGTGCTGTAGCTCAGGCTCGCGAGACCGCGGCGTGGATCTCGTCAACAAGCCCCTGTTCGAGACCGAGCCGGGCAGCAAGCATTTGCAGGTAAGCCTTCTCCGCCGGGGAGTCGACTTCGATCGCAAGCAGCGAGGCCGTATAGACATCGATAGAGACTTGCGGCGAAATGCCCAGTGCGACGATAGCGTCTATGTCGAGCGGTTTCGCGATTTCATCGAACAGAAAGGCCTTCTCCTCGGCACCAAGCCCGAGCTGCGAGATCTGGCCGAAAATGCGCTCACGCTCTGCGTTGTCGATATGGCCGTCGGCTTTGGCGGCGGCGATCATCGCACGGACAATTGCCAACCCCACCGCTGCGCCCGCGACCGCATCTCCCGGCGGCGGCAGAAAGCCGCTATCCGGGGGCGGCAGTGACGGCCCTGCCGACAACGGCGGGACCGTGCCACCGGCCTGTTGCTGGCGATAGCGGTTCCAGGCCGAGTAAGCCAGTGCGCCAACCGCGGCCGCACCACCCAGTTTGACCACGTTGCCAGTGAGCTTGCGACCGCCTTTGCCGGCGAGCATGCCGCCGATCACTCCACCGAGCAGCCCTCCGCCGACGCCGCTACTCATCAGCTTGTCGAACAACCCCTTGCCGTTCGAGACCACACTCTGCTGGTTGAGGCCAGTGCCTGCCAGGCCTTGCTCGAGCAATTTCTTCCAATCCTGATTCATGATTCGCAACGACCCCGATAGTCTGAGCAACTGCACTTCGACAAGACGGCAGGGACGCCGTTCGCAACCCTGCCTGCATTATTTTGCTTGGGCGGTGACTCAATCCGCCGAAACCCGAGCCACCTCCGCACGTTGTCGCTGTGCCAGCCAGATCAGGGACGCCCCCATGATCGCCACCGGGACGATGGAACCCATGTTGAGCAGCGCCCAGCCCTGGGTGGTGACCAGTGCGCCCGAGGCGAAGGCGGTGACCGCCATGGTAGCGAACACCGCAAAATTGATGGCCGCCTGGGCGCGGTCCTTCTCCTCCGGCCGGTAGGCCTGCATCGCCAGGGTGGTGCTGCCTGTGAAAAGAAAGTTCCAGCCGACGCCGAGCAGAAAGAGAGCCACCAGGAACTGGTGCAGATCCTGACCCGACAGCGCGATCGCAATACACACTCCGTTGAGCGCCACGCCGATACCCATGATGTTGAGCACGCCGAAACGCTTGATGAGGTGGCCGGTGACGAAACCCGGCGCGAACATGCCGATGACGTGCCATTCCAGCACCAGCGCGGCGTCGGAGAACGGCATGCCGCAGGCATCCATTGCGAGCGGAGTCGCCGCCATCAGCAGGTTCATGACGCCATAGCCAAGTGCGGCGCCGAGTGTGGCAACCAGAAACACCGGCTGGCGCATGATCTCGCCGAGCGGACGGCCGAAAGAAGCGCCCACCGCCCGCACAGGTTCGGCCGGGAAACGAATGCCTGCCATCACCACCATCGACACCAGCGCCACCACCGCGAGCGCGAGGTAAGAACCAAGAAATGGGGCAGTGAAACTGTCGCGAGTGTAGTTGGCCAGGTTCGGGCCCAGCACCGCGCCGATCAGGCCGCCGGCCAGCACCAGCGACACCGCCTTTTCGCGAAATGACGCATCGGCAAGCTCCCCTGCCGCGAAGCGATACAGCTGACCGTTGGCGCTGTAATAGCCAGCGATGACCGTGCCCGCGACCAGCAGCCAGAAGCTGCGCATCTCGAGCGCGAACGCACACAGCAGGGCAGTGAGGAAGGCGACCAGCAGGCCAAGCTGGAACGACACCTGACGCCCCCAGCGCCGTTGGCTCGCGGCGACCAGGCCGGTGGACATCGCACCGCCTACCACATAACCCATCACCGGCAGGGTCGCCATCCAGGCCACCGGCGCGAGCGCGAGCCCGACCAGGCCGTTGATCGCAATGAACACCACGTTGTTGGTCAGGAAAAGGCCTTGGGCAATTGCCAGCAGCCAGAGATTCTTTTTCATCGAAAGCCGATCTGAAACACCAAACCGTGAATGTACCCGTTTCCGTCGTGTCCGGATGCTGCGTTTCGACAGGCTGCCGCTCGTGGCGCATGCTAAGGTGACTGGCTCATAAATGCCCGCGACGAAAGCATGCCCGAGCTGCGCCTACACGCGTTCCAGACTCACCACGTCGGCCCGATCGAACTCGCTGTCGCGGCTGGTGAGTGTGTGTGCCTGCGCGGCGCCTCGGGTAGCGGCAAGACCCTGCTGCTGCGCGCGATCGCAGACCTCGACCCACACCAGGGCGAGGCGTGGCTCGACGGCGCTGCCTGCAGCCAAATGCCGGCACCAGTCTGGCGGCGCAAGGTCATGCTGGTGGCCGCCGAAAGTCACTGGTGGGCCGAGAGGGTCGGCACCCATTTTCCGTCCGATTACGACCCCGATCGTCTACGCGAGCTGGATCTGACGCCCGATGCACTCCATTGGGAGGTGACCCGCTGCTCCACCGGCGAGCGACAGCGCCTGGCGCTACTCCTGGAAGAACCGACCGGCAACCTCGACCCGGACACTACCGCGGCCGTCGAGCGACTACTCGACGACTACCGGACTCGCAACGAGGCGCCCATGCTATGGGTCAGCCACGACACGAGCCAGATCCAACGGGTGGCCGACCGTGGGTTCGTGCTCGAAGACGGCGCTCTGCGAGAAACTTCATGATCGCGCTGTCCATCTTCGACCTCGCACTCGCGGCCATTCTCGTGATCGGGCTGGCGGCGCTCTCCTGGCATCTTCGCATCGGCCTCGAGCAGCGCCTGCTCGTGTCCGCAGCACGCACCACCGTCCAGCTCCTGCTCATCGGCCTGGTGCTGAAGGTATTGTTCGACAATGCTCACTGGCTGTGGGTGAGCGCGATGGCCGCGATCATGGTGACGGTCGCCGGGCGAGAGGTCATGGCCCGTCAGAAACGGCGCTTCGCTGGCTGGTGGGGCTTCGGGCTGGGCACGCTCTCGATGTTCCTGTCCTCATTCACCGTCACCGTCCTCGCACTGGTGGTGGTGATCGGCAACACGCCCTGGTACGCGCCTCAGTATGCAATCCCGCTGCTCGGGATGATTCTCGGCAACACGATGAACGGTATCGCGCTCGGGCTGGACCGCCTGACGCAGGATGTGGCGCAGCACCGACCGGCGCTGGAAGCCCGGCTTGCGCTCGGCCAAGCCTGGCGCGAAGTCATCGCCGACAGCCGGCGAGAGGCCATTCGGGTCGGCATGATCCCGATCATCAACGCGATGGCCGCGGCCGGCATCGTCAGCCTGCCCGGAATGATGACCGGCCAGATTCTCGCCGGCGTCCCGCCAGTGGAAGCGGTCAAGTACCAGATCCTGGTGATGTTCATGATCGCCGCCGGCACCGGCTTCGGCACCGTCGCTGCAATCACGTTCGGCTCGAGGCGCTTGTTCGACGAACGTCACAGGCTGAGGCTGGACCGTCTGATCCAGCCCAAGGATGACTGAGCGTCACTTCGGGGAACGGACGCCGGCTTGAAGCCGTCAACGGGTTCGTGTGCTGCGCTTTTCGCAGCCTGCTGCAGCGGGGTCAGTTCGGATGCGTGAGAAAATGCACACCGAGTCCCGTGTCCGGACTGGTGCGTCGGCCGGCCGGAAGAATGATGTGTTATTTTTTCAAGATGGGCGTAAAACAAGCAACAACGAAAAGCGTACGCCCTACCCTCCCGCACCCGAGGTGCGTGCCGATAAACATGCGCGACCTCCGCGCGACTTCGGCTCAAGATGAAAACTGCGGCTACATCGTCTCTCTACTGGCGGCTCTGGCTGATCATCGCATTCGCGGTGATTCCTCCGCTGCTGATTGGCGTAATCGAGTATCAGCGCAACCGGGCCGAGGCCGTAGCCTCCACACTGCGTATGGTCGAGAACATGCTCGCCGCAACCCATGCTGCGGAATCGCGCGCGGTCAGCGACATCGAGATGCTGCTGCGCATCATGGCCAACGCCAGCGACATGCGGACTCTCGACCCCAAAGAGTGCTCGGCGCTCGCGGCCCGACTGCGCGCGCCGTTTCCTGGCGTCAACAATCTCGGGGCGGTCTTGCCGGACGGCGTGGTTTTCTGCAGCGCGCAGCCGATGACGCGCGCAGTCGACGTCGCCGACCGAAAGTGGTTCACCGAGGTGCGCTCGGCGCAAGGCATCACTCGGGCCGAATTTGTCATCGGACGCATATCGGGTGAGCCGTCGGTGGTGTTCGGCTTTCCATTGCGCGACGATACAGGCGAACTGCGCGCGGCGATGTTCAGCTCTTTCGGCCCGTTCTGGTTCGAGCGATTGCTTTCGTCATACGACCTGCCCGAAGGTTGGGAAGCGAGCCTGATCAGCCGCGAAGGCCATCTCCTTTCACACTACCCAACAGATGAACATAGCCACGACCAGATGGTCCCCCCGGAGGTTCTCGCGCCGTTTCTTCAGGTGAAGGGCATCGCCGAGCTTCCCGGCCTGGACGGCGAGGTACGGCTTTACGGCGTCGCACCGGTCGACTTTGCACCGGACGATCTTCTGGTGCTGATTGGGGCGCCGCTCGGTGAGTCGCTGAGCGCCATCGACCAGCGCTTCGCGTCGCGTGCATTCACGCTGTTGATTGTCGTGCTGGCCTCGGGACTGCTTGCGCGCCTGTTCGCCCGCAGATTGGTCGAAGGCTGGCTGGAGAGAGTTCGCGCCACAGTCGAACGGATCGCGCGCGGAGACCTGGGAGCCCGGGTGTCTCCCGCCTCGTCGGTACGCGAGTTTTCGACGCTCGAGGACGGTATCGCGAACATGGCGATACAGATCGGGCACCGCGAAGCGGAGCTCGGCAAGCTATCGACCGCTGTCGAACAAAGCCCGGAGTCGATCGTCATCACCGACACCGAGGGTCGCATCGAGTACGTCAATGAGGCTTTCGTGCAAGCAACCGGCTACTCGCGGGAGGAGGTACTCGGCGAAAATCCCCGCATCCTCAACCGTGGCAAGACCCCAGCCGCGGTCTACGAAGAACTGTGGGCAACGCTGACGCGCGGCGAGGTGTGGCGCGGGGAGTTCAACAATACCCGCAAGAACGGCAGCGAATACCTCGAAAAGGCCACGATCGCGCCAATCAGGAGCGCCAACGGCGAAATCACTCACTACGTCGCGGTCAAGGAAGACATCACGCTGCGCCGCGAGTCCGAAGCCCTGCTCGAAAGGCTGGCCTACTACGACAGCCTCACGGGGCTGGCCAACCGCAGTCTGTTGCGCGACCGGCTGGAGCGGGCGGTAGCGAGCAGCGCGCGCTCGCACGCGTACTGCATGCTGCTGATGCTCGATGTGGATCGTTTCAAGCTGCTCAATGACTCCCAGGGTCACGAAACCGGCGACAAACTGCTGCAGGGCATTGCTGCCCGGCTGAGGGCTTGTGTCCGGGAGGAGGACACGGTCGCGCGCCAGGGCGATGACGATTTCGCAATCCTGATCGAGCATATCGGATCGGTGGCTGACGAAGCCCTCGCGCACGCCGAGCAGATCGTCCGCAAGATCGAGGCTCAGTTCGCGACACCCTTCGACCTGCGAGGTGACGGCGAGGCATATTTCGCCACACTGAGCATTGGCGTCACGCTGTTCAGGGGCAATGACACGCCAGCCGAACTGGTCGCACAACAGGCGGAGGTCGCACTGGACCAGGCCAAACGCGACGGCCGAAACACTTACCGCTTCTTCAGCCCGGACATGCAGGCCGCTGTGGAGGCACACGCCAGGCTTGACAGCGAACTACGCGCGGCGTTGGAGAACAACGCGTTCCGCCTGCACTACCAACCCCAGGTCGACAGCCGCGGACAAGTCACCGGGGGCGAGGCGCTGATCCGTTGGTTCGACCCCAGCGGCAAACCGGTTCCCCCTTCCGAGTTCATCCCGCTGGCCGAGGAGAGCGGGATGATCATTCCCATCGGCCAGTGGGTGCTGCGCCGAGCCTGCGAACAACTCGCGCATTGGCAGAGCGCACCGAAGACCCGGACGCTGAAGCTGGCGGTGAATATCAGCGCGCGTCAGTTCCTGCATCCGAAGTTCGTGCTGGAAACCTCCGCGACCATCGAAGCGAGCGGCATCGACCCGGCCGGCCTCAAGCTCGAACTGACCGAAAGCGCCTTCTTGCGCGACCCGGAGAAGACAGTCGCACGCATGGACGAACTGCGCAGGCTAGGCGTCGGCCTGTCGCTCGACGACTTCGGCACCGGCTACTCGTCGCTGTCCTACCTCAAGCATCTGCCGTTCGATCAACTCAAGATCGACCAATCCTTCGTACGCGACATGCTGACTGACCATAGCAGCATGGCCATCGTGCGTGCGATCATCGCCATGAGCCAGTCACTTGAGCTCGAGGTCATCGCCGAAGGCGTGGAGACCGAGGCCCAGCGCAACGCACTCGAGACGCTCGGCTGCCGCTTCTACCAAGGCTATCTGTTCGGCCATCCGATGGATATCGACCAATGGCCGGGCGCAGAGCCAACTCTTCCTGGGCAGGTCTGAACCTGAAGCGCACACCTAGAACGAGACACCCCATGACCAGCACAAAATCCTCGCTCAAACTGCTTGGCATCATCGCCACGATCTTCGGTCTTCTCACACTGATCAGTGGTGGCCAGGCGCTTTTTCTCGGGCCGGAACGCGGGGTCGACATGGGCCAGGTCGTGACCCCGGTGCTGGCATTCAACTTCCTCGCCGGGTTCGCCTACGTCGCAGCCGGAATCGGGATATGGAAGGGTCAGCGCTGGGCCGCAAGGCTTGCGGTTGCGCTGGCAGCCATGACGATCATAATGTTCACCTACCTGGGGGTTCATATCCTGAGCGGCGGCGCGTTCGAGTTGCGCACCGTGATCGCAATGGGCTTCCGCACAGCATTCTGGGCGATGGTGGCCTTCGTCGCGATGCGCGGCATCAGAACATGATCCGCTCAGCCACCGCCCCCAACGAGAA
This sequence comes from Azoarcus taiwanensis, assembly GCF_012910885.1. GTDB lineage: Bacteria > Pseudomonadota > Gammaproteobacteria > Burkholderiales > Rhodocyclaceae > Azoarcus_F > Azoarcus_F taiwanensis. Next base: position 61,990 of record NZ_WTVM01000002.1, on the reverse strand, counting down.
ACAACAAAAAGTAACGAGGTCCCGACATGAAAGGCAACGACAAGATCATTGCAACCCTCAACGCGCTGCTCGCGGGCGAACTGACCGCCATCGACCAGTATCTGATTCACGGTGAGATGTACGCAGACATGGGTTTTGCCGAACTCGCCGAGCATGCCCTGCACGAGTCGGCTCATGAGCGCGAGCACGCGCGGGCGCTGATTCAGCGCATTCTGTTTCTGGAAGGGAAGCCGAACCTTGGCAAGCGCGATGCCCTGGCGATCGGCGACACCGTGGTTGACATGCTCAAGGCCGATCTTGCGGTGGAATACAAGGTCATCGGTGATCTGAAGGCAGCGATCGCGGCCTGTGAGCAGGCACAGGACTACGTCAGTCGCGACATGCTCAAGGTCCAGCTAGAGGACTCCGAGACCGACCACGCCTACTATCTGGAGAAGCAACTGCGACTGGTCGAGATGGTCGGCATCCAGAACTACCTGCAGAGCCAGATGGGCTCCGGCAACCCGACTTGAGGAGCAGCTCATGAAAGGCGACAAGAAAGTCATCGCGGCACTGAACAAGGTGCTCACCAACGAGCTGACCTCGATCAATCAGTATTTCCTCCACGCGCGGATGTTCGGCAACTGGGGATTCGAGCGGCTCAACGACTACCGTTACAAGCAGTCTATCCGCGTCATGAAGGAAGCCGACGAACTGATCGAGCGCATCCTTTTTCTGGACGGTCTGCCGAACCTGCAGAACCTTGGCAAGCTGATGATCGGCGAGAACGTGGTCGAATGCCTGAAGGCCGACCTCAAGTACGAGCAGGACATCCAGCGGCCTCTGCTGATCGACTGTATCGCGCTGTGCGAAAAGCATCAGGACTACGTCAGCCGCGAACTGCTTGAAGATCTCCTCGAGCACTGCGAAGAATCGATCGACTGGCTCGAAACCCAGCTGGCGCTGATCGAGGACGTGAGTCTGGCCAACTACCTGCAGAGCCAGATGGAGCCCGGCGGCGGCTAACGCTCGGCCTCTATCCCTGCGTCGCGGCGGGCGATGCTGTTGAAAAACACCGACAGCATCGCCTCACCCTCATCCCTGATGTCGAAGCGCACCGGCGAGCGCAGCCAGCCGCCGATCATGCCCTGCACCAGCGAGAACAGCATCAGCGTCGCGGTGCGGGGCGAGATGTCGGGCCGTAGCAGCCCAAGCGCGTGCGCCCGCTCGAAGTCCGCGACGATGGCGGCAAACTTGCGCTCGTCCAGCTCCGCCACCGCGTCCATGTCGGCACGGTGTTCATCGCCGAGTTCGCAGCGCGTAAGGAAAATGGCGTGCACATTGCGATAGGTGCGATCCGCACGGATCCGCTCGAGCACCCGCGAACAGGCCTCGCGCATCAGCTTCAACGGATCGTCCGACAGCTCCTGCCGGCGTTGGTCGATCCAGGCCCACATTGGCTCGTCCACCCGCTGGCGCATCGCCACGAGCAGATCGGGCTTGCTGCTGAAGTGCCAGTAGATGGCGCCCCGGGTCACGCCGGCACGCCGCGCGATCTGCTCCAGGGTGGTCGCCGACACGCCGCGCTCGAGAAACAGCCCCTCAGCCGCGTCGAGAATGGCTTCGCGGGTCGCCTCCGCGTCGGCCTTGCTTCTTCTGGCCATGATCCTGGCTCACTCCGCAGCGGTTTTCAGGGTGCGGACCGCGGCTGACGCCGCAGGCGCCCGCTCATGTCCTCGAACAGCTTGTACGCGAGCGGCACGAACAGCAAAGCGAGGGTGCTCGCAGCGACCATGCCGCCGACCACCACGGTGCCGATCTCGCGCCGGCTCACTGCGCCGGCACCGGTTGCGAGCACCAGGGGTAGCGCGCCGATGATGAAAGTCAGTGCGGTCATCATGATTGCGCGCAGGCGCTGGCGGGCAGCCGCGAGCGCGGCATCGAAGCTGCTCATGCCCGCGGCGCGGTTCTGGGCGGCGAACTCCACGATCAGAATCGCGTTCTTCGCCGCAAGCCCGATCAACACCAGCAATCCGATCTGGAAATAGATGTCATTCGGGTAGCCCGAGAACCACACTGCAACACCCGCACCGAGCACTGCGAAGGGCACCGCCGCGGCTACCGCGAGCGGCAGAGTCCAGCGCTCGTATTGCGCAGCGAGAATCAGGAAGACCATCAGCAGGCCCATTGCGAACGCGGCCAGGCCGGCGCCTGCGGCCGCGTCGAGCTGATAGGCCTCGCCGACCCAGCCAATCGACAAGTCCTGCCCGAGCAGGTCGGCCACAACCTCCTCCAGCGCCTGCTTGGCCTGACCGGTGGTAAAGCCCTGGGCCGGGTCACCGAGCAGTCTCGCTGCCAGCGCCAGGTTGTAGCGGTTCAGGATATCGGCATCGGCGGTGCGCTCAAGCGTCACCAGTGCGCTCAGCGGCACCATCTCATTGTTCTGCGAGCGCACGAACACCCGTCGCAAGTCTTCCGGCTGACTGCGGAACTCGCCCTCGGCCTGGAGATTGACCTGCCAGTTGCGGCCGGCCAGCGTGAAGTCATTGACGTAGAGCGAACCGAAGGTGCTCTGCATCGCCTCGAAAATCTGGTTGATCGGCACACCGGTGGCGCGGGCCTGCTCCCGGTCAACCTCGGCGTGGTAGCGGGGGATGCCCGGATCCAGCGTGACCCTGACGTTGACGAGCTCCTCGCGCGCATTCGCCGCTGCAACAAAGCGCTGTGCCTGTGCCGACAGCTCACCGGCGGTTACATCGCCACGAAACTGCAGATAGCCTTCGACCCCACCGGTGAGTGACAAACCCTGGATCGGCGGCGGGGTGAAGGAGATGATGTTGGCCTCTTCGATTCCGGCCCCGGCACGCATCACACGGCGGGTGATCGAGGCGGCATCCTGGCCCGGCCCTTCGCGTTCGCGCCAGTCGGTGAGGTTGATGAAGCCCACCCCCGCCTGGGTACGCCTGGCACGGGCGATGATGTCGAAGCCGGCAAAGGTGGTGAACTGCCTCACCTCGTCGAAGGACAGGATCTCCTCCGAAAGCTTGTCGCGCACCTCCATCGAGCGTTGCAACGACGAAGCCGCCGGCAACTGGAAGACCGCGAGCGCGACCCCCTGATCCTCGGCTGGCACCAGCCCGGTCGGCAGCCGCTCGAGCAGCATCACCGCACCCACCACCACCGCCACGAACAGGCCGACGCCGACGAGCGCATGGCGCAGCAGAAAGCGAACCATGGCGACAAAGCCATTGGTCAGCGCATCGAAAGCCCGGTTGAACAGCCTGAAAGGAGCGGTGACCTCCTTGGGTTCCTTGTCGAGCAGCAGCGCGCACATGGCCGGAGTCAGCGTCAGTGCGACAACGCCGGAAACCACTACCGACACCGCGATCGTAACTGCGAACTGACGGTAGAGTTCGCCCGACAGGCCACCGAGGAACACCACGGGCGCGAACACCGCGACCAACACCAGTGTGGACGAAATCACCGCACCGGAAACCTGCTGCATCGTCTCGACTGCCGCCTCGCGCGCCTTCAGCCCCTTCTCATGCATCAGGCGTTCGACGTTCTCCATGACGATGATGGCGTTGTCGACGACGATGCCAATGGCCAGCACCAGGCCGAACAGGGTGAGCAGATTCACCGAGAACCCGAACAGCTGCATGCCGGCGAAGGTGCCAATCAGCGAGATCGGAATCGCGGCGACCGGAATAAGCGTCGCGCGCACATGCTGGAGGAAGACAAAGGTGACCGCGACCACCAGGACCACCGCGATCAGCAGGGTGATCATGACCTCGCGAATCGAGATCTCGACGAAACGCGAAGTGTCGTAGGGAATAGCGTATTCAAGTCCGGCAGGAAAGCGCTCGGACATGATCTCGAAAGCCTCGCGCACTGCGTCGGCGGTGGCCAGTGCATTGGCGCCCGGTTGCAGGTAGACACCCATCGGCACCGCCGGCTCGCCATTGGAAATGGCCGAGAAGGCGTAGCTGACCGCGCCGAGTTCGGCGCGGGCGACATCGCCGAGCCTGAGCACGCCACCGTCGCCATCGGCACGCAGGATGACCTGCTCGAACTCCTCGGCGGTGCGCAGTTGGCCGCGCGTGCTCACCGCAAAGGTGAACGCGTTGCCCGGCGGTGCCGGCTCGGCACCCAGGCTGCCGGCGACGAACTGGGCATTCTGCTCGCGCAGGGCGGCGGCGACATCCGACGGGGTTAGGTTGTAGCGCGCAAGCATGTCCGGGCGCAACCAGATCCGCATCGAATAGTCCTGCGCACCGAACAGCGACGCGTCGCCTACCCCGGGCAGGCGTACGAGTTCGTCGAGCACGTTGAGCAGCGCGTAGTTGCTGATGTCGAGCGTGCTCAAGCTGCGGTCGGGCGAACGCATCACCGGGACCATCAGGATGTTGGTCGAGCGCGCTGCCACGCGCACGCCGAGTTCACGCACCCGTTGCGGCATGCGCGGCAGCGCTGCCTGCACCCGGTTGTTGACGTTGATTGCCGCCTGATCGGGGTCAGTGCCGATCTCGAAGGTGGCGGTAATCATCACCATGCCGGAGTCGGTGCTGGTCGACTCCAGATAGAGCATGTTGTCGACGCCGTTGATCTCCTGTTCAAGCGGCGCGGCGACCGACCCGGCCAGCACCTGCGCGCTCGCACCGGGGTAGTTCGCGGTGACCACGATCTGCGGCGGCACCACGTTGGGATACTGTTCGACCGGCAGCGCACGGAGCGATACCAGGCCGGCGATGACGATGACGATGGACAGCACCGACGAGAAGATTGGCCTGTCGATGAAGAAGCGGAGCATCAGCGGTCTCCCTGGCTCGCGGTGCGCACGGTCTCGCCGCCGCGCAACGCGACATGACCATTGACCACGACCCGGTCGCCGTCCGAGAGTCCCTCGATGACGATTTGCTGACCATCGATCACCGGCCCTAGCCCGACCTGTCGCCGCTGGGTCACCATCGCGTCATCGACGACGAAAGCAGTCGGTCCGGCCGGCCCCTGCCCCACCGCGGAAGCCGGAATGCGGGCCGCCGCCTCGACGGTTTCGAGCAGCATTCTCACGCGCACGAACTGCCCGGGCCGAACCGCGAGCCCGGGGTTGACAAACACCGCCCGCGCTGTGACGGTGCCGGTCTGAGGGTCGACGGTGGTGCTGGTGAAATCCACCACGCCGGTCTCGGCGTACGTGGATCCGTCGGCGAGCTGCAGGCTGACCTCCAGCGGCACGCCGGTCGCCGCAGCCACCGAACTGAGCTCGATGGCCTGACGCGCGGCGCGGTCGTTCTGCGGCAATGCGAAAAGCACATGAATCGGATCGAGCTGGGTAATCGTCGCCAGCAGCGTACCTCGCTCGATCAGATTTCCCTCGGAGCGGGTCTCGAGACCGGTGGCGCCATCGAGCGGCGCCAGCACCTTGGTATAGGAAAGGTTGAGCCGCGCCTGATCCACGTTGGCCTGCACCAGCGCCACTCGTGCCTGCGTCAATTCGAGCTGCGACAAGGCCCGATCGCGTTCGCGCTCGCTGGCCACGCTTTGGGCATGCAGGCCGGACACGCGCTGCCATTCGCGATCGGCCTGATTGAGGTTGGCCCGTGCATCGGCCAGTTCGGCCTCGGCCCGGCGCAGGGCAATCTCATACGGAGCACGCTCGATCTGGAACATCGGCGTGCCCGCCGCGATGCGCTCGCCCTCGGTGAAAAGTCGCTGCTGGAGAATGCCACCGACCTGGGCGCGAACCTCGACCTCGCGCGCGCCCCGCACCCTGCCGGTGAAATCGCCAAACACTTCTACCGGCTCCAGGCTCACGGTTTGAAGCGTGACCAGTGGCGGCTGCGGTGCCGGACGTGTCTGCCCAGCACCCTCATTGGAATCCGCGCATCCGTTCAGAACGAATATGAGAGCGGCAACGGAGGTTACCAATCGAAGCTGGCGCAAGCGGGCGTATGCATTCATGTGAGATTCCGTAACCAGTCGGCAGTCGAGGATCGCATGATTATACGTACACGAGTGTATGTATAGCCGGCACGAAGGATGCGCTCTCGTGCATCAGCGCCACACATGCACTTACGTATTTATTATTTTATATAGTTACTTTGCAGGCATAATAGGAAAGCATAATATTCAGGTAAGCTTGTGGGCGACGCGCTGACCCGCTTGCACTGGCATCCACCTCATCCCCTTCAGACTTCATTCGTGTTTCTTTCACGCTCCTCGGTGGACCATTCCAACGCCAGCAAGCCACGGCGGCGTGCGCTGAAAGTGATCAGCGCGCTGCCCGCGGCGATCGTGCTGGCAGCCTGCAGTAAGCGGCGACAGCCGATGCTGGTCGCTTCTCATGTTTGGCCGGGTTACGAGCTGATGTTTCTCGCGCAACGCGAGGGCTGGCTTGATACACAGCTCGTCGGTCTGGTCGACACCCAATCCGCCACGCAGTCGATGCAGGCGCTCGAAGCGCGACAAGTCGATGCGGCCGCCCTCACCCTCGACGAGACACTGATTCTGGTCGACCGGGGCGTCGATCTCCGCGTGGTTCTCGTTTTCAACCGGTCTTCCGGTGCCGACGCAGTACTGGGCAAACCGGGCGTGGGCTCGCTCGCCGAAATCGCAGGCAAGCGTGTCGGCGTAGAAGACACTGCGGCCGGCGCGCTGATGCTGCACAAGATGCTGGATGCCGCTGGACTGAGCGCCAATGCAATCGAAGTGGTTCCGTTGACCATCGACCAGCATCTGGATGCCTGGCAAGCCGGCATGATCGATGTGCTGGTCAGCTACGAACCCGGTTACCGGTGTGCTGTTGAGACAAGGCGCAAGCCTTCTGTTCGACAGCAGCGCAATACCCGACAAGATTCTGGACGTACTCGCCATCCGCGCCGAGGTGCTCGACACACGCCACGGCAGACGTGCCACGAGCGCGCTCATCGATGCGCATTTTCGGGCGCTGCAGCATCTTCAGCTCAATCCGGCGGATGCGGGATACCGCCTCGCGCAACGCCTGGGCAACACTGGACCGGAAGCGCTTCAAAGCTACCGTGGTCTCGTCCTGCCCGACCAATACGCCAACCGTCAACTGCTTAGCGGTGGCGGCGTCATACGTGCCGTAACCGAGATCAGCCAGATCCTGCTTGAACAAGGGCGGATCAGCTCGGCAGCGTCGTCCGACATTGCAGACGCTCGCTTCCTCCCACGAGCGAACGGGGGAACACACCCATGATCCCGCCGCTGGACGCCTGCCGCACTCTGCAGCGATTTGCCGGGATCATTGCGCTCTTGATGCTGTTGTCGGGGCTTTCCGGCCCCGTCCGGGCATCGCTACCGGACGAACACAGAATACCGCTCATCGTGGGCGTGTTGGCACACCGCTCAGCCGCAGAAGTCGAAGCTCGCTGGCAGCCGCTGGCAACCCACCTGCAGAGCGTACTGGGGGGCATACCGGTTCGCGTCCTTGCAATGTCGTATGAGCAATTGAACGAACAAGTCAGTCGGCAGGGCGTGGACCTTGTCTTGACCAATCCCAGCCACTACATCGAGCTCAGGCGACGCAATCCGCTCTCTGGTGCTCTGCTCACCCTGGTGCCCGAGGGGGACGGCCTGGCACTGAGCAGCTTCGGTGGCACCATCGTGGTCCGGGCCGACCGCGACGGCGTTCGTACTCTCGCGGATCTCGTCGGGCGCCGAATCGCGGCGGTGAGCGAGACCTCGCTCGGTGGCTATCAGGCACAAGCGGCCACGCTCGCCGAGCACGGCATCCCGGCACCCACCAATGTCACTTTCCTGGGGATGCCGCACGATCACGTCGTCGAAGCGCTCATCGCCGGCGACTACGACGTGGGTTTCGTTCGGAGCGGATTGGTCGAATCGATGATCGCCGAAGGCCGGCTGGAGCCGTCAAGTCTGCGCGTAGTCAACCAGCAGGAACTGCCCGGATTTCCACACGCGGTGTCGACCCGGCTCTACCCGGAGTGGCCGCTGTTCGCCACACCGCATGTCAGCCCCGAGTTGGTGCGCCGCGTCGCCGCCGCGCTCCTGCAGCTCGAACCCGACTCGGATACCACCCGTGCGATCGGCATTCATGGTTTCAGTATTCCCGCCGATTACCAGGCAGTCGAGGATCTGCTGCGACGACTGCGTCTGCCCCCCTTCGACGCAGTCCCCGAGGTGACCTGGAGCGACCTGTGGGCGCAGCATTCCCACTGGTTGATCGCGATTGCCAGTTCAATGCTCCTGCTGCTGGCGGCAAGTGCACGCATATTCATGATGGGCCGCCGGACCCAGCGAGCCAACCATCGCTTCGACCAGCTCTTCAAGACGGTTCCGACGCCCATCCTTCTGATCGAGGACGGCGTCTTCACCGACTGCAATGCGGCCGCTGTGCACGCACTCGGTTTTTCGGAACGACGCGAACTGATCGGCAAATCGCCGTACGAACTGTCTCCCCCGCAACAAGCAGACGGCGAAGATTCGGCCGTCAAGGGAACGCGGATCCTCGACAAGGTGCTCACCGGAGAGCCGACACGCCTGGACTGGATCCACCTGCACGCCGACGGTAGTGAGCGAACGATAGAAGTGAGCCTCTCGCCGCTCGATACGAGCAGCGAGCGCCACATCCTTTGTGCCTGGCACGACATCACCGAACGTGATCGCTCACATCGACTCGTCGCCAGCGAGCTCGCGCTGTTCTCGAGCGGACCAGTCATCGTCTTCGAGTGGGCGCCGCCAACCGACGATTGGCCGATCACATCGGTCTCGAACAACGTCACCGTCGAACTCGGGTATACACCCGAGGAAATGGCCGAGCCCGGCTTCAAGTTCGCCGCCCTCATGCATCCGGACGACGTCGAACGCATCAGACTGGACTCGCAGACCGCCATCATGCACGGCAAGACGACCTGGGAGCAATCGTATCGCCTGCGCCGAAAGTCCGGCGAGTATGCCTGGTACTACGACTTCACCCAGGCGGTGCGTGATACTGACGGCAGGCTGCTGGCATTGCGCGGCTATCTGATCGATCAGACCACTACCAAGCAACTCGAGCTGCAACTCGACGAGGAACGCAAGAGCCTGCTCAACATTCTCTGGGGCACCGGCGTCGGAACCTGGGAATGGAACGTCCAGACAGGCGAAACCCGCTTCAACGACCGCTGGGCGCAGATCATCGGTTACACACTGGACGAACTCGGCCCGGTTAGCATCGACACCTGGCTTGCCCACCTGCACCCCGACGATCACGCAGTATCCGAAGCCGCGCTGCAGCGAAACTTCTCGGGCCTTGATGACCATTACGAGTGCGAAGTTCGCATGCGCCACCGCAGCGGCCACTGGGTCTGGGTGCTCGATCGAGGCAAGGTGGTCGAATGGACCGATGACGGTCGCCCGTTGTGGATGGCAGGCACCCATCTCGAGATCACCGCGCGCAAACGCGCTCAGGAGCAACAGCTCACCCTGATTCATGCGCTCAGCGACGCGGGGATCATGTTGATGGTCGTAGACCGCGAGCAGACCGTGCGTTACATGAATCGTACAATGACTGACCGCTTCGGCGACCAGGTCGGGCGCAGCAGCGCCGGCCTCATCGGCGATGCCGATCCGGCCGGCGCTCACGACGACCTGGTTCAGGTCATCGATGGCAAGTCGAAGGCGAGTTACCGAACGACGACTCATGACGCTCAAATCCTCGATGTGATCGCGGTCCCATACACCGACACCGACGGCACCCCCTGCAGGCTCGAGGTCATCCGCGACGTCACCCTGGAATACCGGCAGCAAAAGACGCTCGAGCACATCGCCTACCATGACGCACTCACCGGACTGGCCAACAGGCCTTTGCTGTCGGACCGCATGAAGCAGGCGATGCTGGATGCCAGGCGTCGCAACCTGGTGATGGCCCTCGCGTACATCGATCTCGACGGTTTCAAGGAGGTGAACGATCTTCATGGTCACCAGTGTGGCGACGCACTGCTGGCTGCCCTCGCGCAACGCATGCGGGGTTCGCTGCGCGAGAGCGACACCGTGGCTCGTCTTGGCGGTGACGAATTCGCCGTCGTGCTGCGCGACCTCCCGACACCCGAAGCCGCGCAACCAATGATTCAGCGCTTACTCGAGGACATCGCCAAGCCCGCGACAATCCTGGGACACGAGGTGCAGGTGTCGGCGAGCATCGGCATCAGTTTCTTCACTTCCGGCGCAGACGTGGACCCCGACCTGCTCCTGCGTGAGGCCGACCAGGCCATGTATGAAGCCAAGTCCTCGGGCAAGAACCGGGTCAGCGTCTTCCACAAGCACTCCCCCACCACCCCCGACAGCCCAGGCTGAACCCGTTTATCCTGCGGGCTGACATTGAAACATCTCAGTGGAGTCCCAATGCGCCTGCCAATCTGCCTTGCAATACTCTTGTCGGTTTCGGCCGCATTCGCAACCGAACCGGAAACCCGAACCTTACCTTCCGGCGTGACCATGCAGATCCACCGTGAGGGGCCGGATGGCGCCCCCCCGGCACGAACCGATGTGGTGCGTGTTCATTACCAGGGCAGCCTGAGCGACGGCACCGTGTTCGACAGCTCCTACGCCCGCGGCAACCCGGCCGAGCTACCCCTGGATCGTCTCATTTCCTGCTGGCAGGAAGTGTTGCAACAGATGACACCCGGCACCCTGGTCCACATCGTTTGCCCACCCGAAACCGCCTACGGCCGCCGAGGCGTCCGCGGCCGCATCCCGCGAGACGCCACGCTCAGTTTCGTCATCGAACTCATTGAGGTCAGGCACTGAAACCCCCGGGGACAATCAGCGGCGCGAAGCCAGGACGCCACCCGCCATCTTAATCGCGCAAGCATGCACCGAACCGTCAGCTCATAAGCAACACGGCGAAGTCGGCAGCGGGTCATGCACTTGAAGCTCGCTGTCGAGACAACGCATCATCAGCTCGCGCCTGCCCGAACGAAGTCGATTCATTGGCAGGGCTCCCGGTCAGCGCATTTCGAACGCTTCCTGATGGAAGCGCAGGCGGCCGGGCCACGTGCGCTGCAAGCCGTGTCGCAACTGCTCGGCGAATCCGCGGGGGCCGCAGAACCAGACCTCGGCTTGGCGCGCGCCTCGATGCAGCGTGGCCAACCGCCCGGCACTGAGCGCTTCGTTTCGGCTGCTGTCGTGCACATGCAGGGTAATGCCGGGAATCTCTGCGCACAGGGCCTCGAGCCGGCCGACAAACGGATCCCGTGCAGCGTCACGGGTGCAATAGTGCAGATCGGCCGCCGGTGCCGATGCAGGATCGGCGCGCAGGGCGTCCAACCAGGCGAGGAACGGCGTGATACCGATTCCGCCCGCAATCCAGATCTGCTCTGAGCGCGGGTCGCAGCGCTGGAGTTCGAAGCGGCCGTAGGGCCCTTCGACGCGTACCGACTGTCCAGGTGCGATGTGTCGCGCGAGCCCCCGGGTGTAGTCGCCCAGTGCCTTGATCTGGAAGGTGACGGTACGGTCGCCGCGGTCGGCGCTGGCGATCGTGAATGGGTGCGCCCCTTCGAGCCGATCGAAACAGACGAAGGCAAACTGTCCGGCGCGGTGACCATGCCACTGCTTGTCCAGTAGGCAGGTGACCTCGGTAATGTCCGGTGTAGGGGACGACACTGCAGTGATCGTGCCGTGCGAGAGCCGCTCGCGCCCGATACGTCCGGTGAGCGACAGCACGGCTGCGACCGACCCGCCCGCGAGCAGCACCGCGAGCAACCAACCCACCGGTTGCGACCAGTATTCGAGCGGCGTGAGTACCGCAGCATGGAAAGCCAGCAACAGGTACAGCGCCGGCATGATCCGATGCAGCAGGCGCCAGAATTTGTAGGGGAAGCGCCGCACAAGCGTCAGGACGAGCATTGCCAGCAGTACGTAGATTGCGAACTCGCCAAGCTCCTCGCCCGCGTCGCGCAGCGTGTCGAGCAGACCGTGGAACTCGACCTTGGGCGGCCGGCCGGCACGGCCGGCAAGTGACTTGATCAAATCGTCGGACATCTCGATGAGCCAGTGCGCCAGCGCAAAGATTCCCGCCAGGATTCCGCTCCACTTGTGCACGCGGTAGATCCGGTCCATGCCACCGAGCGGGCGTTCGAGCGCGACGGGCCGCGTGGCCAGCACCATCGCGAGCGACATGGTCGCGATCGAGAGCAGGCCGCTCAGGTAGAGCCCCTGTTCGCGGACGACCCACGGTAGAGTGCCGGCCCCGGTTCCAGTGGTGGTGATGTCCCAGCCCCAGGCCAGGAGAAGCAGTCCAATGATTCCAGCCAGTAGCGTCATGGTCGTTGCCCGTTTCTGATGTCGGAGTGAAGATCGTAGGTGGCGGTCGGAACCTTGCGCTTCCGACCGCCTCGCCGAAAAGTGATCAGGAACGCTTGTCGCGCTTGACCTCAGTCTTGAGGACTTCGCCGGTGATCGGGTCTACATCGATCTCGACACGACGGCCTTCCGGATCGGTAGCCTTGACCTCGTAGCCATCGGATTCGCGTTCGATCTCTTCGAAGTCGCGATAGCCGGACGCCTCCAGGCGCTGGAGTACCTGGGGAATGCTCAACCAGTCCGCGCTCGACGGTGCGCTTGCACCGACGCTCGTGGTGCTGGCATTCTGGGCGAACACCGGCGTGAGCAATGCACCGCCAGTGACGATGCCGGCGCTGATCAACAGGACGGAAAGAAGGTGTGTGGCTCGCATGATGATTCTCCTTGGTTCGGGTTGGTTTCGGTCCTTTTCCAGACCGTGATCGCATTCTCGGCGTGCGAGCCTGAACGCTCCCTGAACCGTGCGTTCACATTGCGTTCACCTTCGATGGACTACAAACACTCCAGACGGCGACGCCGGCAACCCGAGGAGGCGACAATGCAGAGGTGTTTAAAGATTCGTGCGGTGCTGCTCGCGGGGCTGTGCGCTGCGACGCTCGCATTCAGCACCGTGCAGGCCGACGATGATCACGAAAGGGCACGACGGGCGCTGGAAGCAGGTGAAGTCCTCTCGCTACGCAGCGTGCTCGAGAAGGTCGAACGCGACTTCCCCGGTGAGGTCATCGAGGTGGAACTCGAGCAAGAAGACGGTCGCTGGATCTACGAGATCAAGATGCTGCGACAAGGTGGCGGGCTGCTCAAGCTTGAGATCGACGCCCGCGATGCCACCGTGCTCGGCGTGAAGGGGCGCGACATCCGGCCCGGCGAGGGCGGAGGGCGGCGCTGATGCGCGTGCTGGTCGTCGAGGACGAACCGACGCTTGCCGAGCAGTTGCGGGAAGCCTTGGCTGCTGCAGGCTATGCGGTCGACCTGGCCGACAATGGCCGCGACGCACATTTCGCGGGCGACGTCGAATCCTACGATGCGGTGGTGCTGGATCTCGGCCTGCCAAAGATGGACGGTCTGACCGTTCTCAAACACTGGCGCACCGCCGGCCGCACGATGCCGGTGCTGATCCTTACGGCCAGGGATGGTTGGCACGAGAAGGTCGCTGGCATCGACGCCGGAGCCGACGACTACCTGACCAAACCCTTTCACATGGAAGAACTGCTCGCCCGCTTGCGCGCGCTGATCCGCCGCGCCGCAGGCCATGCCAGCGCAGAACTTGTCTGCGGACCTCTCGTGCTCGACACCCGTCGCAGCCGCGCGACCGTCGATGGGCGCGCGCTTGCGCTCACCAGCCACGAGTTTCGCCTGCTGGCCTACCTGATGCACCGGCCCGGGCAGGTCGTCTCACGCAGCGAACTGGTCGAGCACATCTACGCGCAGGATTTCGACCGCGATTCGAACACGATCGAGGTCTTCGTCGCGCGTCTGCGCAAGAAGTTGCCGCCTGAACTGATCGAGACCGTGCGCGGGCTCGGGTATCGGCTGGCATGTCCGGCCGGATGAAGGCCGTGGCTGGAAGAATGAAACGGTGGCGTAACTCCCTGCGCCTGCGTTTGCTCGCGGGCACTCTTGTGTGGATTGTAGTAGCCGTATTGGCAGCCGGCTGGGGGCTATCGTCCCTGTTCAACAAGCACGTCTCGCGCCAGTTCGATGCCGAGCTGGGCACCCATCTCGATCAGTTGGCCGCGAATCTCGTGTTCGATGAAGCGCAGACACTACGGTTGCGGGCGCCACTCAGCGATCCGCGACTGGCGCGGCCCCTGTCGGGCCTGTACTGGCAGGTCGACCGGATGGGGGCGGCCGGAGAACCCGAAACCGTCGCGCTGCTGCGCTCGCGTTCCCTTTGGGATGCCGTACTGGCGGTCCCGCCGGACGCGCTGGCTGACGGCGAGATGCACGTCCATCACGTGCGCGGACCTAACGACGAGCCGCTGCGCATGATCGAACAGGTGCTGAGACCGGCTGAGTACCCGGACCAGGCGCTTCGCCTCATCGTGGCAGCAACCGAGGATCTCATCAGCGAGCCGGTGGCGCGCTTCAACGACCTTCTCGGATTCGCACTCGGCGCCCTGTCGCTGGGGCTGATCGGGGCCGTCGTGGTGCAGGTGCGTACTGCGTGGATGCCGCTGGAGCGGCTCCGTGAGGGACTGGCCCAGGTGCACGACGGCCGCAACGCAGCCATCGAAGGGCGTTTCCCGTCGGAGATCCAGCCGTTGGTCGACGAATTCAACGGCGTGCTGGCACGCAATGCGGAAATCGTGGTGCGCGCTCGCACCCAGGCAGGCAACCTCGCCCATGCCATCAAGACGCCGCTGGCGGTGCTCGCGAACGCCGCAAACCGCGACGACAGCGCTCTGGCGCGCGTGGTGGTAGAGCAGGTCGCCCTCGCCCAGCTTCAGGTTGACCATCACCTTGCGCGCGCCCGCGCCGCGGCTGCGGTGCAGATTCCGGGGCAACGGACCGCGATCCGGCCGGTGATGGAGGCCCTGGTCCGCGTCATGGAGCGAGTCCATGTCGAACGGGGCGTGCAAATTACCGTAGGCGACTTTCCCGAAACGACGGCCTTCCGGGGTGAAACGCAGGACCTGCAGGAAATGCTCGGCAACCTGCTCGACAACGCCTACAAGTGGGCATCCAGTCGTGTCGACGTGAAGGTGGCAGCGCGGAACGGGGACCTGGTGGTAACGGTCGAGGACGACGGTCGGGGGCTCGATGCGTCGGTGCGGGAGATCGTGCTGGAGCGCGGGGTTCGCACCGACGAACAGCGGCCGGGGTCTGGCCTCGGGCTGGCCATTGTCCGTGACCTCGCGCTACTCTATGGTGGGGATATCGCCCTCGACGCCTCTCCCCGCGGAGGCTTGCGTGCAAGCCTGCGCCTACCCCGGGCATGACCAACGGCAGGCCCGGCCCTCCATGCCGCTCCGGCGTAGCCAGTCCTTGGCGCGGTCTGCGACAGCAACAAGGTTTGTTCGGGTGAATATGAATGGATCCGATGAACACGGCATACGACCAGATCCTGATCGTAGATGACGACCGCGACCTGCGGGATCTTCTCGAGCAGTACCTCACACAACAGGGGTACCGGACTGCTTCGGTCGGCGACGGGGTCGAGATGGAGAACTGGTTGCGCGGGAACGAGCCCGACCTCATCATCCTCGATCTGATGCTGCCCGGCGAGGACGGTCTGACGCTGGCCCATCGCCTTCGGGCTCGGGGGAGCTGCCCGGTGATCATGCTGTCCGCGCGTGGCGAAGAAATCGATCGCGTGGTCGGACTCGAAGTGGGCGCGGACGACTATCTGGCCAAACCGTGCAGCCCGCGCGAACTGCTCGCGCGTATCCGCGCGGTCCTGCGACGGGCGCATCGCGTCCGCCCCAACGCAGGCGAAGAACCAGCACGGATTTGCCGCTTCGGACCGTTCCGCCTGGATCTGCAGATCCATCATCTGACGCGCGACGGCCATGAGATCGGCCTGACCGCTGGCGACTATGCCTTGCTGCGAGTCTTCGTCGAACATCCAAACCGCGTGCTGAGCCGTGACCAGTTGCTGGAATTGCTCAGCGGCTACGACCGCACGCCCTTCGATCGCAGCGTCGACGTGCGCATCGCGCGGTTGCGCCGCAAGATCGAAGACGATCCGGCCACACCGGCCTATATCCGCACCGTCTGGGGCGAGGGCTACATGTTCCTGCCCGATCCGCCACCGGGAGGAGAACCTCGATGAAAGCGTTCCGGAGCCTCTTCGCCCGCACCGCCGCCGCGATCGGGGTCGCGATCCTGGTCTACGACCTCCTGACCCACGCCTTCCTCGGCCACTACCTGTTCATGCCGATGGTCAGGCGCTCGGCCGACGATCTCGCCGCGATGATGGTGCTCACGGCGGAGTCGTGGAACGATCGCTGGGCACCCGAACGTCCCGAGTTCGCCGACCGTATTGCGGATGATCACGGCTTGCGGCTCGACCCGCCGATCACTGGCCTCGTGCCGCTCGGCAACTCGTCTTCACCCTACGTTGCCGCGTTGGTGGAGGCCATGGAGCAGCGTACCGGCACCTCGGCCGAAGTGCTTACCGATCGGCACGGTGCCTGGTACTGGGTGGATGTGCCGGTCGAGGGTGAGTCCGTGCGCATCGGCTTCAGCGCCGACCGGCTAGGCGCCGATCCGCTGGTGACGCTCTACCTCATGCTCGCACTGGGTTCGGTTCTCGCGTTCGGCACGGCGCTGGTGTTCGTGCGGCGGATCAATCAGCCTCTGCGCCGCCTCGTCGACGTGGCGGGACGCATCGGGCAGGGCGAATTCCCCGACGCACTTCCGACGACCGGCCCGGACGAGATCGCGCAGCTGACCACGGCCTTCAATCACATGAACACCCAGGTGCGGCAACTGCTCGCGGGCCGAACGACGCTGCTCGTGGGTGTCTCGCACGACCTGCGCACGCCGCTGGCGCGCATGCAGTTTGCCGTTGAAATGCTCTCACCGGACACCGACCCCAAGCTGGCTGCTGCGCTGCGCCGCGACATCGAGGAGATGGACCGCCTCATCGGCCGCTTTCTTGAGATCGGCAAGGGATTCTCCGGCGAGTCCGTGGAGGAGCTCGAGATCAGCACCGTAATCGAGGAACTGATAGACGGCGTGACCCGACTGGGCGGTCGCTGCGAATGGGTGGGGCGCCATGCGTGCACGGTTTTTGCCCAGCCACTCGCCCTGCGGCGCATTCTCGCCAACCTTCTCGACAATGCGGTCCGCTATGGCGGGGGACAGTTGGTGACGGTCACGCAAAGGTGCGAGCGTGATCGATGCATAGTGTGCATTGCGGACCGCGGACCGGGCATCCCCGACGACGAGCAGGAGGCGGTCTTCCGGCCGTTCCATAGACTCGAGCAGTCGCGCGCTGTTGAAACCGGAGGGTCGGGGCTGGGGCTGGCCATCGCACGCCAACTCGCCGATGCCAATGGCTGGGAGGTCTCGCTTCGCGCTCGGGAAGGCGGCGGATCGGAAGCGGTGCTGATAATTCCGGCCGGAAGCCGGCGGCAGGCTGGGAAAGGCTCCGCGCCACGCACCGCCACAGTGGCAGTGCGGGCGCAGGAGGTTTGATCACCCCGGCTTGCGTGTGCGGCCCTTCAGAATTCCCACGCGATGCCGGCCTTTACCGAACCAAGCTTGTCGATGCCTCGACTTTCCTTGAATGGAATGACGGTTATCCGACGGCTCAGGTGGCGGGCTTGCGTGCGCTGAACAGGCCGACTGCCACGCCCGCCGCGCCGACAGCCAGGAGTACAAGCAGAACCCAGTCCGGTGCGTAGTAGGTGTGGTACACCTCCCAGCCGATCTCCCGGAACAGCCCGGTAAGGCGCGAGGGCGATCCGAGCAGGTGTCCGCCCAGCGTACCGGTGGTGGCCAGCAGGACCATGCCCATGGTGCCGAAGCCGAGCATCAGGGCGCGGCCCGGCCCGCTCCAAAGCTCCTGGCCACCCCGCCAGCGCAGCGCGAGTACGACGCCCCAACAGGCGATCATCCAGACCGAGATCAGAATCTTGTTGCGTCCCATTGGCGATGTCGTCGTTGCCTCGCTGGGCCAGATGATCAAGCCGGTAGCAAGTGTTACGAGTCCGACGGTAAGCCCCAGCAGCAAAAGGTAAGGCAGGACCGCATCGAATCGCTGCGCAAGCTCACCCGAGGAGAAACCGCGCATCAGGATGATGAAGAACGCCAGGCTCAGAAGCGCAATCGGAAAGTGCGCCAAAAGGTGGTGATAGGGTGCCATTGTGGTGTTCTCCTCAGTTCTTGCGCTGAAGCCGGGTCAGGCCGAAGCCGACACCGACGAACATGAACAGACCGGCGAGCAGGGTCAGACGCCACTGAGCGCGAATCTGCTCGTCGAACTCGATCTCGATGCCGTAGCGTGCGAGCTGGTCCTCGTTGTGGTAGTGCTTGACCGGCACGCCGCGCTCGATCATCGGCTTGCCCGCATGGCGTTGACTGATCAGCAGCGGCCAGTTGACCTGGCCCGGGTAGAACAGCTTGACGGTGTGCCAGGGCTGGTTCCACGCCGGTGCCGCGCCCGCGAAGCGTTCGGCGATCACAGTCGCCTCGCGTCCGAGACCGACGGTCAGCGGCAGCGAGACGTAATGCCAGCGCAGGCCGGTGGCATGCCGGTGGACGGCCATTGCAATGTCGTAGACGCCGCCTTCGCGAAAGATCTTGTCCTCGAGCGGATTGCCCGTGTCCATCAGACGCTCCAGGGTCACTTCCCAGAAACCGTTCTCCCAGCGGCCGCGACCGGCGGTGAGGATGTCGGCGCGCGATCCTTCGTAGTTGCGAACAAGGCGCCGGGGCAGCGTGTCGCCCTCCTGCCACGCAGGATCGGGGTCGAACTCGACCATGGTGTCAGGGCTGAGATAGTAAATGTCGTCCTGGCCGACCCGCCCGCTGACCAGATCATCCCACTTGTTCGCGTGGCGACCGGTACGGGCCGGGTCGTACATGAACTTCGGGTGCTTGCCGTCGGCGTCCCAGTTCGTCGACCAGCCGCTGCGGCCCGAGTCGCCACCCCGGATGTCGGCGATATACTGGTCGTCGGCGAATCCCATTACGTTGCCACGGTGCCCACGCCAGTGCCAGAAGTCGAGGAAGTAGCCGGCTTCGCGCTGCGCATTGAGCCGCTCTTCGGCAACGACCGAACCCCATTCTCCGGGATGCTTGCGCGTCTGCGGCAGGTACTTGGTCACGACATCCTGCTTACGTGCTGCGCCCATCCATGGGTGTGCTTCGACCTCGTCCTCGTCGGCCGCGTCGGTCATGCCGTCCAGACCATCGCCGATGGCGATGTAACCACCGTAACGGGAAAACTCGGGAACGCTGCCGTCATCGACCATCATCGCGACGCGATCTTCGAGGAAGGGGTGTTCCTGGGCGCCGGGGATATCCTCTCCGTACTTGACCCACTCCCCTCCCTCGTAACGATAGACGTCCATGTGGATGCCCGGACGCTCCGCCGGCCAGCGATACTGGAACAGGATGCGCTCGCCGTCATACGCCGCCCGCACCTGAATCGGCATTACGAGCTCATTGGGAATCGCAATATGTCGGTCATGATCGTCACCGACGACCCCCTGGCCGTTGTTGATCCATACCAAGCTGAGAGCGCCCAACGCCGCTCCCAACAGTCCTAGAGATGTGACTGATCGGTCCATGTCTCCCCCGATGTAAAAGTATGTCGGCCCGGAACGGACCGCGCTGCCCGGACGGGTTCCAGGTCGATTGAACCGTATCAGTCAGATCTTTCCCGGTTGTTGCAAAAGTATTTCAACGGGAAGGATCCCCGGTAACTTCGCGGTGCTGTTGCGCTGCTCGGGGATGCGTTCGGCTTTCGGCGGAGGATTTCCGCTAGAATCCGGTCGCAATGCACCCGACCGCATCCGAACGACCAACCCCGCCGTCTCCTGAGCCCCTGATAGCTCCATCCATTGAGCATGTGCGCCGAAGGGAAAGTCGGATGCGGTGCAGCGGCAAGATGCGCGGCTGCACACTTTTCCGTTCACGAGCCAAACGAAGCGTGGCATGTATCTGAGCATTGCCGATGTCCTGCTCGTCACGAGCATCATCCAGTCGCTGACGCTTGCGGTCTTCCTGCTGTTTCCCTCCAATTTCAGTCTGCTCAGCAACCGCTTGCTGTTCGTGAGCGTGCTCTGCTTCGCTGGCTGGCTGTTCGAGATCTTCCTGTATGGCACGGGCCTGGCTCTGAAGCATCCGGGACTCGCCTATCTCGGCACCCTGGTGGCCCTCCTGCAGGCGGGCACGCTCTTTCTCTACGCGAAATCGCTGATGTACCGTGACTTCCGGCTTCGCTCGGAGCACGCGGTCCATAGCCTCTTGTTCTGGGTGGTCTCCGCAATATTTGTGGTCGAGTATTACCTCCAACCCACCGAGGTGAAGCTGCAGATCCTGATGCAGCGGGACCACCCCGGGGTGCTGACGTCGCCGCTACTCGCCGTCGCGATCCACCTGGTGTTTCTCGGGTATCTCTACGCGACGATTCGTGCGATCAATCGCTTCGGGCTCGATGTCCGGCAGATCTTTTCCAACATCGAAAGCAAGCAGCTGGCCTGGCTTCGCGTATTGCTGATCGGATACTCGTTCGTGTGGACGGTCAGCATGATCTACTGCCTGTCCGCACACGTGTTCATCGGCGGTGCGGCCAACAAGTGGGTCGTGGCGACCGGTGCGGTGACCGGCTTCCTGTTCATCAACTACCTGCTTCTGAACGCACTGCGACAACCCGTCGTCTTCTCCGGCTTGAGCGCAGAAGAGACAGATCTGCTGTCGACCGACCGGCCGGCCGGGTCGGGCTCTGCTCCCGACGCTGCCCTGATCGCGCGTGTCAGCCAGCACATGGACGAGACCCATCCCCACCTCAACCCCAACCTCACCGTCGAGCAACTCGCACGCCAATTGGGAGTGGCTCCCCGCGAGCTATCTCGGGCAATCAACCAAGGGTTCGGACAGAACTTCTTCGAGTTCGTGAGCGGCTATCGCTTGGTGCAAGCCAGGCATCTGCTCGAGGATGCGGGTAGCACGGCCAGCATTCTCGACATCATGTACGAAGCGGGCTTCAATTCGAAATCGGTTTTCAATACCGCCTTCAAGAAGGCGACGGGGATGACGCCAAGCCAGTATCGGTCGCAGCGGCGCTAGAAGCGCGGTTTCCGGACCCGTTGCCCTGAGTTCCGGCGGTTCGACTTTCCGCACGACAAAGCTCGAACCTCTATACCACTGAAATACAATATCTTTTTCGTTTTCCTCGTATCGTACGAGATCGGTTTCCAGAACGATCGCGTCGGTCGTTTTGCCTACGATTGACCTCGGCAAGTAAGCAACGCGAAGCGGTCCAACTGCTCCCTTTGCAAAAGCCTTCCAGTGAAACGACAACTCCTTTCGATACAAGGAACACTCTGATGAAACTCGTACTCCGCAAGACCATGTATGCCTTTGCCACCGCCGCCGCGTTGAATTTCGCCCTGATGGGTACCGCTGCGGCACATTGCGATGCCCTCGATGGCCCGGTCATTACCGAGGCACAGGCGGCCTTGTCGGCCGGTGACGTGACGCCACTGCTGAAGTGGGTTCCGCAGGCGGATGAAGGCCGAATCAAGACAGTATTCGACAAGGCTGTCAGCGTCCGCAAGCATGGTGGCGATGCCCAGGAACTGGCCGACGCGCAATTGTTCGCAACCCTCGTCGAGGTGCACCGGGCATCCGAAGGCGCGCCGTTTACCGGGATCAAGGCTGCGGGGGCCATCGATCCAGCCGTGAAAGCAGCCGATGCCGCGCTGGAAAGTGGTGAGATCGAAGCGCTGCTCGACAAGTTCGCCCACAAGTTCAAAGAGAGCGCCCGGGAGCGCTTTGCCACCGTGTCGGCTGCGCGAGCGCAAGCGGACGACAGCGTTGATCAAGGGCGGGCATTCGTAGACGCTTACGTCCACTACGTCCATTACCTGGAAGATGTACACAACGCCATCTCGGCGGACGGCGCGGTGCACGCCCACTAAGAGAGGCTGAAAATCACCCCCGACGGCTGCCTGCAGGCCCATCGGGGGTGTTTGCCCGTATATGGATACCGTCCCGGCGGCGCTTCGCATCTTCGTGTCTAAACGAACGCCTGGCCCCTGCTACTAGGGCCTGTTCTCATTCGCGCGCGATTCACACCTTTCGTGACGGACACCCGTCAGCGCGAAAGTGGAGAGCAGCCGATTACTTGGCGGCCATGCGAATCGCACCGTCCAGACGAATGACTTCGCCATTCAGCATCGGGTTCTCGCAGATCGCCCGAACCAGCTGTGCATACTCGGCCGGTCGGCCAAGGCGCGACGGGAATGGCACCATCTGCCCCAACGAATCCTGAACCTGCTGCGGCAGCCCGCGCAACATAGGGGTTTCGAAAATACCGGGGGCAATGCTCAGCACCCGGATTCCGTAGCGTGCGAGCTCGCGTGCGATCGGCAAGGTCATGCCGACGACGCCGGCCTTGGAGGCCGAGTACGCGGCCTGTCCGATCTGGCCGTCGAAGGCGGCGACCGACGCGGTGGTGACGATGACGCCGCGCTCACCCTCTTCGTTGGGCGCGGCCTTGCTCATCGCGTTTGCCGCCAGACGCAGCGGATTGAAGGTGCCGACCAGGTTGATCGTGACCCCTCGTGCGAAGCTCTCAAGGCCATGTGGGCCTTCCTTGCCGATGACTTTTTCGCCCGGTGCGACGCCGGCGCAGCAGACCAGTCCGTGCAGGCTGCCGAAACCCTGGACGGCCGCATCCACTGCAGCTTGCGTTGAGGCTTCGTCGGTGACGTCGGTGCGCACGAAACGCGCGGCCTCGCCGAGCTCGGCGGCCAGCGCCTGACCTGCTTCCGTATTGAGGTCGGCGATCACCACCCTGCCGCCGCCCTCAACCACCATGCGCGCCGTCGCCGCGCCGAGGCCAGAGGCGCCGCCGGTGACGAGGAATACCGAGTTATCGATCTTCATTGTGTGTTCTCCGTGTCTATCGAATGCGTTCGACGACCGTGGCCGTCGCCATGCCGTGGCCAATGCACATGACCTGAAGCCCGAACTGCCCGTCACGATGCGCAAGACCTGCCAGCACCTTGGCCATCAGGCCGGCGCCGGTTCCTCCGAGCGGATGGCCATGTGCGATTGCTCCACCCCATGGGTTGAAGCGCTCCATGTCGGGTGCGAACTCGCGCACGAAGCACAGGGCCACGCTGGCGAAGGCCTCGTTGACCTCGATCCAGTCCATGTCGCGGATGGAAAGTCCGGCTTTCCGCAGCGCGCGATGTGCGGCCGGAATCACGCCGGTGAGCTGCATCACCGGATCGGAACCGACGACGACACGCGAGCGGAAACGCGCGAGGGCTTGAATACCGGCGTCCTCCGCAGCCTCACGCCGACCGACCAGCACTGCCGCCGCGCCATCGGACATCTGGCTGGCATTGGCGGCGGTCACGCCACCTTCGCCCGGCTGGCGAAACACCGGCTGCATGGCGCGCATGCGTTCGACGTCGATGACGGCGCGAATGCCTTCGTCGTGGCCAAGCCTGATCGCCGCGCCCTCCTTGTCCACGCCGCTGACCGGCACGATCTCGGTGTGCAGACCGGCGGCCCGCGCAGCTTCCGCACGACGGTGGCTCTCGATCGCATACTCGTCCATTTCCTCGCGCGAGATCTGCCAGTGATCCGCAATGCGCTCCGCGCTCTCGACCTGGTGCGGTATGTCGAAGCGCTTCACGAGGCGCGGATGAAGATCGTCGAACCCGCGGAAATCCCCCTTGCCGAGAGTGAGATCGAGGAACATCGGCACCCGGCTCATGCTTTCGACGCCGCAGCCGATGGCAAAATCGGCGTCACCCGCGGCGACCGCCTGTGCCGCGGCATGCGTGGCAAACTGGCTCGAGCCGCACATGCGGTTCATCGACACCCCCGGCACCTCGGCGGGCAGACCCGCGATCAACAAGGCCTGGCGGGCGATGTTCGCCCCCTGCTCCCCGGCCTGGCTGACGCAGCCGGCAAGGACGTCATCGACCCGCTCGCCCGGCAGACCGGTGCGGGCGAGCACACCCTCGATCGCGGTGGCCAGGAGTTCATCGGGCCGTGTCTCGCGCAGGGCGCCACCGCGGCGGCCGAAAGGGGTACGCACGGCGCCGAGAATCAGCGCTTCGTTCGGGTTGGCTTGGCTCATGGGTTCTCCTGAATGTCACGCCCGCTGCAGTTCGCGGGCGATGATGTTGCGCTGGATTTCGCTGGTGCCTTCGTAAATCTGCAATACCTTGGCGTCGCGGAAGAGTTTTTCCACCGGATACTCGGTGGAGTAGCCCATGCCGCCGAAGATCTGTACCGCCTCGTTGGCCGCCCACATTGCGGCGTCGGCGGCGAAAGCCTTGGCCATCGAGGCCGCGATCGTGTTGGGTCGTCCCTGGTCCATCAGCCAGGCCGACTGGTAGGTCAGCAGGCGGGCGGCTTCGAGCTTCATGCGCATCTCCGCGAGCTTGTGGGCCACGACCTGATGGTCGATCAGGCGCTTGCCCATGCTCGTGCGCTCACTGGCGTAGGCGAGCGATTCGTCGAGACAGCGCTCGATGAGCCCAACACCGAAGGCAGCGACCATCGGGCGCGAATGGTCGAACACCGACATCGCCAGGGCAAATCCTTCACCCTCTTCGCCCAGACGGTGGTCGTCGGGCACGAAAACCTGATCCAGGAAAACCTCGCAGGTGGGTGCGCAGCGCTGGCCGAGCTTGCCCAGCGGTTCGCCGACCGACAGCCCGTCGCTTGCGGTCGGCACGATGAAGGCACTCATGCCACGGTAACCCGCGTCCGCTTCGGTCTTGGCGAACACCACGAGAAATTCCGCGAGATTGGCGTTGGAGATCCAGATCTTGCTGCCGCTCAGACGGTAGCCGCCGCCGACCCGCTCGGCGCGGGTACGGATGCCGGCCACGTCGGAGCCGGCGCCCGGTTCGGTCATCGCGAAACTGGCCAGCGCTCCGTTGGCCGCAGCGCCGAGATAGCGCGCGCGCTGCATGTCGGTGCCGGCTATGACGATCGGTTCAGTCGCCAGTGCATTCACACACAAGGCGGTGCCGATGCCCAGGCAGCCCCGACAGAACGCCTCGGTGACTAGCACCAGCTCCAGGCAGCCGAGGCCACCGCCGCCCACCGACTCGGGCAGATTGATGCTCAGCAGGCCCAGTTCCTGTGCGCGCTGGTGCACTTCGCTGGGAAAGCGCTTGTCGCGGTCGGCTTCGGCCGCTCGCGGCACGATCTCCCGGTCCGAGAAGCGGCGCGCCAGCTCCCGGATCTCCCGTTGTTCCGGGTTCAATTCGAAATCCATAACGTCTCCTTGGCGCAGCGGTGTCCGAGACACCGCGCGAACGACTCCGGCGCGCCACGGCACACCGCTTCTTCTCATGCGATTGAATGCGGACCCGCCGAGATTCAGCCCGGCGGCGTCCCGAAACGCGCTGGCCGCCGTTCGCAGAAGGCGCGCACACCCTCGGCAAAATCGGCAGTTGCCGACATTTCGATGAAGCTCTTTCTCTCGGCCTCGAGCGCGGTCGCCAGGTCGGTATCCAGCCCCTCACGCAGCAGACGCTTGATACCCGCCTGGGCCATCGCCGGCCCGTCAGCCAGTCGTTTCGCCAACGCAACGCCCTGCGCTGCCAGTTCCGCAGAAGGCACGACATCGGCGACCAGGCCGATCTCCTTCGCCCGTGCAGCATCGACCTGGGGATTGAGCAAGGCGATCGCCATCGCACGTTGCAGCCCGACACGACGGCTCAAATGCCAGCTCGCACCGCCGTCGGGCGTCGTGCCGATGGCGCTGTAGGCCAACACGAAGCGGGCATCGTCACCCGCGATCAACATGTCGCACGCCATCGCGAGCGACATGCCGAAACCCGCGACCGAACCACCCGCCAGCCCGATAACCGGACAGGGCAAGCGGGTGAGGCCGATAACCGCGTCATGCACCGCGCCGATGAGTTCGTCGACCTCCTGAGCGCAACGGGCCTGCGATTCGTCAAGCAAGACCTGAAAGCGGCGGACGTCGCCGCCAACCATGAAATGCGCACCGCTGCTGCGCAACACGACAGCCCGTGGCGGGTCGGCCATCAGCGCCCGTACCGCATCGCGCAGACCGATGCCCATCGGCAGGTCGAGGCTGTTGCGTGTGGCCGGCCGATCGAGCGTGACGAAGGCGATGCCACCGTCACGTTCGAGCCGCACACCGCAGGCTTCAACAGGCTCAGACATGTGCGGCCTCCCCGTCGTACATGGAGTCGATCACCTCGGCGTAGGTCTTGTAGATACTGGAGCGACGCACCTTCATCGTCGCGGTGACTTCACCATCGTCGTGGTCGAGTTCCTTGGTCAGCAGATGGAAGCGACGGATGTGCGAAACCTGGGCGAGCTGGGCATTGCCCCGGCCGACCTCGGTATCGATCAGCGCCCTGACGTCCGGGTGCTCCACCAGCGAGCGGAAGTGGGTGAAAGGGATCTGGCGGCTCTCGGCCCATTTGGCGACCGTCTCGTAGTCGATCTGAATGAGCGCCGAGACGAACTTGCGGCCGTCCGCGATGACGATGCATTCCTTGATGTAAGGACTGGCCTTCATCGTTTTCTCGATCTCCGACGGGGTCAGGTTCTTGCCACCGGCCGTGATCATGATGTCCTTCAAGCGATCGACGATGTAGAGCTGGCCGTCACGCACCTCGGCAACGTCGCCGGTATGCAGCCAGCCATCCCGGATCGTGTCGGCGGTAGCGTCGGGGTTCTTGTAGTAGCCGGCAAACACCATCTCACCGTGAATCAGCAGTTCGCCGCGCTCGCCGATGCGGTAATCGACCCCGAGAATCGGCGTACCGACCGAGCCGAAGCGCGCCGCATCGAGCGGTTGGCCGGTGATCATGCCGGTGGACTCGGTGAGACCATAGACCTCGACGAGGGGCACCCCAAGGGTGCGGAAGAACTGCACGACCGCGGGCGGTATCGGCGCGGCGCCGGTCAGCGCCACCGATGCCCGACGCAAGCCGATGAAGTTCTGCAGCGCGCGCAGGATGAGCCAGTACCACAGGGCGTAGCGCAAACGCTCGCCAGGCGTGCGTCGGTCAGCGGATTTGTCGGCGAAGGCCGCGCACGAGGCCATCGCACGATCGAACAACCAGCGCTGCACCGGCCCGCTCTCCTGCATCTTGATGGTGATCGCCGAATGCAGCTTCTCCCAGATGCGCGGCACACCGAGGAACATGGTCGGGGCGATTTCTCGCAGGTCTTCCTGCACGGTGCGGATGGACTCACCGAAGGCCACTGTGGAACCGAGGTAGATCGGACAGAAGGTCGTGAGCATCTGCTCGGCCACGTGACACAGCGGCAGATACGAGAGATGGCTGGTGTCGGCGGAAAGACCGAGGCGATCGATGATGCCCGGCGCCACGCCGCGGATGTTGGCATAGCTGATCATCGCGCCCTTGGGCTTACCGGTGGACCCCGACGTGTAGATCATCAGCGCAATGTCATCGAGCTGCTGCCCTTGCAGCGTCTCCTCGACCAGATGGCGATGAGTGGCTTCGTACTCGACGCCGATGCGTTCGAGATGCTCGAATGACACAATGCGGTCGCGCACCCGCTCATCCGCGTTGCGCAAGCCCTTGGTCTCCATCACCACGATGGCGCGCAGGTGAGGCAACTGGTCGAGTGCTTCGATGACCTTGTCGGTCTGCTCCTGGTCTTCGCAGACGACCACCTCGACATCGGCGTGATTGAGGACATAGGCCACTTCGGGTGCCGGACTGGTGGGGTAGACACCAACGGTGATCGCACCAACCAGGCCGCATCCCATTTGCGTCAGTACCCATTCGATGCGGTTCTCCGAAATGACACCGACGTGACCGCCGGTCGACAGTCCGAGCGAACGCAAGCCGAGGCCGACATGGCCGGCACGGCGGTAGTAGTCGTCCCAGGTGATGCCTTGCCAGATGCCGAAGTCCTTCTGGCGGATGGCGACCCGTTCGGGTCGCTGCCTTGCCTGCTCTCGCAGCATCTGCGGCAGTGTCAGCGTGGGTAGAGGGTTGTTGCTCATGCCCGTCGTCCTCCCGATCAGGACAGCCAGCGCTTGCGGCGCTTGTAGTGCTTGACGTCGCGGAAGCTCTTCACCTCGCCGTGACCACCCATGCCGAGATAGAACTCCCGCACGTCCTGGTCGGAGGCAAGCCGCTCGGCCGGACCGTCGGTGACGATCTTGCCGTTCTCCATGATGTAGCCGTAGTGCGCCACGGCGAGTGCCACCGAGGCGTTCTGCTCGACGAGCAGCATCGACACCTTCTGCTCCGCGTTGATGCGCGCGATGATCTGAAAGATGTTCTCGACCAGCAGGGGCGCGAGACCGAGCGAGGGCTCGTCGAGCAGAATCACTTTCGGCCGGGCGATCAGCGCGCGACCGATCGCCAGCATCTGTTGCTCGCCACCGGACAGGTAGCCGGCCAGACCGGTACGACGCTCGTACAAGCGGGGAAAGTACTCATAGACCAACTCGTAGTCCGGCTTCGCCTCACGACGCCCGGTCAGCGCATAGGTGGCCGAGACGAGATTCTCCTCGACGGTGAGATCCTCGAAGACGCGGCGCCCTTCCATCACATGGAAGAGCCCCGCACGCACCAGGTCGTGCGGTTTCGAACCCGCCAGCGGCTTGCCCTCGAAGCGGATCTCGCCACGCGTCAGCTCGCCGTTCTCCAACGCAAGCAGACCCGACACCGTCTTCAGCGTCGTGCTCTTGCCCGCGCCGTTGGAGCCGAGCAGGGCAACGATCTGCCCCTTCGGCACCGACAGCGACAGACCGCGCAGCACCTGCACCGCCTTGTTGTAGATCACCTCGATGTTGTTCACCTCGAGGACGGATTCGACCGCACTCATCGCTTACTCCAGCACGATCCAGTCGGAGGCCGGCACCATTCGCTTGGCCTGGATGTCGGCGCGATAGATTCGCCCGACCGGAATGGTGTTGCCGCTGATGGTGATCGGCACCCCGATCAATCCGCCGGTATCGAAGTTCTCGATGGAGTTCAAGGCCGTCTTGAGGTTGACCGCGGTCATCTCCTGTCCGGCGGCAATCGTGCGGCGGGCGGTTTCAGCGTAAAGCATCGCCGACAGGAAGCCCTGGATGTAGGGCACGCTCTGGTACTCGGGACGCATCTCGCGAATCTTGTCCAGCATCGGCGCGGACGTGGAGTCATCGTAGTAGTAGCTGTACGGCATCACGCCCATGAACCCGTCGGCGAGTTCGCCCATCTGCATCACGGTCGAGTTGTCCATGGTCCAGAAGGTACCCATGAACTGGGTGTCCAGACGCAGCTGGCGTGCCTGGCTGATGAACTCCGGGATGGGGCCGAGAATGTAACCGTGGAAGATCGTGTAATCAGCCCGCGCACGACGCAGACGAGCCATTTCGGTCGACACATCGACCGCGCCCGGCGGCGTCATGATCTCGATGGCGACCTCGAGTCCGAGTGACTGGGCAACCTCACGACTGCTTGCGATCGGATCGCGGCCGAACTCGGTGTCCGAATAGACGAAGGCAACCCTTGCTCCGGGCTTCTCGTCGGCGATATAGCGCAGAAGAATGCCGAACTGCTGCGTGTAGTCCGGGCCGGCGATGAACTGGAACGGAAACTTCTCCGGATCGTTCAATTCGGTGGCGAACGACGCACCCGACATGATCATCGAGCCGGCACGCTCGAGCTCGGGGTTGATGGTCTTGCTGAAGGCAGTCGAGTCGCCGTAGTAGAAATTGACCTTGTTCTGGCTGGTGATCTTCTTGAACGCCGCAACCGACTGGTCGACCGCATAGGCGCTGTCCTCGGGTACGTAGCGCAGCCTGTAGCCTTCGACACCGCCGGCGTCGTTGACCATCCTGACGTAGTCCTGAATGCCGGCGTGGATGCCGATGCCGGCAAACGCGAACACGCCGCTCATCGGAATCGAACCCCCGATGACGATCTCCTTGTCGGCGGCATAGGCCGCAGGCAGACCCGCCATGGTGGCGGTTGCTGCCATGACGGCAGTGGCCAGCAAGCTCTTGAGCACAGTCCTTCTCATCGTTGTCTCCTTGTCTTTGTGTGTGGTGAGGCGGTGACGCGGGAAAACTCAGGCCCGGAATGGCCAGAGGTGGAAAAATCGTCTTATTCGACGCCAGATCTCCTGCAAGCCGAGTGGCTCGAACACCAGGAAGCCCACGATCAGCGCGCCGAACACGATGGTTCGGACCGGCGACAGAATCAGCGTCGCATCGGTCGACAGCGGCAGCCAACCGACGATGAGCTTGAGCGCTTCGGGGACCATGGTCATGAAGATCGCGCCAAGGATCGCCCCGAGAATGGTGCCCATGCCGCCGACGATGATCGCCGCGAGAAAGAAGATCGACATCAGCAGCGGAAAGCTCTCCGGCGTGACGACGCGGAAGAAGTACGCCCACATGCCACCGGCGACACCGGCGTAGAAGGACGACAGCCCGAAGGACAGCAGCTTGTAGCGCAGCAGCGGAATCCCGAGCACTTCGGCCGAGATGTCGCGATCGCGGATCGCGATGAAGGCGCGGCCGATGCGGGTACGGAACAGATTGGCGGCACCGATCACCATCATGATGGTGATCGGCACGAACAACCAGTAGAGGCGGAAGGAGGTATCGAAACTGATGCCAAGGATTTCAGCCGGCGCCACGGTGATGCCCGAGTGCCCGCCGGTGACCGAATGCCAGTTCGCGAACACGAAGTGCAACACCACCGACGCGGCGATGGTCGAGATCGCGAGGTACAGACCCTTGACCCGCAGCGACGGCAGGCCGACGACGAGTCCGCCGAGCATCGCCACGAAGCCACCCGCGAGCAGGTTGAGCAGCACCGGGGTGCCGAACTTCTGCTCGAACGCGGCGACCGTATAGGCGCCGATGCCCATGAACGCCGCCTGACCAAGACTCACCAGCCCGGTATAGCCGGTCAGGATGTTGAGGCCGGTCGCGCTGGCGATGTTGATCGCCACCAGACACGCGAGATAGAGCCAGTATTCATCGGCAACGAAGGGAAAGCCGAGCAGTGCGACACCGAGGATCGCCAGCCAGGCATATTGCGTGCGGCTGTCGAACAAGGCTTCGTCGTGACGATAGCTCGAGCGTGCGGTTCCGATACGCATTACAACCTCTCGATTTCATGGGTGCCGAACAGTCCGTATGGACGGACCATCAGCACGACGATCAGGATCAGGAACGTGGCCAGCAACTTGTATTCGCCCCCGAGATAACCCCCGGCGAGCGATTCGACGACGCCGATGAACAGCCCGGCGACCAGCGCACCGAGCACGCTGTCCAGGCCTCCGACAATGACGACGACGAGCACCGACAGGCCAAAAACACCCATCGTCGAGGAGATGCCGCCGACCGCACCCACGATGACGCCTGCGATGGCCGCGATCATCGCCGCCACCGTCCAGGACAGCGAGAACACCCGCGGCACGTTGATGCCCATCGAATAGGCGGTCTGCTGATCGGACGCAGTCGCACGCAAGGCCACCCCGCCACGCCAGAACCGGAACACCGTCAAGGCAACGGCGATCAAGGCCGCAGCGACGAGGAAACCGTAGAACACCTTGGGCGGCACGAAAGCCTCACCGATCATCACCGGCGTATTGGGCATGAACTCCGGCAGCCGGCGCGGTTCGGAGGTCCACACCAGTTCGACCACGCCAACCAGAATCGACGCCAGGCCAACGGTGACCATGAACACCGCAATCGGCGATTCGCCCAGCATCGGCCTGATCGCCACCCGTTCCAGAACTGCGCCCGCCATGCCGCTCGCAATCACGGCGACGACAATCGCCAGCCACATCGGCAGATTCATCGCGGTCGCCAGGCCGAAGCACAGGTAGGCACCGATCATCAGCATTTCGCCGATGGCAAGGTTCACCACCCGGGTGGCCTTGTAGATCAGCACGAAAGCCAGCGCCGTCAGCGCGTACAGGCCCCCTGCCCCCAGTCCGGCGAGGAAGATCTCGACCAGGAACAACCAATCGAAGTCCATGTCAGCCTCCCACCGCTACGGTCTGATGAAGCCGTTCGCGCAACTCGGATACGTCGCCTGAACCGAGGTAGGCCTTGATGACCTCCGGATTGGCCTGCACCTCGGCCGGCGTACCGTCGGCAATCAGCTTGCCGAAATTGAGCACCACGACATGGTCGGAGAGGTCCATGACCATGCCCATGTCGTGCTCGACCATCAGAACGGTGACCCCCCACTCGTCGCGCACGTCGAGGATGAAGCGCGCCATGTCCTCGGTTTCCTCGCGATTCATGCCGGCAACCGGCTCGTCGAGCATCAGGATCTTGGGCCGCATGGCCAGCGCGCGCGCCATCTCGACGCGCTTCTGCAGGCCGTAGGACAACACCGACACCGGCATGTGGCGGATATGGTCGATTTCGAGGAAGTCGATGATGCGCTCCTCGACCTCCTGGCGCAGTTCCATCTCCTCGCGGCGCGCCCGACCGAAGTAGAACAGCGCGTCGAGCACGTTGGTGCGCAAATGGGTGTGGCGGCCGAGCTTGATGTTGTCGAGCACCGTCATGCCGCGGAACAGTGCGATGTTCTGAAAACTGCGCGCTAGGCCCAGCTTCGCACGTGCCGGCGGACGCGTCGCGGTGATGTCCTCGCCCTCGAACCGGATTCGGCCGGTCGAAGGCTTGTAGAAACCGGAAATCGTGTTGAACAGCGAGGTCTTGCCGGCACCATTCGGACCGATGACGGTGGTGATGGAACCGGGGGCGACCTCGAAACCCACGTCGCTGAGCGCCTTGATGCCGCCGAACGACAACGTGAGCCCCTCGACCTCAAGGATCGGATTGACCTTGCCTGGATGCACCTTGTCTCCTCCTGCCGACTGCCTCTTGCGTGCAGCCAGCTCGTGCTGTGCGTTTATTGCCAGCGCCAGCGCGCTTACCAACAGCGGCGTGTCGCGAGCCATGTCGTGATTCTTTTATATATGGCGACTTGTGGGCCATACTAGGCCGTACGCCCCAGGAAGGGGATAACCAAAACAGTCGATTGATTGACATTTTCTGCCACTCGAGAACACGGTCTGCGACATGAAATCGATACAGGCTCCGAGCGTCACCGTCCCGATCCGAATGGTCAGGCAGTTGCTCGATCGGCTGGACGGGCATCATCAGCTGGCACGCGACTGCATCAAACGCGCCGGCATCGCCCCGGCGCTGCTCGACCAGGACTCGGCGCGTGTCACAGTGGAACAGTTCGCCTTTTTCTACCGCACGCTTGCGGTCGAGCTCGACGACGAAACACCCGGCCTGTTCTCTAGACCCTTGCGCGCCGGCACGCTCAAGTTCCTGTGCCTGGGCATGCTGGACGCGGCAAACCTCAGGGTGGCGCTGTATCGTTACTGCTGGTTCTTTCGTCTCGTGCTCGACGATCTGCACTTCGAGATGGGCGAAGAGGACGGCCTGACCAGAATCATGCTGGTCGAAAACGCGGACTTCGGTTGCCACCGCACGCTGATCCTCGAACTGATGCTGATGCTGGTTCAGGGCATCGCATCCTGGATGATCGAGCGCAAGCTCTTCTTCGCTCGCGTAGACCTGAGCTATCCGACGCCCGATCATGCACGCGAGTACATCAACATGTATGCGGGACCCGCACGCTTCGATCAGGCGCGCACTGCGCTATACATCGAACCGTCGTTCATGAACGCGCCGATCCGGCAGGACAAGGCCTCGTTGTCGGCCTTTCTACGCAAGGCACCGATGGACTGGATTCACGTATCCGTGAGCGAACGCGTGATGACCCACCGCGTGCGCGACCTGCTCGAGGCCGCTTTGGGCAAACCCCAGGGGGTGGAAGACGTTGCCCGCGCCCTGCATATCTCTCCGCGCACGCTTGCGCGCCGACTCGCCGCCGAGGGCACCCACTTCCAGGCGGTCAAGGACGCCCTGCGGCGAGACGTCGCCATCGCCCGTATCTCGCGCACCGAAGTGCCCATCGGCACCATCGGCGCCGATCTCGGTTTCGACGACCCAACTGCCTTCAACCGTGCTTTCAAGCAATGGACCGGCACGCCGCCAGGCAGCTACCGCAGAACCCTCGCCCCGCCAGCGACTCTTGAGAGATCTGACGTTAGCGGTCTTCGGGAAGGGCGATAGTGAAGATCGTCCTCGTTGCGTTCGATTCGAGCTCGATGCGGCCACCGTGCGCCTCGACGATGGAGCGCGTGATCGACAGCCCAAGTCCCGAACCGTCGCTATGACGGGAACGTGACAGGTCAGCCCGGTGAAACCGTTCGAAGACCTGCGCTACCTGATCCGGCGGAATCGGTTCGCCAGGATTGCTGACTGTCAGCAGGATTTGGTCGCCTTCTCTGTGAACCCCGACCGCGATGGTTTCACCCTGCGGCGTATGGCGGATCGCGTTCGACAGGAGATTGGACAAGGCGCGGCGCAGCATCAGCCGATCGCCGACAACCTCGCCGGCCCCGGTAAACTCCATCCGGATGCCTTTCTCATCCGCAAGCGCCTCGTAGAACTCGAGCAATGCGGCCGCTTCAGCTTCGAGGGCGATCCGTTCGGCCGGCTTGGGTAGCAGTCCATTGTCGGCCTTGGCGAGAAACAGCATGTCGGCGATCATCCGGGCGAGCCGGTCGAACTCCTCCAGGTTGGAATGCAGCACCTCGCGATACTCGTCGGCACTGCGGCTGCGTGACAGAGCGACCTGGGTTTCAGTCATCAGGTTGGACACTGGAGTGCGCAGCTCGTGGGCGATGTCGGCCGAGAACTCGCTCAGCCTTCGAAACGAGGCTTCCAGGCGTGCGAGCATGCCGTTGAAGGCTTCGACCAGTTCCCGCATCTCGGCGGGCGCATCCCGCTCGGACAGCCGCTCACCAAGGCGTTCTGCCGATAACCGACTGGCCGTGGCGGTCACCCGACGCATCGGGGCGAGTCCCTTGCTGGCAGCCAGCCATCCAAACATCGCCGCGAGCAACGCCGCTACCGAAATGCCGAAACCCAGCTGAAGCCGCATCGTCCGCAGAAAGTGCGCATGATGGGAGGTATCCAGCCCAAGCATGACCTCGGCAGCGACAGTTTCGGACAGGTTCACCGGAATCGTCGCCGCCTTGCCGATGAATGGCGTGCCGTGGTTGTCCTGCCATTTCGTCACAGCGCCCCGCAGACCCGGCGACAATGGCGCTTGGGGGTCGAAGCGATCTTCGAGTACCGCATGCTGCCAGCCACGCGCCGGAATGCTGAGACGCAGCGCAACGGATTCATGGCCAGCCAACGCGTCGTCCAGTCTGCCCGGTAGCGCCGCGAGCGCGTCATCGGACGTAGTGGTCGCGAGCAAGGTCTCGATTGCGACAAGCTTGGCCGCGAGATCATGCTGATCGAGATCGTCGAAATGCGCCGACACCGCGCGGTCTACCGCGATGCCAACCAGGATCAGCAGCACGCTCGTCGTCGCCGCGAAGAGGGCGGCGAGGCGGGTGGTCAGCGACACTGCGCCGAATGACGGGGCACTCATGCCTGCTCGTCTGCCTCGAGCACATAGCCCATACCGCGCACCGTCCGGATGAGCTTGGGCTCGAACGGGTCATCCACCTTGGCGCGCAGACGACGCACCGCGACCTCGATCACGTTGGTGTCGCTGTCGAAATTCATGTCCCACACCTGCGAGGCGATCAGCGAGCGCGGCAAGACTTCGCCCTGTCGCCGCAGCAACAGTTCGAGCAGACCAAACTCCTTGGCGGTAAGGTCGATCCGCGAGCCACCGCGGGTGACCCGTCGCCGCATCAGATCGAGCTCCAGATCGGCCGCACGCAACACCTCGGGCTCCTTGTTCTTGCCCCGGCGCAACAGCGTGCGCACTCGGGCGAGCAGTTCCGAAAAGGCAAAGGGCTTGACGAGGTAGTCGTCGGCGCCAAGCTCCAGCCCCCGCACCCGGTCCTCGACCGCATCACGCGCGGTCAGGAACAACACCGGCATCTCGCCCCCCGCGCGGCGCACCGCCTGCAGAATGGTCCAGCCATCGACGCCGGGCAGCATGACATCGAGCACCAGCAAGTCATACTCGCCGGTGAGCGCGAGATGCATGCCGTCAATACCCTCTCGCGCCAGATCGACGACGAAACCCGCCTCGCCCAGCCCCTGGCGCAGGTAGTC
Source organism: Azoarcus taiwanensis (assembly GCF_012910885.1). GTDB lineage: Bacteria > Pseudomonadota > Gammaproteobacteria > Burkholderiales > Rhodocyclaceae > Azoarcus_F > Azoarcus_F taiwanensis. The sequence continues at coordinate 25,893 of NZ_WTVM01000002.1, read as the reverse complement.
CCCGGTCTTCGGTTCGTCTTCGACGATCAGGATCTTCATGTGGGTGCTCCTTCTACCGGATCATAGGTGGGGATTGTGCCAGCCCGGGGCTCGCATTCTCCGTGCCTTACGAAGATGTAATCCTCCGGTCAGCCTGGCGTCGACCTGGTGCTCCTAGACTGCAAGCAGATGCATGAGAAGAGCCCATTCGAAGGAGAGCTATCATGAAAACCCTCACTCGCAATCGCACACCGCTGATCCTCGCCGCCTTGCTCGGCGGCAGCTTGCTCATTGGCGCCTCGTTCGCACAGCAGGACGACCATGCGGCCCACCACCCGGCCGAAGCCGTAAGCGCCGAAGCCACGCCAGGCGCCACCCCCGCTGCCCGCATCTCGGCGATGCAGGAGCGCATGCAGCGAATGCGGCAGATGCAGGACCCGGCCGAGCGCATGAAACTCATGGAAGAACAGATGGCCGACATGGAAGGCATGATGCAGGCCATGCCGGCAGATTGCCCGATGATGTCCGGCGACATGCCGATGGGACCGGGCATGATGCGAGGTGGCATGCAAGGCATGATGGGGATGCAAGGGGGCATGAAAGGCGGTGGCCCTGAAGCCATGCATCAACGGATGGAGATGATGGAAAAGCGCATGGAGGCATTGGAGCAGAGAATGCAATCGCAGTCGCCCGCCCGCTGAGCCGATCGGCTTCGCAAACTGGTCCGGATGCGGCGCGACGCCCCATCCGGACATCCCACCCGGTGTTTCAGCCCGGTCGAGCACCCCATGATGCCCGACGCATTCGACATGCATTTTTTGGACGCCCCGCCAGCCTGACGAAACCGTAATCCCGGGGCAATCGTTCGGAAAGCCGCCCTCGACCATGCTGTAGCCATGAGGAACGCGAGGGGTCAGTCCATGAACACCCCAGCCACAGCATCGAATACGGTTCTCTTGACCGTGCCCGGCATGAGCAGCAACCACTGTGCGGGCCTGGTATCGACTTCTATCCGCAGGGTGGACGGTATCGAAGGGGTCGAGACCAATATCGCCAACCACCGCGTCACGGTGCGCTTCGACGCGGCGCGCACACAGCCGGACGCGATCCGTGCCGCGATCGAACGTGCTGGCTACGACGTCGACAGCGTCGATCTCGAGAGCCCCCCGAGCGAACAGCAGGCGACCGACTCCGAGGAGCGCTATCTGGCGCTGGCGCAGAAGCGGCTATGGATTGCCGCCGTGCCGGCCACGCTGATCATGTTGCTGATGGTGCCGCACATGTTCTGGCAGCCGGTGCCCGGCTATCTCGCCATCGTCGCGGTATTCGCGTTTCCGGTGGTGTTCACCAATGGCGGATGGGCGACGCATCAGTCCGCCTGGCGTTCGCTGAAGAACCGCACCGCCAACATGGACGTGCTGATCTCGCTGGGCAGTATCCCGCCCTATGTGATCGGGCTCATCGGTTTCATTTACCCGATGACGTCCTTCATCGAGATGGCCGCGACCATCATGACCTTCCACCTGCTCGGCCGCTACCTTGAAACGCGGGCAAAAGGACGCGCGTCGCAGGCGATCCGAAACCTCGTCACACTCGGCGCGAAGACCGCGACGGTGCTGCGCGACGGCCACGAGGTCGAAGTGCCCGTGGCCGAGCTTGCGGTCGGCGACGTGATGGTCGTTCGCCCCGGGGCCAAGGTGCCGACCGACGGAGAGATTGTCGACGGCACGAGCCATGTCGACGAATCGATCGCGACCGGCGAGTCGGTTCCGGTCGAGAAAGGCCCGGGCGACGCGATGATCGGTGTCGTCGCGATGACCGCGAGTTCGCTGTCGGTGATCGGCAACTCGCTGCTGCTGCGCCGGGCGAGGTTGGAGGTTACTCGTTGAACAGGTCGCGCCTGACCCGACCGAGGCGCAGCAACAGCTCGAGCCGATTGAACGCATTGGCATTAGGGCGAATGCGTTCGCGATCCACATCGCGGAAGGGGCGGTCCGAAGATTACAGAATCGTAACCCTGGCGTCAGGGTACTGACGATCTCTGTTGCCTAGACTGAGCACATCTCAATCCTATGAGCATCCAGCCCCCGATCGACTCCAACAGCATCGGCATCCGGTGGGGTCGACAGACGACCAAGGGACAGCACATGGCAGAAAAATCACATTTCACGACAAGGCGGGGGTTCATCACCGCGATGGGTTTCGGCGGCGTCTCGCTGTACGGCTTGTGGGCCGCCTACGGCGCGGCTCCGACTCCGCTCGCACTGCTGGGCCTGGGCCACGGTGACGATCATGGCGCCGCCGGACACGCCGCCGGACACGCCGCCGGACATGGCGGCGGACATGGCGGGCACGGTGCTGCCCACGACGGCCCGAGCGCCGAAGAATTCAACCGGATGACCGCCGAGTTCATCGAGCGCTACCGGTTGCCCGATGGCACAGTCCATCCGCGCGTCCTCGCCCGAACGCTGGAACATGACGACGGGCACGGCGCGATGGACCACGGCGCGATGGATCACGGCGCCCATGAAGTGGACGACCCGGACCACGCGCACGACGACGAAGCGATCGACGTCTATCTCGCCGCCGGCATGTGGTACTACCTGCCGGGCACGCTGCGGCTCGACGCCGGGCAACCCTACCGCTTTCGCATGATGGCGCTTGACGTCGCGCACGGCGCGTCGATCCAGTTCGGGCGCGGTGGACGCATGGTGCGGCTGCGTCCGGGGCGTGTCACCGAGATGGACATCACCTTCCACGAACCCGGCCGCTATCTCGTGTATTGCACGATTTATTGCGGCCCTGCACACGACGTGATGCAGGCAACGATCGAGGTGGTCTGAACATGGAAACCAATTATCGGGATCGTTTTGCGGCGCTCGGCGCCTCGGACCGTCGTCTGCTGGTGGCGATGAGCGCCGTCTCGCTGGTCGCCCTGGCATTGGGCATTGTCGGCGGCGTGCTGACCGCGCTTGCCCGTGGCGGCCTCATCGACATGATCCCCAACACGGGATACCGCTTCCTCACCGTGCACGGGGTGAGCATCTTCTTCTACTGGCTGTTTGTCGCGCAGGCGGCCCTGCTCCTGGGTTTCAGCGCGGTCGAGAACGGCGGCGGGCTGGTGCGGCGCAGGCTGGCGTGGACCGGATTCGGCCTGATGCTCGCCGGCTTCGTGTTCAGCATGGGCGGCGCCCACATGGGCCTGCCGCTGCTCTACGACGGCGCACCTGCAATGGCCGCACAGACGCCGCACGCACTGCTGGTGTTCAACCTCGGCTACCTGCTGCTTGGGCTGGGCCTGATGGTGGTGCCAGCGTGCGCGATCGCGACCCTGCTCGAACCGCGCCGCACAGGCCGCCAGGAACGCCTGACCGGGGTGGGCTTCGCGCTCTTCACGTGGGCCGGCTTCCTGGTCGTGACCGGATTCGCCGCGCTCTACACCTTCCTGCCCGGCACGCTGTGGGCGCTCGGTCTGGGCGCAATGCCGGCCAACCACGGCACCAACTGGCACATCGTGTTCCACAACATGCACTACCTGCCACTGATGGCCACGGTGATCCTGTGGTACGTGCTGGTCCGCCACCTCACCGGCGTCAAGTCGGTGTTCGGCGATCGCTTCTCAAAGATCGTGTTCTCGATGTACCTGGTCTTCGTGCCGCCGACCTCGCTGTACCACATGTTCCTCGAACCGGACCTGCCCGGCGTGGTGCGGGTGACCGGCTCGCTGCTGTCGCTGTTCGTCAGCGTGCCGACGCTGACCGCATTTCTGATCATCGTCGCCTCGCTTGAATTGCACGCCCGCGCCCAGGGCGGACGCGGCCTGTTCGGCTGGATGCGGATGCTGCCCTGGCGTCACCCGGCGACCAATGCGATCGGCGTCGCGGTGCTGTCGATGGGCCTGGGCATCGTGTTCGCGTTCGTGCTGATCCAGGAGCAACTCGCACCGCTGTTGTCCGACACCTTCTTCGTCCCCGGCTACTTCCACTTCTTCACTGTGGGCACGGTGAGCCTCACGCTGCTGGCCGCACTAGCCGTGATGCTTCCCGCGATCGGCGGCCGGGCTATGTGGCAACCGGGGCTCATGCGCTGGATGCCCTGGCTCGTGCTGGCCGGTCTGCTCGTCTTTGGTGCCGCCGGCGTGGCCGCAGGCTATCTGGGTGTTCCTCGTCGGGTCATCGACGTGGCTTACCGGAGCGAGGCCCCGGCCCTGTGGCAAGGGTTGATGGCCACGGTCGGCATCGGCGGCGCGATCATGGCGGCTGCGCTGGCGTTGTTCGCAGCCGGGGTCGCGATCTCCCTGGTGCCGCGCGGGCGCACTGCAAGCGAACTGCGCGATCTCACCGTGGCATGGCAGGGCAGCGCCGTGAGACCCGGCTTCACGGCCTGGGTCGGTCCGGTCTCGGTGCTCGTGATTGTGGTCGCAATGTACGCCTTCACGGCGATCGGCTTCGAGATGATGCAGGCCCTGCCGGTGACCGCGGCCGGCGGCGGCGGACATTGACGTACGAATATCGAGGAGGAAACGACTGATGAACGAGGATTTCTGGCTCATCGTGCCGATTGCGATCGTTTGGGCACTGCTCGCACTGGCCTACGCGCTCGCACCCTGGGGTGACATGATCGGCTATGCGTGGGTGTGGGGGGTTGGTTCGATGCTGTTCGCCGGGCTGGCCGTGTTGCTTGCACAGGGAAAACCCCGGACCCCATCCATTACGACCGCTCAAGACAAACCGTAACCCCGAAGGACGCGCTTCATGCAACGCACCCATCGCCGCCCAAAAACCCTGCGAACCGCCTTCGCCATCGTGCTCGGCGCACTGACCACCGGCGTGGCTGCCCAAGTCTGGCAGCCACCCCCTGAAACAACTCCCGGCCTGATGCCGAATCCGAACGTTGGCCAGCCGTTGTATGAGACTCACTGCGCAAGCTGTCACGGCGCCGACCTGAACGGCACCGAGGTTGCGCCGCCCATGCTGCACAAGATCTACGAACCGTCACACCACAGCGACGCAGCGTTCCAGATGGCGGTGGCCCAGGGCGTTCGCGCCCACCACTGGCAGTATGGTGACATGCCGCCGATCGAAGGGCTCACACCAGATCAGGTGGCCCACATCACTGCCTACATCCGCATGCACCAGCGCCGGGTTGGCATTCGCTGAGCGCGGCCGGTTCGGAATATCCGTCGAAGCCTGATCGGCACCGAGATCTCCAGTGGAGCAAACTATCGGGAGGATGCTGGCGCCGCTACAGCACCAGCCAGAATCCCCCCATCGATGTTCAGCTCCGCACCATTCATGTAGGCAGCCTCATCCGAGGCAAGCATCACCGCCACCGCAGCCACTTCGTCGGGGCGGCCGAATCGGCGTAGCGGGCAGTCCTGCACGAACTCGCGCATCCGCGGTTCACGTTCTGGTCCGTCGCCCAGCAGTGGCTCCCATATCGGGGTCAGAATGGCGGCAGGGTGAATCGAGTTGCAGCGAATCGGCAGTCCCTGCTCGGCGCAGTAAAGCGCCACCGTCTTGGTATGGTTGCGCACCGCAGCTTTCGACGAGGCATAGGCCGCAGCTCCCGGAATGCCGACCAGACCGGAGCGCGATGAAATGTTGATGATCGAACCCGGACTCCCGGCGTTGCGCATCGTCCGGATTGCATGCTTGCAGCCTAGGAAGACACCGTCCAGGTTTGTCCGATGCACCTCATGCCATTCATCCAGCGAGACATGCTCCGGGTCATGCACGAAGTTGCCCTGCTCAAAGCCCGTGATTCCTGCGTTGTTGACGAGTACATTCAACCCCCCGCGTTCGTCGAGAACCTGCGTCATGACGGCCTGCCAATCCAGTTCTTCGCGCACATCGAGATGGATGTACCGAGCCCGCACACCCAGCGCCTCCGCAGTGGATTGCCCTGCGGCATCGTCGATATCGCTGAGATAGACAAAAGCTCCATTCTCGACAAAAGCGGCTGCTATTGCTGCCCCGATGCCGCGCGCCGCGCCAGTTACCAGAGCTGTCTTGCCTTCAAGTCGCATCATTGTGCTGCTCCGTTCGTTGACTTTCTCCCTTGGCGAGTGGGAACGGCAGATGGAATCGTAGCCTGCGCCATGATGACCAGAAGGATGGTGAACAAGGGGTCATGAAGGACTCCGGGCGACCGATGACAGCTTTCACGGGGATTGCGTCACCGATGAGGAAAGCGTACCGCTCTGACCTGCGCCTTGAAGAAGGGAAAGTAGGCGTCGGTTCCGAACAGGTTGCCAGCCTCGACCCGGAAGGGAAGACGAAAGCCTTGAACCTCCCGAAAATCCGATAAAAGACCGCCAAAGGGCTGCAGCCGGTACACGCGTTCGGGGTTGGCATTGGTCCACCGCGTGAAACGCACCTCGACCGGTCGGCCGTCTGCGTCCACCCTGACATCAACGCTCTGAGACAGCGCGTTGTGTGTCACCGTGACGCGAGCGACGTCCTGATTCAGCGCCTCCCAGACGATTCCCGGTCCCGGTAGGAGCGCGGCCGGCGTCCAGAATACCGCCTCGGCGACATAGCGGCCGTAGGCAGCGCGTGCATGATTGGCATCACCCCCCATGCGGGCGACCGGAATCAGGCCAAGAATGCGAAAGTGCGTCCACTTGCCTGTATCGGAACCGGACAGCGACACCGCGCCGGGGATCTTGAGCATCCAGACGAACCCCTGCGGAGCGCCCAGAATCTGGCGCGCACACATCGGGCGGTAATTCGGTTTGGTGCGCGAGCCCAGGCTGAACTCACCGCCCATGTCGATCTCGGCGACGGAGAGCAACGGCGTGCCGGGTTTGATTGCAAAGTTGAAGAATCGCCGCGCCGGATCCGGCAATTCGGCAACCATGGCCTGGTCATACAGGGCCGGCTGCGCCGGCTGCAGAGCGGCCAGACGGACCCACTCCGCCCGGTCCGCGAGGGCGTCGCGAAGACGAAGCGCCATCAGCGCAAGCAATAAGACAGCGACTGCCGCCAGGAAAAGGTACAGGAACATCAAAGGCAGTTCACTCCGCTTTGGACTTCCGACGACTCATCACATTCCGCTCTGGAAACTCGATTCCCGTCACCAACCAGGTCCCTCCACCCGCATATTCTACGAGGAGCGCGATCGAGCACCTGCGCAGAATCACGACGAATGCCGAAAAAGTCTACGAGGCCTTCGGGGTTGACAGCGATCGAGGGCCGCTCGGCGCGGCGAGGCGCCGAGGGTCAATCATGGCAGTGATTCTCGGATCTGGCGGGAATCAGGGTTGGAGCCACAAAGCCTTGTCGCTCTCGGGGTCGAACGGGGCGGAGAAGTGCTCATGCACGACCAGCCATTTGCCATGCTGCTTTTGAAAGCAGGCGGTCAGGCGCATCCAGCCGGACATCTCGTTGCCATCCGGGCCGGTGCCGCCACAGCGATTGAGGCCGTGCGCGAAGGCGACATCCTCGCCCGCCGTGATCCGAAGGTCATGCAGTTCGAAGATCATCGGGCCCGGACACATCGTCATGCAGGTCTCCCAGTGCGTGCGATACGCGTCGGCGCCCTTGAACTGCAGTTGGGCAATGGCATCAAAGGCGACGATGTCCGTCGCATAATTGGAAAAGATGCGTTCGATATCCTTGGCGCGAACCGCTTTCGCCCAGTCTTCCAGCTGGTGGCGAAGCTCGACTTCAGTGGATGCAGCTGTGGATGAGGTATCCATGTCGGCTCTCCTTGTTGTGGGTGAAAACGCTAGCTGTTTCCATCGGTCGTCGCGAAACCAACCTACGGCACCAGGGCGTCCAACTCTGGCAGCATCACGACACTCTCCTGCGCAGTAGGCTCATTGCGCACGCCGACAAACACGGCAGGCGTATTGCCACGATTAACCGCCACATGTGGCACTTTCGCAGGAATGAAGAGGTAATCGCCGGGGCACGCGCGCTCCTGATGTTCAAGCTGCTCGCCTGTGCATAGCTCAACTTCTTCACCACTCATGAAGTAGAAGGCAGACTCGTGGTACTCGTGGTAATGCGCACTGGTCCTGCCGCCTGGGGGAAGCGTGACAATGCCGAGGAAGACAACCTTCGAACCCGCGGTTTCAGCACTGACGCCGGGCGCATACACAGACCCCTGTTTGCTGACGTAGCTCGCGCCGCCTCGAACGACACATCCAAACTTCAACTCTTCACCTCTGGCCATGAGAATCTCCTTGAGGATGAGTGAATACGCGCGCGCGAGGCGCGTGGAGGTCGTCTGCACAAATCCTGACGCTGAAAAATGAGGGACGGGTTGGTGCAGCAGCCTCAGAATCACGCATCACGTAGCGCGCACAGGCAATGGATGCCGGCTCACCTTGCCGGAGGATTTGTCAATCGCACGGGCCGCGAGCCATAGGTCATGCCATTGCTTCACCATAGACATGGGCCATCGACTTGCAAGCGAAATATGCCGGTCACCGGGCGCTGACCCTACCGCCCAGGAGGAGGATGAACGCGAAGGCCTGATCGACTCAGGCTGCGCCGGGCGGCGGGACTCCGGTATCGCTCATCGCCCCGGTATGACTTGCGGAGTACGTTGACGAACCCGCATCAAGAATCTCGACGCCATCCCGCCCCGCCATCTTGACCCGATACATCGCAATATCGGCGCGCTTGAGGATCTCTTCGACCGCCTCGGCGCGGTTGCCAAACAGGGTGATGCCGATACTGGCACTGCAATGCGGCTCGACCCGCACGGCCAGAGGGTCTGCGCGCACCAGATGCAGAATCTTTTCTGCTACGACCGACGCTTGTTGCACGGCCTCGTCCGCTTGGCTGCTCAACACCGAGAGCATCACCACGAATTCGTCGCCACCCAGCCGGGCCACGGTGTCTTCATCGCGCACACAGGCCAGCATGTGCTGAGCGAGACGGCGGAGGAATTCGTCACCCCGGTCGTGCCCGAGGTGGTCATTGAGCGCCTTGAAGTGATCGAGGTCGACATACAACAGGGCGCTGAGCCGACCGCGCCGGAGGCTCGCCGCCTGCAGCTGCCGCATACGGTCGAGCAAGAGGCGTCGGTTCGGCAAACCAGTGAGTGGATCATTGAACGCAAGCTGGCGGACTTCCTCTTCGGCCCGTTGCCGCGAGGCTTCTTCTTCCATGATTATCCCGATCAAGTGGCGCTGGCGCCGCTGATAAAACGCCATGCTGCCCACTGACACCAGCACCAGCACGCACCACAAGGCCGCCAAGGCAATTGTCTTCTGCGTCCACCCCGCAAACACCGCCTGTCGGCTGCGCGCCACGGCAACCACCAGCGGCTTGTCCATCTGCAATTCGGGCGGTGCAATGGTACGCTGCGCCATCAGTATTGACTCCCCGGTGGTGGCCGCGACGCCTTCAAATACCGTCGCTTCTTCTCCGCTTTCCATGTGACGTGTGAACAGGCTGCCGGGACGGGCGAGATCAGCGCCGAGCAACTCCTCGCGCGGCGGCACGTGGTTGAACAGCACGCCATCGCCGTGCGCCATTGCCACCCACATATCAGGCGCGTAGCGGATCGACTCCATCAAGATGCCGAAGAAATCCGGGTCGAGCGTCGCCGAGACAATGTTGAGAGGCCGCCCATCCGGCCACAGTGAAACCCGGGTCATGTTCAGGGCATAGACGTCGAGTACAGTGCGAAAGGGCTGGGACACGTAGAGCGTATCGGGGTCCGGGTGCAGAAGCACCGCTCGCACATAGTCGCGCTCAGCAAAATCGCGGCCAATCAGCTCCGCGCGGTTACTGCTCAAAACCAGACCCTGTGGAGTCAGAATCAGCATCGTCCGAATCCCCGGCATGGCCTCGGACAGGGACTGCAGGCGCAAGTTTGAAAGTTCGTGCCCGCTCGGCAAGGACGAGAAGAACACCCAGTCACTGAGCACCGAACCCAGAGCCGCCCGGGTGGCAGCAATCTGGCGATCCATGTTTTGCTCGATCACCCGAACCTGACCAGCGAGGTGCTCCCGCTCACGCACTTCAATCGACTGACGCTCGATGCCCTGCATCACGAGTAGCGCAGCCGCGACGACGAGCAGCATGAGCACCAGCAGCACCCATTGCAGTTTGTGACTCTCGCGCAGATCGCCTGTCAGCACATGCACTCCAATGAGAGGTCACCCCAAGCCTTGTCCTTCTCTTGGGAGACGGAAAAGGCAAGGCCGCTTCCCGGGGCGCTTGATACTAAAAAAGTAATACGTTTTCATTCTGCGCCGTTCAAGCATTGACGTGCAAGAACTCTGGTTCTGCCAATGCCAGGCTATGTATCTCGTCCAACAGCCCGAGTACCAATCGAAACAAGAGCCAGCCAAGCGGCTTTGTCGCCAAGCCGCCGCGCAATAGAGTTGGGAACCCACCCAATATGCGAATCGCCTGGACTGATGGTCCAAGGTTCGTGTCGCTAGTGGTCGACTTCGCAAATACCGGGACGCGAAGTCGCGGCTTGAGGCGCTTGGCCGCGTTGCTCATCCTCGCGATCGCGACTGCTGTCGCTGCGATTCGCGCCTTGCGCTGCACCACAATCCATCCCTTTCGTCATGCCCCCAGACCTGCGAAGCAGACCACTAGGAGGAGACGGGCACCTGCCCAAACAAGCTGCCGAGAATGGCCGCGACCTCTTCCCGCGGCAGTTCGCGGACGATGAACACCAGACGGCTGCGACGATCGGCGTAGGGACCGGACTCTGGCCAGGCTGGCAATGTGGTTGGGGGATAGACCGCATGCTGGACACACTGCACGATACGGGGCAATGGGTCGCCGGATACGTTGAGCAAGCCCTTGATGCGCAAGACTCGATGGCCATAAGCCGCGAGCAGCAGCGAGAGGCCCTCGCTGAACTCAAGCCAGTCCAACGGCTGATCGAACGCGAGCACGAAACTCTGGACATCCGAGTCATGGCGTGTCGGCTGCCTGGCCACCGGTGCGGCGCCGGGGCGACGCCACGCACCCGGACCGGAAGTGGCCGGCGCGCGCTCGGCCTTTGCCCGGGCCGCTTCCTCACCGAGCCACAGCGCAACGTCCGGCAGTTTGGTGCCCGGATCGTAGATGCCGCAGGCTTCGAAGGCCTCGGCTCCCACCTCCCCACCGAAGACCTCGACCAACGGCGCCCCGGGATTGAGCACGCGCAGGCGCTCGACCACACTTGCGCGCGTGGGCGGGTCGGTCAGGTCGCACTTCGTCAGCAACAGGCGATCGGCCATCGCGATCTGCCGCACGGGCTCACGGTGCGCGTCGAGCTGACCCGGCGCGTGGGTGACGTCGACCGCGGTGATCACCCCGTCGCAGTGAAACCTCGCCGATACGAACATGTCCTGCATCAAGGTATGGATGATCGGCGCGGGGTCGGCCAGGCCGGTGGTTTCGATCAGCACCCGTTCGACGGGATCGATCTCGCGGCGCACCCCGCGCTGGAACACGTCCTTGAGTGCGCGCAGCAGATCACCCTGCACACTGCAGCAGATGCAACCCGAGTCGAGCACGACAATGCTGTCGTCGATCTTGTCGACAAGGTGGTGGTCGACCGCGACCTCGCCAAACTCGTTGATGAGCACCGCGGTGCGCGAGAACGCAGGGTTGCTGAGCAAGCGGTTGAGCAGGGTCGTCTTGCCTGCGCCGAGAAAGCCGGTCAGCACCCGCACCGGTACGCGCCGGTCTTCGACGTTCTCGTTCATGAAACCGGGCAGTTCAGTCATCCGCGATCACCACCCTGCATCCAGCATGTGATGGCGTGTCGTGGGATGGGTGCATTCATAGGGACGGGTCCACATGAGGTACAGGGTTCTCAGCGCTCGAAGGTCAGCGGCTGGCCACGGCAGTCCGGGCGCAACGCGCCGTCGTGCCAGGCAATCTGCCCGGAGACGATGGTGGTGTTGACCCGGCTACGGAAGCGGTAGCCGGCGAAAGGGCTCCACCCGCAGCGCGCGAGTACGGGATCCTCGGCTGCGTTGGGCGACCGTGGTCCGACCAGCACGAGATCGGCCCAGGCGCCCTCGCGCAGGTAACCGCGATCGACGATCCCGAAGAGGTCTGCCACGCGGTGGCTGGTCTTGGCCACCAGTGTCGGCAGATCGATGACTCCGTCGTGCACCAGCTCCATCAGTGCCGGCAAGGCGTGCTGCACCAGCGGAAGGCCTGCGGGTGCGCTGAAATAGTCGCCGGACTTTTCTTCGAGCGTATGGGGCGCGTGATCGGTACCGATCACGTCTATCCGGTTGCCGCGCAGTGCGGCACGCAGCGCCGTCCGGTCCTCCGGGGACTTCACCGCCGGGTTGCACTTGAGCAGGCTGCCGAGTCTCGGGTAGTCGCGGCTGTCGAACATCAGGTGATGAATGCAGACCTCGGCGGTGATCCGCTTTTCGGCAAGCGGCTTGTCCTCGAAAAGTTCGAGTTCGCGGGCCGTGGTGATGTGCAATACATGCAGCCGCGTGCCATGTCGGCGCGCCAGGTCAACCGCCATGGACGAAGACAGCCAGCAGGCTTCCGCATCGCGTATGTGCGGATGCGCAGCCATTGGCACCTTGCTGCCAAGCCGCTTTCGCCACAACGATTCCTTGTGCCGGATGCGAGGGGTGTGTTCGCAGTGGGCCAGCAGAATCGTGGGCACGGTGGCGAACAGGCGCTCCAGGGTGGCGGGATCATCCACCAGCATGTCGCCGGTGGAGGCGCCCATGAAGACCTTCACCCCGGCTACCTCGCGCGGATCCAGCGCGGCAACCGTGTCGATGTTGCCGTTCGACACCCCGAAATGGAAGGCGTAGTTGGCACGCGCATCACGGGCGGCAATGGCCTTTTTACCGGCGAGCGCCTGCAGGTCCAGCGTGGGCGGCCGGGTGTTGGGCATGTCCATGAAGCTGGTGATGCCACCGGCCACCGCTGCGGCCGATTCAGTTGCGATGCAACCCTTGTGCATCAGGCCCGGTTCGCGGAAATGCACCTGGTCGTCGATCATGCCGGGCAGCAGCCATTGTCCGTTCGCATCGACCTCTTGGTCGGCCGCCGCGTCGATGCTCGGCGCGATCTTGTCGATGCGGCCGCTGCGCACAAGCAGATCGGCTTCGGTGATATGCCCTTCGTTGACCAGTCGGGCGTTGCGGATCAGTAAGGTTTTCATGTGGTTGAAAATGTTTCCACGCTTAGGTCGAGTCACGCCTGCGTTCGTTTGCCGATGCCCCGAGGCGATGCCAGCTGGTACCGACCGAGCTGTCCTCGATGCCGATGCCGAGCGCGTTCAGTTCCTGGCGCAAGGCGTCGGCCCGCGCAAAGTCCCTTGAGGCCCGGGCCGCACTACGTGCGGCGATCAGCGCTTCGATATGCTCGACGTCCGGCGCGCCGTCGGTCTCGTGGGCGCATTGGCGCCACTGGCTTGGCAACTGCTGAAGCAGACCGAGCAGTTCGGCACCATCGCGAAGCGTGTCGGCAAGTTGCTCCTGCTGTGCGGGATCGGTTGATTTGCGAAGGGCCGCAGCGGTCTCGTGCAGGCGGGCGAGTGCGAGTGGGGTATTGAGATCGTCGGCCAGCGCGGCCTCGACGTCATGGGCGCGTGCGCGGCTGATCGGCGGCGGTCGATTCTCATGCGACAGCAGACTGCCATAGAGGCGGTCCAAGGCCACGCGTGCCTGATCGAGCGCAGCCAAGGAAAAATCGAGCGGCTTGCGATAGTGCCCCGCCAGCAGTGCATAGCGGATGACCTCGCCCGGATAGCGCTGCAGCAGATCGCGAACGGTGTGAAAGTTGCCGAGGGATTTCGACATCTTCTCGCCGTCGACGGTGACATAGCCGTTGTGCACCCAGTAGCGGCAATACTCGCCACCATAGGCGCCTTCGCCCTGGGCGATCTCGTTTTCGTGATGCGGGAAGATCAGATCCTGACCACCGCCGTGGATGTCGATCGAGTGCCCGAGATGGGTATGGATCATCGCAGTGCATTCGATGTGCCAGCCGGGGCGGCCAAAGCCCCACGGGCTGTCCCAGCCCGGTTGGGACCCGCTCGAAGGCTTCCACAGCACGAAGTCTGCCGGGTCGCGCTTGAAGGGCGCGACCTCGACACGGGCACCGGCGATCATCTCGTCGCGCCGACGCCCGGAGAGCTTGCCGTAATCATCAAGCGAAGGCACATGGAAGAGCACATGCCCTTCGGCGGCATAGGCATGACCGCGTTCGATGAGTCGCTGCGCGAGCGTGATCATTTGCGGAACGTGGTCGGTAGCCCAGGGCTCGATTGTTGGCGGCAGCGCATTGAGTGCGGCCATGTCTTCGCGATAGGCGACGGCATAACGCTCGGCCAGCACGCGGATCGGTTCGCCCGCCGCCTGCGCCGCGGCGTTGATCTTGTCGTCGATGTCGGTGATGTTTCGGGCGTACACGACCTGCGGGTAGTGCCGCGAGAGCAACCGGTAGAGCACGTCGAACACCACCACCGGCCTCGCATTGCCGATATGGACGTAGTTGTAGACCGTGGGTCCGCACACATACAGCGTGACGCGCTGCGGATCGCGCGGTACGAAAGCCTCCTTTTGCCGACGCAAGGTGTTGTGCAAACGGAGAGGAACCGAAGCGCCGGCATCGGTCTCGGACATGTCCTTGAGGATGGCCGCAACCTTGAGCGCGGACTCGTTGAACAGCACACGCCGGTCCGCAGCATTTCCGCTCATCGCGCCACTCCGTGCCGACCGGGTGGGCTACTCAGCACGACGAGCTGCTCGTTATCGATCCGGTTGTAAAAGCAGCTGCTGCGACCGGTATGACAGGCGCCCCCTAGCTGGTCGACCAACAGCAGGACGGCATCGCCGTCACAGTCCAGCCGCATCTCCTTGACGGTCTGCACGCAGCCCGAGGTTTCGCCCTTTCTCCACAAGGCCTTGCGTGAGCGCGACCAGTAGCAGGCCCTCCCTGTCGCCAGGGTTTCTTCCAATGCAGCCCGGTTCATCCAGGCGAGCATGAGCACCTCGCCGGTGTCGAACTGCTGGGCAATCGCCGCAATCAAGCCGTTCTCGTCGAATGGCAAGGCGGCGATCGCCGCATCGGCAGCAACCACCGTACCGGCGTTTGAGGATTCGAGGCTCTTGAACATGATTCGCATCGGCCAAATAGAAAGGCAATGTTATAACATTGCACACGATCATTCCAATTCAAGACTTATCCTGAGTGTGGCTCGCAACCTGTTCTGCCGGTTATCGGAGTGAGAACGACCGATCAACTCAACGCATGAGGACCGGACTTGGCTGGGCTCGTTTGGCAACTGGCGGATAGGTTGCTGGCGTTCCGAGAGTTGCTGGCGAGCTCTGATGAATGACGGCAACTGGCCGGGTGCCGCGGACCGCTGTCTGGTTCGAAAGCGGTCGGCCAACATGCAGCTATCGCTGTTGCCACGATGCTTTATTAATCGCCCACAGGCGGCCAAAGGCGGGCCGTATGAACCAGTGTCAGTATCCACACCGTCCCGCCGTCGATCTCGTACACGAGGCGATAGCTTTCGTGTGGGATTATCTCGCGGGTGCCGGGAATTGTTCCCGGTTTGCCCAACATCGCGTACTGGGTCAGCTTGGCAGCTGCATTGCTGAAAATCTCATCCATCCGGGCCGCCGCGCGCGGATTGTCGGCTGCGATGTAGTCCCACACTTCGGCACGGTCTTGCTGCGCTTCGGGAGTCCAGACAACCCTCACATTTGGCTCGCCACACTGGCACGCCGCGCGGCGAATTCGGCCTCAACCTCATCGTTCAATCGCCCAGATCGGGCGCGCATTGAGGCCCGTCCGGCCTCGACTTTGCGACGGAGGAACTCTTCATACTCCCGCGCTTCGCGCTGGCGTTGAACGAATTCGCGCATTAGCTCGCGGAGGATCTGCGACGCAGGCCGATGGGCGGCCTCGGCCTCGGCCATGAACTCGGCACGCAACTCAGGTTCCAGCTTCATTGTGAAAACTGCTTCTTTTGACATGATCGCATCTCCTATCGGCTCGTACTAACTTAGTATATACGTGCTCATTACCTCGCGCGACTTGCAAAGCTTCAACGAGCGAGCAAGCAGGTATCGGTTCGGAGTAGCCGTGGCGTGATCTGTTTCCCGATAGTGAGCCGCCGACAGTGGAAGCGTTCGGCCCACACCGTGTCAGGCAACACCGTAAATTGAGCTATTGTCTAAGGCGTCGAGGCCTGCCGTCCAGCTAGCGTGGCCGCTGAGCGGCAGGTACAGGCAGCATTGCCGCCCCACGTTTGGCACATGCTGACCGTCAGCTGCGGCCGACTAGTCGCCGCCCCGAAACAACATCGCAACCATACTCCGCGAGCTATTTCGCTCACGGTCTTGTCAGACCGTAGCCCCACCGCAAACTGGGCAGCTCATCCAATCGAACCAGTTTTCGACTTTATTGCCGAGTTTTCGACTTTATTTGCTCGGAACAGTTTCGAAACAGCTCCGCTGCCTCACTCCACCGTCACGGATTTCGCGAGGTTACGCGGCTTATCCACATCGGTCCCCTTCACGAGTGCGGCGTGATAGGAGAGCAGCTGGAGCGGTATGACGTGGAGCACCGGCGACAACATGCCGTAGTGTTCAGGCATGTGGAGGATGTGCACGCCCTCGGACTCAACAATCTCGCTGCCGGCGTCTGCGAAAACATAGAGCTCTCCGCCGCGGGCGCGGACTTCCTGCAGGTTGGATTTGAGTTTCTCGAGCAACTCGTCGGCGGGGGCGATCGCGATGACCGGCATGTCCTTGTCGACCAGCGCGAGCGGACCGTGCTTGAGTTCGCCGGCTGCGTAGGCCTCCGCGTGGATGTAGGAGATCTCCTTGAGCTTGAGCGCGCCCTCCATCGCAATCGGCCAATGGCGACCGCGACCCAGGAAGAGTGCGTGATGCTTGGCGGCGAAACGCTGCGCCCACTGTTCGATTTCGGGTTCGAGCTCGAGGACTTTTTGCACCGCGACCGGCAGGTGACGAAGTCCGTTCAATGCGCGTGATTCGGCGTCCGCATCGAGCCGGCCGGCGATCTTTGCGAGCGCCAACGTCAGCAGCGCCAGTGCGGCCAGCTGGGTGGTGAATGCCTTGGTGGAGGCGACGCCGATCTCGGGGCCAGCCCGTGTGATGAAGCGCAGCCGCGATTCGCGCACGATCGCCGATTCGGGCACGTTGCAGATCGCGAGCGTGCGGCCCATGCCCTGCGCTTTTGCATGCTTGAGCGCGGCGAGCGTGTCGGCGGTTTCGCCGGACTGCGAGATCACGACGACCAGGGTGTCCGGATCAGGAACCGAGTCGCGGTAACGGTATTCGCTCGCAATCTCCACGGTGCAGGGAATGCGCGCCACCGCCTCCAACCAGTACCGCGCAACCAGGCCGGCATGGTAGCTCGTGCCGCAGGCGATGATGAGCACCTGGCGCACCCCGTTCAGCACGCCGCTGGCGTCGGCGCCGAATAGTTGTGGATTCACGCTGCCGCCCCCGGCGATGATCTCCAGGGTATTGGCCAGCGCTTGCGGCTGCTCGAAGATTTCCTTCTGCATGTAGTGGCGATACTGGCCGAGCTCGACCGCATCCGCCGAGAGACTGGAGATGGCGGTCTCGCGTTCGACCGGCACACCATCTCCGCGGACGATGCGATAGCCGTCCCGGCGCAGTTCGGCGAGATCGCCGTCTTCGAGATAAACCACCTTGCGGGTGACCTGCAGCAGGGCGGCGGTGTCCGAGGCGGCATACATGCCATCCTCGCCGATGCCGAGCAGCAGCGGCGAACCGCGCCGTGCAACGATGACGCGGAATGGATCGGCCTCGGTGACCACCCCGATGGCGTAGGCACCGACGAGTTCGTTGGTAGCCAGCCGCACCGCCTCGAAAAGATCCGGCGCTGCATTCAGCTTGTGGTGAATCAGATGGGCGATGGTCTCGGTGTCGGTTTCGGACTCGAACACGTAGCCTCGTGCGGTGAGCCGCTCTCGGATTTCCTCGTAGTTCTCGATAATGCCGTTATGCACCACCGCCAGCCCGGCGGAGATATGTGGATGGGCGTTGCGCTCGCACGGCGCGCCGTGGGTCGCCCAGCGGGTATGGGCAATGCCGACATGTGCGGTGACACCTGATTCATCGGTCAGCGCCTGCAGGTCAGCAACCCGACCGGCCGACCGGACCCGCTGCAGGCCGTTGGACAGCACCGCGATGCCGGCCGAGTCGTAGCCGCGATACTCGAGCTTGCGCAAGCCCTCGAGCAGCACCGGCACGATGTTCTGGGTGGAAATGGCAGTGACGATGCCGCACATGGCTTGCTCCGATGAAGAGGCTGGCGTGGTTCAGGTGGTTTTCTTGACCGGGCGCTTCCAGCCCGGAATGCTGATCTGCTTGGCGCGCGACACCGTGAGCTGAGCCTCGGGGGCATCCTTGGTCAGCGTCGTGCCGGCGGCGAGGGTCGCGCCGCGGCCGACTCGCACCGGGGCCACCAGCTGCGAGTCGGAGCCGATGAAAACGTCGTCCTCGATGACGGTGCGATACTTGTTGGCGCCGTCGTAGTTGCAGGTGATGGTGCCGGCACCGACGTTGACCCGCTGGCCGATATCCGCGTCGCCGACGTAGGCGAGATGGTTGGCCTTTGAGTGGTTGTCGATGTGACTGTTCTTGACTTCGACGAAGTTGCCCAGGTGCACGTCGTCGCCAAGGCGGGTGCCTGGCCGGGTGCGCGCATAGGGGCCGATGACACACTCGACACCCATCACGGTGTCTTCGACCTGAGAGAAGGCTGAGATGCGTGTACCGGCACCGACTATGGCGTCGCGCAGCACGCAGTTGGGTCCGATGCGCACGCGATCGCCGAGCTGAACCCGCCCCTCGAACACGCAATTGACGTCGATCTCGACGTCGCGGCCACAGATCAGTTCGCCACGCACGTCGAGCCGCGCCGGGTCGATGAGGGTGACGCCCTCGTCCATCAGGCGACCGGCGACGTTGCGCTGGTGGATGCGCTCGAGCTCTGCGAGCTGACGCTTGTCGTTCACGCCGAGGGTCTCCCAGACTGCGGTCGGCTGAACCGCGGTGACTTCCACGCCGTCGGCCACGGCAAGGCCTATGATGTCTGTCAGGTAATACTCGCCCTGCACATTGTCGTTGCCGATGCGGCCCAGCCAGTCACGCAGTCGCGCCACAGGCGCCACGAGAATGCCGGTATTCACTTCCCGAACCTCGCGCTCGGCCTCGGTCGCGTCCTTGTGCTCGGCGATTCGCAAGATCTTGCCGGATGCATCACGCAGGATTCGCCCGTAGCCGGTGGGATCGTCGAGCATGACGGTCAGCAGCGCAAGCTTGCCGGCGGCGGCTGCGTCGCTCAAGCGGCGCAGCGTGGTGTCGGCGATCAGCGGCACGTCCCCATAGAGGATCAGGGCGAGATCGCCGTCGGTGAGGTGTGGCAGGGCTTGCTGGACCGCGTGCCCGGTGCCGAGCTGAGGTTCCTGCCGTGCCCAGACGATGTCTTCCGCGCCGAATCGCTCGCGAACCAATTCACCACCGTGCCCGTAGACGACACAGATACGACGTGCTTCCAGCCCCCGCGCAGTGGCGATCACGTGCCCGAGCATGGCACGCCCGGCAATCGGCTGAAGCACCTTGGGCAGGTCTGAACGCATCCGCGTGCCCTTGCCCGCGGCGAGAATGACGACTTCCATCTGAACTCCGGAGTTCTGGCGTGCGGCGCCGATTCTAGCATGCGGCTTTGGACCCGCCTCGTGATCCGGTTGGCATTATCGGCGAATAGGCCCGTGTTATCTTGCAATGCAACAAATCGATTACATTTCGCGGATATCGTGCCACCAGTGAGTCTAGAATGGCCGATGTTGCGATGCAAACCACGGGAATCAGCATGAACACCCCAACCACCCAGTACATCCAGAACCGTACCTTCGACGAGATCCAGGTCGGCGACTTCGCCCAGCTGCTTCGCACCCTGCGGCCGGACGATATTCACCTTTTCGCGGTGATGTCGGGCGACGTCAATCCCACTCATGTCGACACCGAATACGCGCGCTCCAGCCAGTTTCGTGAGGTGGTCGGCCACAGCATGTGGGGCAGCACACTGATCTCCTCGGTGCTCGGTACCGAGTTTCCAGGGCCGGGCACAGTGTACGTGTCGCAGAGCCTGAACTTCTGGCGTCCGATCACGATCGGCGACACCTTGTCGATCACCGTGACCTGCCGGGAGAAGTACGAGCACAACCACCACATCGTGTTCGACTGTCTGGCAACCAATCAGGACGGGCTCAAGGTCATCGACGGCGTCGCCGAAGTTCAGGCACCGACCGAGAAGGTCAAGCGCCCCCGGATCAACCTTCCTGAGGTGACGATATCCGACCGCGAGCTGCGCTACCGGCATCTGTTGTCGATTGCATCCGGCCTGAGCCCGATCCCGATGGCGGTCGCACACCCCTGCGACGCCGAGTCCCTGCGCGGCCCGATCCAGGCGGCCGAAGCCGGCCTCATCGACCCAATCCTGGTCGGTCCCGAATACAAGATCCGTGCAGTCGCCGAAGAGCAAGGGCTTGACCTGCGCAACTTCCGCATTGTCGACGTGCCGCACAGCCATGCCGCAGCCGAAGCCGCAGTCGCCCTGTGCCGTGACGGCGGCGTCGAGGCCTTGATGAAGGGCTCGCTGCACACCGACGAACTGATGAGCGCGGTCGTTTCTCGAACCGCCGGACTGCGCACCGGCCGCCGCATCAGCCATGTCTTCCTGGCCGATGTGCCGACCTACCCGCACCCGCTGATGATTACCGACGCCGCGATCAATATCGAGCCCTCACTCGAGGTCAAGGTGGACATCGTTCAGAACGCCATCGAACTCGGCCATGTGCTGGGTCTTGCCGAGCCCAAAGTCGCGATCCTGTCGGCGGTCGAAACCGTGACCTCCAAACTGCGCTCGACGATCGATGCCGCGGCCTTGTGCAAGATGGCCGACCGGGGCCAGATCCGCGGTGGCCTGCTGGACGGTCCGCTCGCATTCGACAACGCCGTCTCGCTGGTGGCCGCCAAGACCAAGGGCATCCGCTCTGCGGTGGCAGGCAACGCCGATATCCTTGTGGTGCCAGATCTCGAATCCGGCAACATGGTCGCAAAACAGCTTGAATACCTCGGCAACGCACTGATGGCCGGCGTGGTGCTCGGCGCGCGCGTGCCCATCGTCCTGACCAGTCGCGCCGACACCGCCGAGACCCGCGCGGCCTCGTGCGCTGTCGCCCAGCTGATGGCCCACCGGAAGCGCGAGGCGATGCTCTGATGCGTGCGGTACTCGTCCTCAACGCCGGCTCGAGCAGCCTCAAGTTCGCGCTGTTCGCTCTCGAGCCGCAGCTTGCAGACCACCCCGCGCTCTGGGGCCAGATCGAAGGCATTGGTGCGACGCCCGAGCTGAGTGCGCGCACTGCTGGCGGTGAGCGCTTCAGTGACGAGATTCAGGTGTCGGGCGGTCAGACCGAGCAGCACCGCCAATCGCTCAACCACTTGCTGGACTGGCTATCGGCACACAACCCGAATCTCGACATCGTCGCCGCGGGCCATCGCGTCGTACACGGTGGCGAGCGTTACAGCGCACCAGTCCGTCTCGACGAGGCAGTGATCGCCGAATTGGATCGCCTCGTGCCGCTCGCACCCTTGCACCAGCCGCATAACCTGCGCGCGGTCCGCGCGGTCGCCAGTCTGATGCCGGAAGTGCCGCAGGTCGCATGCTTCGACACTGCCTTCCACCGCAGCCAGTCGCCACTAGCACAGGCCTTCGCCCTGCCGCGTGCACTGTCGGCAGAAGGCATCAAGCGCTACGGCTTCCATGGGCTGTCCTACGACTTTGTCGCGCGCCAGCTGCCGACAATCATCGGAGAACGGGCGAAGGGCGCAGTCGTGATTGCCCACCTCGGCAATGGCGCATCGATGTGCGCCCTGCGCGACGGCAAGAGTGTCGCCTCCACGATGGGCTTCACCGCAGTAGAAGGCCTGATGATGGGAACGCGCACCGGCAGCCTCGACCCCGGCGTGTTGCTCTACCTGATGGAGCAGAAGGGCATGGACGCGGCGTCGCTGACCCGGCTGCTATACAAGGAATCCGGCCTGCTGGGCGTTTCGGGCATCAGCCAGGACATGCGCACCCTGCTGGGCAGCGACGCTCCTGAAGCCGCCGAGGCCGTAGCGCTCTTCTGCTACCGGATCGCCCGCGAACTCGGCTCGCTCGCGGCCGCCGCCGGCGGACTGGATGCCCTGGTCTTCACGGGCGGTATCGGCGAACATGCCGCACCAGTTCGCGCCAAAGTGGCCGCAATGTCGGCCTGGCTGGGTCTGTCCATCGACCAGACTGCAAATGCCGAGGGTCGTGTCCGTATCGACAGCACCGGCAGCCGGGTTGCCGTGGCGGTGGTGCCGACCAACGAAGAGGCGATGATCGCGCGCTACACGATGGAAGCGCTCGACGGCTGCTGACCCCGGACAGCACGGGGACGGTGCGCCCCCTCAGACTACGAACACATCCCACAAGAGCTTGAGGCCGGAAAGCCCGAGCATCCCGGTGGCGATATAGAAGAAAGTCCGCTCCGAGATGATTGCGAGCAGCCGCGTGCCGATCCACACGCCTACCGGTACCAGTGGCAGATACACGGCCGACATCAACAGCGTCTCACGCGAGAACATGTCGAGCCCGATGTAAAAGGGGACCTTGGCGAGATTGATCGCGGTGAAGAAGTACACCGATGTCGCGACAAACACCTGCCTGGGCAGCCCGCGACCCAGCAAGTAGATGATTAGCGGTGGCCCACCGGCATGCGCGAAGGTACTGGTGACCCCAGCGGCCGACCCGCACAGCCAGGCCCACGGCCAAGACAGGGCGCGCGGCCCGACCTCGGGGCGACTGCGACGGATGAGCCGGTCCGCTGCGAACGCAACCGCGATAACGCCGAGTCCGGCCTTGATGAAGGCATCGGACATCAAACCGAACAGCAGTGCAGCCAGGGCGATCCCCACGACGGAAGCCGGCACCAGGTGCTTGAGCTCGTTCCAGGCCGCCTTGCCCCGCCAGGCACGCATGCCGGCGAAGTCCATCGCGATGAGGATTGGCAGCACCACCGCGAGCGCGTCGCGCGGCGACAACCAGATCGCCATGAAGGGCACCGCCAGCCCACCCATCGCTCCGCCAAGGCTGGATTTCGAGACGCCGGTGATCAACACCGCAATCGCGGTGACAACCCATCCCATCGCATCGAGTTCGTCAAGCATCCCCATGCCTCAAAGCCAGTAGCCTCCTGCGTAAAGATCTGGAGTAGTGGCCCCAACGGCCAAGCGCCAGCTCATTTGAACGGATAGGGCCATTCGTCGGTATCGGCTGAGAACAGCTGTGCAACCTGCTGGCGGAGCCAGCGGTTTCTTGCGCTGTGGTGATGGCTTCGGTGCCAGTGCTGATATAACTCGATACGAGGAATCGCAAGCGGTGGACGGGCCATCCTGACATTTGCGCCTATGTGCGTGAAATAGTGCCCTATAGCGTGCGGCAGTGTCACCACCAGATCGGAACGTCCGATAATCATCGGCAAGCTCATGAAATGAGGTGTGCGCAACACGATACGCCGTTCGATCCTGTGCCGCTCGAGGTATGCTTCGAGCACTTCCTGACTGCGCCCATCCGCACGCACCACCGCGTGGCCCAGCGACAGAAACTGCGCTAAGGACAGCGAACTGTCGGTGATCGGATGATCAGCGCGAAGCAGACATACAAAATGGTGTGTCAGCAGCTTTTGCCGATAACAGCCAGCCGCATCGAGATCGGGAAAGTAGCCGATCGCAAGGTCCACGTCCCCACTCTCCATCGCGCGAATCATGCCGGCCGGGGCCGGCGCGACCGATCGGAGCGTGGCTTTCGGCGCAAGCCGCTGAAAGTGAGCCAGCAATCTGGGCAGGAAGACCATCTCGCCCAGATCGGTCAGCGCGAACACGAACTCCCCGGTGACCTTCCCCGGATCGAAGGCGTCCTCGACGAGGAGATCGTTCTCGACCCGCAGCAACACTTCGCGCGCTCCCGCCGCAAGCACATGCGCACGGGCGGTCGGCGATACGCCAGAGGACGTCTTGATGAATAGCGGTTCATCGAACGTCTTGCGCAGACGCCCGAGCGCAGCACTGACCGTCGGCTGGGAGACTCCGAGCATGCTGGCAGCGCGACTGACGCTGCGCGCGTCGTAGACCGCGAGCAACACGCGCAGAAGGTTTAGGTCAAAGCCCCGGACACTCACGTTATTAAGCATCCAAATAATATTAATCGCATCATTGATATTGTGCCGGCCATTTTGCGGGGCTCTAATAGCAGAAACAAAAAATACTTATAGATCCCTGACAGGGGGCCTTAGCGGAGGAGACATCGCGTGGCTACTCTGATTCTAGACCCGGCGCAGCC
The DNA here is from genome assembly GCF_012910885.1 of Azoarcus taiwanensis. Classification (GTDB taxonomy): domain Bacteria; phylum Pseudomonadota; class Gammaproteobacteria; order Burkholderiales; family Rhodocyclaceae; genus Azoarcus_F; species Azoarcus_F taiwanensis. Next base: position 1,519 of record NZ_WTVM01000002.1, on the reverse strand, counting down.
ATCGCGTCCGGTCGGTGCCGTCCAATGAATGCGGCCGAACTGCTCGTGGGCGGCAGGCCTGAAGCGATCGCGCTGGTCGACAATGACCGTGAGATCGATTATGCGGATTTGCGCGCGCTTTGCCGTCGCAGCGCCGGCGCCTGGCTGGCGCTCGGCGTTCGTCCTGGCGAACGCGTGGTTATCGCTTTGCCCGACGGCATCGACTGGGCGATCGCCTTCATCGGGCTGATGTGGGCCGGCGGCCAGCCAATCATTGTGAACCCGCGCACATCGGCCGAGCAGTTCCACGGGCTGATCGACGACTCCGGCGCGGCCACACTACTGCTGGAAGACGCGGTCGCGGCGACTCATGGCGCAGGCGCCATTGCGCTTTCGAACTGGCAGCGTCGTCTCGCCGCCTGCCAGCATATGCCCGAACCGTTCTCAGCAGAACCGGACTGGCCTGCCTTCATGCTCTATTCGTCAGGCACGACAGGAAGACCGAAGGGCGTTGTCCACGCACATCGCGCAATCTGCGAAGCACACGTGTTCGCCCGCAACCTGCTTGGCGCGGATGCGACCGACCGTTTCTACTCGACCTCGAAACTGTTCTTCGCATACCCGCTTGCAAACGCCTTGTTCGCCGGGCTGCGCCTTGGCGCGACCGTAATACTCGACTTCGCCTGGCCGGAACCTGGCCGGGTCGCCGAGATCGTTGCCCGACACCGGCCGACGCTGTTCTTCAGCGTGCCGACGCTGCTGCGCCGTTTACTCGAAGCCGGCGTGAGCTTAGGCCCGCTTCGTGCCTCCGTCTCAGCCGGCGAAGCCTGCCCGCCGGCCCTGGCTCAGGCGTGGATGGCCCATACCGGTGCGGAACTCATCAACGGCTACGGCACCACCGAAACCCTGTGTCTGATGTTGTACCGAACGCCATCGATGGGTGCGGCCTGCGCCACACCTTTGACGCGGGTGACCGAGGAGGCGTCGACCGACTGCGGGAACGAGACGCTGCGTTTGTGGTTCGACCACCCCGCAGTCGCACTGGGTTACTCACGCACAGTCACGCACGACAGCGCCCGATTCGGCGCTTTCGGGTTCTCACCCGGAGACCTTTTCCGAAAAGCGGATGACGCTGAAGGCTGGCTCTTCGCCGGTCGCACCGACCAACTGGTCAAGGTGTTCGGACGCTGGGTGGACATCCTCGCAGTTGAGGATGTCTTGCAGCAGGTCTTGAAAGGGCATCTGGGTGAGCTGTGCGTCGTACCGCGGCGCGGGAAGGACGATTCAGAGCCGGTTTGCCTGCATCTGTTCATCGTGCCCGCAGCATCGGGGGATACAGCAGAACTGTCGAGAGACGCGACACACGCAATAGAGGCCCTGCCGCCATACCAGCGACCTCGCGAGATCCATCTGGTGGCCGCCTTTCCGCGCACCGACACCGGCAAACTCAAGCGCGCCGAGCTCGCAAGCCAGGTGAGTTAGCGCCATCGGGGCAACACACTCTCACCCATCAGAAACGCATCAACTTCGCACGCAGCCT
>NZ_WTVM01000029.1 GCF_012910885.1 Azoarcus taiwanensis | reverse complement strand
CTCATGAAGTGGTCGCTGGCAATCGCCGCGCTGATCGCGCTGGCCAGCGCTGCGGTGGACGACTTCTCGCAGATGGTCGTGCTGCGCGCCTTGCTCGGCGCTGCCCTGGCGGGCTTGCCGGCGGCAGCGATGGCCTATCTCGGCGACGAGGTCGCGCCGCACGCTCAGGGCCGGGTGATGGGCCTTTACATCGCCGGCAATGCACTCGGCGGCATGAGCGGGCGGGTATTCAGTGGCCTGCTCGCGGATGTCGGCTCGTGGCGCATTGCGATGATCACGCTGGGCGGGCTCGGCTTGATCGCGGCAATCGCATTCTGGCGCATGCTTCCCGAGTCACGGCGCTTCCAGCCCCGCACGATCACGCCGCGCGCGGTGCTGGCCGACATCCGAACGATCTACGCCAACCCACGCCTTGTTGCGCTTTTCACCTGCGGCTTTCTGCTCATGGGCGCTTTCTTCGGCGTCTACAATTACCTCGGTTTCCGCCTGCAGGCGCCGCCTTTCTCTTTACCACAGAGTCTGTTGGGCGCGGTCTTCCTGCTCTACCTGATGGGCAGCGCGTCGTCGGCATGGGCAGGTCGACTGTCGGATCGCTATGGCCGCAACAACGTCGTCTGGGTGATGATGACGCTCGCCGGTCTTGGTCTGGCGACGACGCTGTCCAACAGCCTGCCGCTACTCATCGCCGGCGTCGCCGTCTTCACCTTCGGTTATTTCGGCGCCCACAGCACCGCCATCGGCTGGGTTGGGCAACTGGCGCGGGAGCGACGCGCCCTCGCGTCGGCGCTCTATCTCAGCAGCTACTACCTTGGCAGCAGCCTCGTCGGCAGTCTGACCGGCATCGCCTGGGACCGCAGCGGCTGGCCCGGCCTGACCCTCGCCGTCGGGTCGTGTCTCGGGCTGGCTCTGGTTATCGCCCTGTGGCTGAGATCGTCGGCGACACACGAAAGAACGACGGGCTAACCGACTGTGCGGATGCGCCCGCGATCATAGCAGCAGAGCCGGTTACGCCCGCCGTTCTTGGCCGCATACAAGGCCTTGTCGGCCGCATTGACCATGACGTCGTAGCTCCCCATTTCGGGTTCCTTGCACGCCAGACCGATGCTGACCGTGGTCTGCACATGCTCGTCGCCATGTACCAGCCTCAGGCCGGCTACCACGTTGCGCAGGCGTTCGGCAAAATCCCGCGCGGCCTGCATGCCGGTGTTGCGACAAACCACGATGAACTCCTCGCCGCCGAACCGGCAGACGCGGTCGTCCTTGCGCGAGATCTCTCGCAACAGCCGGCCGACCTCGGCAAGCATCCGGTCCCCGACGGCATGCCCATAGGTGTCGTTGAAACTCTTGAACGCATCGATGTCGAGCATCATCACCGCCATCGGCTCGCCAGACCGCTCGGCGCCGTTCCAGGCCTGCTCCAGACTTTCCATCGCAGCGCGGCGATTCGGCAGACCGGTGAGCATGTCAGTGTGCGCGTAATGCTCCAGCTTGCGGTTGCTGAGCGCCAGATCGGCTGCGGCCTGCTTGAGCTGCTCGCGATCGCGCTCCCAGGACTGCAGCAGACACACGTAGTGCTGAGCCGCCCGCATCCTCGCCTGCAGCGCACGCGCACTGACGGGTTTGAGTATGTAGTCGTCCACGCCCGCTTCGAAGGCGTGCACGACTTCGTCCTCGGCGTCGACTGCGGTCAGCATGATGACGTACATCGACTGCCCCCAATGCGTCTCGCGCAACGCTCGGCAGAACTCGAGCCCGTCCATCACTGGCATGCGCCAGTCGGTAATGACGATGTGCGGCATGGTTTCGAGCGCGAGCGCGAGACCTTCCTTGCCATTCGTGGCGACGAACACCTTGTGACCACCGATGCGCTCGAGCGCACTGACGAGCATCTGCCGCGTCAAGGGCTCGTCCTCGACGAGCAGCACTCTGAGCAACGGCGCTCCGGAAGCACGCTCATCCTCGCGCGGGGCGGGCGCCTGCGCCATGTCCGCAAACGTCGGCAAATCGCCCGCCGGCACCTCGAGCAGTTTGCCCCACTCGCGCCACCGCTGCATGATCTCGTCGATCATCGAACCGAGGGCGTCGCCATCGAGCCCGATGCGTCCGGCAAGGCGCAGCAGTTCTGCAATGGTGTCACTGCGCAAGCGCTCCCCGCCGCAGCTCAGGTCGGCGATGCGACGTCCGAAGTAAAGCAGGTGCGTGAGTTGATGCGGGCGAGAGCCATCCGAGAATCCGGCCTCCTCCGGCGCCTCGTGATAGAAGACCGGCTCGACCAGAGCCTGCGGCAGTCCGAAGCTGGTCAGAATCTCACGGGAGCACTGGTTGTGATCGAGATCCAGGGCGCCGCGCTCCAGTTCAACCAGCGCTCGGTCCGACTCGGGCGCTTGGGCGATGAGCTCCGAATACTCTCTGGGATAGGCGGTGGCCAGCGCCAGCCTGCCGATGCGCGCCATCAGGCCGCAGGCGAACAACTCGTCCGGCACCGCTGCCCGGGTTCGAACCGCAAGCTCGCGCATGGCCAGCGCCATCAGCAGCGAGTGCGACCAGAATTGCTGGTAGTCGAAGCGCTCGCAGGCGCCTTCTGAATACTGATCGATAAGGGCGAAGCCGGTTGCAAGATTGCGCACCGCCCGCATGCCAAGCCGCAGCACCGCCTCCTGCACCGCCACGACCGGGCGCACGCCCATCGCAGCCGAGTTCGCCAGATTCAGCAGACGGCCGCATAGGGCGGGATCGCGCTGCACGACCTCGGCCAGGTCGTCCATCGTTGTGTCGTCACTGCGGCACAGTTCCATGACCGCCAGCGCGACGCCTTTCGGGCTGGGCAGACGACCACTGATGCGGAGTTTTTCGAGGGACACTTGCGCAACCCGCTGCAAAATGAAGCATTCTAGCAGCCTGTGGGGATTGAGCGATCGTCGCGAGCCGGGTTGGACGGCAAGACCGGATTCAAATCGCACCCGCCCTGCGCAGACTGTCGATGACCTCGGGCCCGAACCCCCAGTCCACGAGCACGTCCTCGCCGCTCGCGCCCGGCCGGGGGGGCGTCGGGGCGCGGTTGCCGCTACGACTGAAACGCGGTGCCGGCGCCGGTTGCACCACGCCGTCAACCTCTACGAAGGTCCCGCGCGCCTGGTTGTGCGGGTGCATGGGCGCCTCGTCCATATCGAGCACCGGCGACACACAGGCATCACTGCCGGCGAATACCGCACACCAGTCGTCACGGCGCCTCGTCGCCAGGTGCTCTTCGAGCCGTCGCCGCAATTCCGGCCAGCATGCGCGATCGAACTGGCGCTCGAACAGCGGATCGTCGATGCCCGCAAGCTCCAGAAAACGCCGGTAAAAGGGTGGCTCGATGGGTCCGATGGCGAGATGCTTGTCGTCCGCACAACGGTAGGTGCCGTAGAAATGCGCGCCACCGTCCAGAAGATTGCTACCACGTTCCTGCTGCCACTCGCCCATGTGCTTCAGCGTGTAGATCATGCTGGCGAGCAGCGCCGAGCAATCCGTCATCGCCGCATCGACGACCTGCCCGCGACCGGAAGTGCGCGCCTCGACGAGTGCGGCGAGCATGCCGGCAACCAGCATCAGCGCACCGCCACCGTCGGCGACAAGATTGAGCGGCACCACGGGTTTGCCATCAGGCTCGCCGATGGCATGAAGCGCGCCCGACAGAGACAGGTAGTTGATATCGTGGCCCGCACTGTGTGCCATTGGCCCGGACTGGCCCCAGCCCGTCATCCGCCCGACCACCAGCGCCGGATTCACCTCGTGCAGCACATCCGGCCCGAGTCCAAGCCGCTCCAGCACGCCGGGGCGAAAGCCCTCCACGAGCATGTCCGCTGCGGCCACCAAACGACGCGCTGCCTCGAAACCCTCGGGCTTCTTGAGATCCAGGGACACGACCCGCCGGCTGCGGTTGAGAATATCGACGGCCGGATCGAAGATCTCGAACCCGCCTTCAGCACCAGCCGGGCGCTTGCGCTCGATGCGGACCACCTCCGCACCCATGTCGGCCAACATCATCGCCGCCATCGGCGCCGGTCCGAGCCCGGCGAACTCCACAACCCGCACCCCGGCCAGAGGCCCGTTGCCACCACTCCTGTCGTGCATTGCTCGATCTCCTTTCATCGCGCTGCCTGGCAGCCTGTCGGACTTGAGACTGATCTGCTGCGCCAGTGGGATGAGCGCGGCCCATATTCGCCCGTTTTTCGCAGCATGGAACCACTATGCACCTCGAAAACGAACGAATCCGGCTTCGCTTTCCCACCTGACTCGCGACGATCGCTCAAGCCCGACAGACCACTGGTTTCGTCACACCTTAGCAAAACGATAACTGCAGCGAAGCCGATAATTCGAGCCTCAGAAAAAATTCCGCGAACTTTTCTCGGCGACGTCTCTCATACGCTTGTCTGTTTTGTCCTAGACAAACTGACAATAAGAACTTACACCCCCAACCCCAAACAGACTTTCGGAGGTTCATCATGATTCGTCGCACTTTTCTGATGCTCGCTGCCACCGCCCTTCTCGCCGCCGGCGCACCTGCGATGGCCCACAACCACGGTGGCAAGAACATTGTCGAAACCGCACAGGCCAACGAGCAGTTCTCGATACTCGTCGAGGCGGTCGTCGCCGCCGATCTTGCCGGTGCGCTGTCCGGCGAAGGCCCGCTCACGGTATTCGCCCCCACCAATGACGCATTCGCCAAACTGCTCGAAGAGCTGGGCGTGACCAAGGAAGCGCTCCTCGCCGACACCGAGCTGCTCACCCAGGTACTGCTGTACCACGTGGTCGAGGGCAAGGTCATGAAAGCGGATGTCCCGGTCGGCAGCGCGATCCCCACGCTTCAGGGCGGAAGCTTCACGATCGACGAGTCACTGTCGATTACCGACGCCCGTGACCGCAAAGCCGGGATTGCTGCGACCGACGTCGAGACCAGCAACGGCGTGATCCACGTCATCGACACCGTCATCCTGCCCTGAGAGCAGCCCATACCTCCCTCGCCGGTTTGCCAACCGGCCCTTGCTGGCCAGCCGCTGGAGCGGCTGGCCTTTTTTACGTCCAATGGACATCGGCACAGAAGAGGTAGCCCGCACCGTAGACCGTGCGAATGAGGCGCGCCTGCTGGGGGTTTTCCTCGAGATGCTTGCGCAGCCGCGACACCCGCAGATCGATGCTGCGGTCAAGTGCATCGAGACTGCGGCCATCGAGCAGTTGCTCGCGCGAGAGGATCTGGTTGGGGCGTTCGAGAAAGCGCTTGAGCAGCGTGGCCTCGGCCAGACTCAGGGTTTCGCGTTTTCCGTCGAGCGCGGCAAGCTCATGGGTCGCGGTATCGAAACGCCAACTCGCGAACTCGGCTATCCGGGCGGCCTGCGGTGGCATCGTCTCGGCGCCGTAACGGCGCAGGATGCTGCGGACGCGGGCGATCAGCTCACGCGGCTCGAAGGGTTTGACCATGTAGTCATCCGCGCCGAGTTCCAGTCCGGTCACCCGGTCGAAAGTGTCGCCGCGACCGGTGAGGATCAGCAGGCCAAAGCGATGTCGGGTACGAATCTGCTGCAGAAGCTCGAAGCCGTCCATGTCCGGCAAACCCAGATCGAGCACACAGAGCCGCGGCGGACGCTGACGAATGCGGTCGAGTGCAGCCTGCCCGGCGGAGAAACACTCGGCGTCGAAATCGTACTTGCGCAGCGTCGTCAGGATGAGGCGTGCGACCTCCGCGTCATCCTCGACGACGTAGATCGGTTCAGCGCGCGCCGGCATCGACATCTCCCGCCGACATGAAGGGCACCAGACGCCCAAGTGCGGCATACAGCGCCTCACGCGTGAAAGGCTTGGACAGAATTGGCAAGGCGAGGTCCCCGGTAATCGAACCGGCCGCCTCGGTGTAGCCGCTCATCAGCACCACCGGCAACTCAGGCCTGAAGCCACGCGCGAATCGGGCGAGCGCGTGACCATCCATGCTGCCAGGCATGACCACATCACTGACCACCAGCGAGATCGCCGGAATCGTCTCCAGCATGTCGGCGGCATCCTCCCCGCTGTGTGCTTCGAGTACTGCGCATTCCAGTGCGGCAAGCTGCTTGCGTACCACACGACGCACTTCCGGGTCGTCCTCGACGAGCAACACCAGGCGATTGCGAAGCCAGTCGGCGGGGTCTCCGCCAGGAATCGGGTTTTCGTGCGCGCGCACGTCAGCCGGGTCGGCACACGGCAACAACAAGGCCACCGTCGTGCCGACCGCCTGACGGCTGCGAATACGCACGCCACCGCCGGACTGCTTGACGAAGCCATACACCATGGCCATTCCCAGACCACTGCCGCGTGACGCCTTCTTGGTGGTGAAGAACGGTTCGAAGACCCGGGCGAGCGTGCTGCCGTCCATTCCCTCGCCATTGTCGCTGACGGCGATCTGCACATAGGGGCCGGGCGGCAGCTCCATCGCTTCGGCCTCGCTGCGTGCGAGCTCGGTCACCGTCGCCTCGATTCGCATCAATCCACCGTGCGGCATCGCATCCTTTGCGTTCAACGCCAGATTCAGCAGCGCACTCTCGAGCTGATGCGGATCGGCCAACGCCACCGGCACCGGATGGGCAGTCAGCGACTCGATTCGAATGTTCTCCGGCACCGATCTGCTCAGCAAGCGGTTCAAGCTCTCGATCAATTCGTCGAGCGCGACCGGTCGAGGTGAAAGCGGCTGCTGACGCGCGAAGGCAAGCAGCCGCTTGATAAGCCCCGCGCTGCGGTCAGCCGCATGAAGCGCCGGCGTGAGGTATTCATGGATCACGGGATCATCGGTGCGCGCCTCGCGCAGTTCGGCCAGGTTGCCGGTGACCACCGTCAACATGTTGTTGAAATCGTGCGCCAGGCCACCTGTCAACTCGCCGATGGCTTCCATCTTCTGCGCCTGCGCCAGCACACTCTGCGTACGGCGCTGTTCGGTGATGTCCACCGCGTGCACGAAGCAGCCCAACACCTGGCCCGAGGGGCTGAAGTCGGGCAGCAGGGTACTGCGCGCATAGCGTTCGGTGCCGTCCGGGCCGGTAATCGAATACTCGTAACTGACCTCCTCGCCGCCAAGCGCGCGGCGCACATGCTCGGCGATCTGCTCGAATAGGCGCCCCCCGATCACGGTCGGGATCGCCTGGTCCGCAATGGTTTCGGCAGTCCAGCCGAACCACTCGGCGTAACGCCGGTTTGCGTATCGGTAGGCCCAGGCTTGATCGAAATAGGCGATGTGAGCCGGAATCGTATCGGTGATCTGCCGCAGCCGGCCTTCGCTGTAGCGCAGCGCGATCGTGATCTCACGGTTTCTCTCGATCGCCGCGGTGAGCTCCGCGTTCGCCCGCGTGAGCTCCGCAGTGCGGCGCTGGATATGCGCTTCGAGCTCAGCCTTGTCACGCTCGATACGATCCTGTCGATGCTGCTGGTCGGTGATATCGGCATAGAAGGTGACGAACCCGCTGCCGCCTGGAAGTGGCTGGCCACGAAGCTCGAGCACACGTCCGGTCGGTCGGACCCAGCGCGTATGGTGCGGCTCCAGACGTCGCGCCGCGGCCATGCGCGCCGCGACGATGGTTTCCAGATCGCCCTCGTCGTCCTTGCCATACTCGCCCCGCCGCACATTGAAACGCACGAAATCTTCATACGGCGTGCCTGGGCGCAACAGCGTGTCGGGAAAGTCCAGCATGTCGGCGAAACGGACATTCCAGGCAACCAGCCGGAAGTCCTGGTCGAACACGGTAACGCCCTGGTCGAAAAGATCGAGTGCGGCGCCAACCATGGTGCGATACGCCTCGGCGGGCACCGGTGTGCCCACTGCTGGGAGCGCGAGGAATGGGATCGAAGTCTGCGGATTCATGCCGGGGAAAGTGGGCTCAAGGGGCGCAAACCGGGCGCAGCCCGCTTACCAGTCCAGATTCTACCGCGCACCGCAGCACGGGTGCCGCCCGTCACCTGCGTTTCGACAAGATTCCGTACATTTCGGCGCAATTCTCGACAAGCTCTTTCGTCAAGCTCGCCGGCTACCCCCGCATGTCAAGACGGGTCAAGTGGAGAAGAGCAGATGCCGAGCAGCATTTACGATCAGGGCCTGGAACGCAACCCGGCCAACTATGTCCCGCTGTCGCCGCTGAGTTTCATCAAGCGCAGCGCCCAGGTCTATCCGCAGCGACTGTCGGTGGTGCACGGGTCGCGCAACTTCACCTGGTCGCAGACCTACGCCCGCTGCCGCCGGCTGGCAAGCGCATTGGCCCAGCAGGGCATCGGCCGGGGAGACACGGTCGCGGTGATGCTGCCCAATGTGCCGGCCATGGTCGAAGTGCATTTCGGCGTGCCGATGACCGGTGCGGTGCTCAACACGCTCAACACGCGGCTGGACGCCGATGCAATCGCCTTCATGCTCGGTCACGGCGAAGCCAAGGTGCTGATCACCGACCCCGAGTTCGCCGACACCATCCGTGCCGCACTCGACAAGCTCGACGGCCCGAAGCCGGTCGTGGTCGATGTGCTCGACCCCGAGTATCCGGGCACCGAACGGATCGGTGAGATCGAATACGAGGACTTCATCGCCGCCGGCGACCCGGATTTCGTCTGGACCCTGCCCAAGAACGAGTGGGACGCGATCGCACTCAACTACACCTCGGGCACTACCGGCAACCCGAAAGGCGTGGTCTATCACCACCGCGGCGCCTATCTCAACGCCACCTCCAACATCGTCAGCTGGGGCATGCCGCATCACGCGGTCTATCTGTGGACCCTGCCGATGTTCCATTGCAATGGCTGGTGCTTTCCGTGGACGCTGGCCGCGAATGCCGGCGTGAACGTGTGCCTGCGCAAGGTAGACCCCGCACTGATCTTCGAGCTGATCCGCCGCCACAAGGTGAGCCACCTGTGCGGTGCGCCCATCGTCTACGGCATGCTCATCAACGCCCCCGACGGCCTGCGCGCGGGCATCGAGCACAGCGTGTCCGGCCTGATAGCAGGGGCGGCCCCCCCGGCGGCGATCATCGAGGGTGCCGAGCGCATCGGCTTCGACATCACCCATGTCTACGGCCTCACCGAAACCTACGGCCCGGCCTCGGTGTGCGCCAAGCATCCGGAGTGGAACGATCTGCCGATCGACCGCCGTGCCGAGCGCAACGGCCGCCAGGGGGTGCGCTACCACATGCAGGAAGCCATCGCCGTCCTCGACCCGGAAACCATGCTGCCGGTGCCGGCTGACGGCGAGACCATGGGCGAGATCATGTTCCGCGGCAACCTGGTGATGAAGGGCTACCTGAAGAACGAGAAGGCGAGCAACGAAGCCTTCGCCGGCGGCTGGTTCCACACCGGGGACCTCGCGGTCATGCACCCGGACGGCTACGTCAAGATCAAGGACCGCTCCAAGGACATCATCATTTCCGGCGGCGAGAACATCTCTTCGCTCGAAGTCGAGGAAGTGCTCTACCGCCATCCGGCGGTGCTGACCGCCGCCGTGGTCGCCAAGCCCGACGAAAAGTGGGGCGAAGTGCCGGCGGCCTATGTCGAGGTCAAGGACGGCGCCAACGTCACCGCCGAAGACATCATCGAGCACTGCCGCGCCCACCTCGCGCGCTACAAGGTGCCCAAGCACATCGAATTCTGCGTCCTGCCCAAAACCTCGACCGGCAAGATCCAGAAGTTCGTATTGCGCCAGCAGGCCCAGTCGGCAGGCGCCATCGGTTGAATCCACTCCACATAAGCAGACCCATCCACCCGGGAGGAAATCCAAGTGCTGTTGAAACGCAAACACGGTGAGGAACATCCCTACTGGCCGGCCGGACCATTCAAGATCCGCCTACCCTTCATCCACTACCGCTGGGAAGTGCCCGAAACCATTCAGGCGCTGGTGATGTTCGTCGTCGCGATGGGCATGATCCCGCTTCTCGAGCGCTACCTCGGTCTGCCCTATGACGTGGCGCTCGCTTACGTCGTGATCTGCGGCATCGGCTTCATGCTGCCCAACCTGCTCGGGGTACCCTTCGTGCCGGGCTGGATCACACCGGCGATTCCGGTGGTGCTGCTGTTCATCGGCCAGTTCGAGCCCGGCCCGGACGCGATTCGCGCGCTGGTCGCACTGCAGTTGGTGGTGACCTTCATCTTCCTTTTCATGGCGGTCACACGCCTGGGCTCGAAGCTGGTGAACAACATCCCCAACTCGATCAAGGCCGGCATTCTGCTCGGCGCCGGTATCGCCGCGCTGTCCGGTGAGATCAGCCCGGGCGGTCGCGCCTACTCGACGCCGATCTCGCTCGGCATCGGTGGCCTGGTCACCGCCTACGTGCTGTTCTCGCTGTCGTTCCGCGACTGGACCGAGCAGCATCGCTGGGCCAAGATCGTCGCCAGCTACGGCATGGTGCCGGGCATGCTGATCGCGATGGCGATCGGCTGGGGCGTGGGCGAGTATGCGCTGCCGAGCATCGAATGGGGTATCGCCACGCCGGCCTTCGGTGAAATCTGGAACTACCTGCCCTTCACCGTCGGCTTCCCCGGCGTCGATCTGCTGATGCTGGCGATTCCGACCGCGATCATCGCCTACATCATCGCCTTCGGCGACATCATCGTCGGCCAGAGTCTGCTCGCACGTGTCGACCACCTTCGGCCGGACGAGAAGATCGAGGTCAACGTCGACCGGGTGCATCTGGTCACCGGCATCCGCAATGGCATCCATGCGCTGTTCGCGCCTTACCCGGGACTGGCCGGCCCGTTGTTCACCGGCGCGATGGCGACCATCGCCGAACGCTACCGCTATGGCCGCGGCGCGATGGACACCATCTACTCGGGCGCCGGCATCTTCTGGATCGTCGGCTTCATCGCGCTGTTTCTGCTGCCACTGATCACCCTGTTCCGCCCGGTGCTGCCGATCGCGCTGTCGATCACGCTGTTGATTACCGGCTATTTGTGTATCGCGGTCGCGGTCGAGCAGATCGACAACGCCACCTCCATGTGTGTGGCCGGGGTAATGGGCGTAGTGCTCGCCACCCACGGCGCGGCCTGGGGCCTCGGCGCCGGGCTGGTGATGTGGTTGCTGATCGAGCGCCGCAGCAAGCAGGCGCCCGCCGACGAGCCGATCCACGTCGAGGACAACATGCCGCACGAACCGGACCCCGAGGATCCGGTGCCGGCCAAGGCATCCTGAAGCGGCACGCGCCGCTCATCGCCCGGTGGCCCGCCCACCGGGCCAACGACTCCCAGGAGCTAACATGAAACCCAAGCACACCCTCGCGATCCTTGCCACGCTGATGGGCAGCCTGATGGCAGCAGCCCCCGCTACCGCGCAGGAGATCCAGTGGCGCGAAGCGTGGATGCCGGCCTATTCGGTCGAGATGACCAACACCCCGCTCTTCGCGACGCTGGTGAATCTGTCACAGCGCAACGATCGTCTCATCGCGGTGCGCAGCGATCAGGCGGAGCAGGTCAGCATCCGGGCCCTGCAACAGGTCGACGGCACGCTGCGCGAAGTCGTGCTCGACAGCCTCGAGCTGCCTGCCGGTGTGCCGATCACACTGGGAAGCGACACTGCCTGGTTGCTGCTCGAGAATACCCGTACGCCGGTCCGCGCGCGCAGCACGCACACCGTGACGCTGGTCTTCGAGCATGCAGGCGAGGTGAGCAGACGGGTTCGCGCCACGCCGGTCCGCTTCCCGGCCGAGCGGGTCGAGGACATCCATTCCGACCCACTGCAACGCCCGGTGACCGCTCCCCGCTCGGAAGGCCTGGACGACGCTCTTCGCAGCGATCCATTCCTGCGCTGAGCGCCTGCCGTCTCGTCCCCGAGGCCGGTTCCGACATCAGTCGGACCGGCCTCACTTGCTTCTTTAGACCTCCGCACCGCGCGCCATCTGCCGACGTGCGCCATTGGCGCCAACTGCGTTATGCTCGCGCTCAATGAACATCGAAACCCTGCTCTACACGATCGGTATCGCCGCAGTGGCGGTCAATGCCTCTTCCGGCGTGCTGGAAGCCGGCAGGCGGCCGTTCGATCTCTTCGGTATGGTGGTCGTGGCGCTGGCCGCGGCACTCGGTGGCGGCACGTTGCGCGACGTGATGCTCGACCGCACGGTATTCTGGATCGCCGATCAAACCTATCTGATCGCCGCGATCGTCGCCGGCATGGCCACTTTCACGCTGGTACGCCTGGTGCGCTTGCCGACCAAGCTCTTCCTCCTGCCCGATGCGATCGGTCTTGCCTTGTTCACTGTGAGCGGCACGCAGGCCGCGCTTTCGGTCGGAGCGCCCTGGCTCGTGGCGAGCCTGATGGGTGTGGTCACCGGCGTATTCGGCGGCATCCTGCGCGACATGTTGTGCAATGAGGTGCCACTGGTGTTCAGTGGCGAGCTGTACGCCACCGCATCGTGGGCCGGCGCGCTGTTGCTGGTTGGATTGGTCGTTGCCGGTGTCGGCGCCGGCTGGGCGGCGCTCGCCGGAGGCGGACTCGTCCTCGTCATACGCCTCGGTGCGATCGTCTTCGGATGGCGACTGCCGGTGTTCACAGCACGCAAATGACCTTCACGGGAAATTGATCGAGATCAAAACGTGATATTCCACCGAGCCGAGGCCCGGATCGCAGTGATATGCTGAAACGCTCAATTTCGCTCGACTATCCGTGAATCTAAAGACGAAATCCTCGCTGGCCGCGGCCATTCTGCTCATTGCGCTGTTCGGCTCCGGACTGCTGGTACAGGATTATCTGATTCAGACCTCGCTCAAGCGCAGCATCGCGGAGCAGCAGTCGGCAATGGTGGCGGGTATCGCAGACGAGGTCGATCAAAGGGTTCGGATCAACCTCGATGCACTCTCACGCGTGGCCTCGAGCATGGACCATGCGCTATTGGAAGACGCCAATGCGTTGAACGCCTATCTCGCCGTGCAACAGGGCAGCCTGGCCTTGTTCGACGCGCTGATCGTCGTCTCTCCGGCGCTGAAAGTGCTCGGCGACATGCCGGCATTGCCGGGTCGTGCAGGCACCGACGTTTCTTCGCTGCCACACTTGCGCAAAGTCATCGACACCGGGAAGCCGGTCATCTCGGCACCGTTCAAGGGCAGGGTCACCGGCAGCCCGATGGTCGCCATGTCGGTACCGATCTCCGATCCGGACGGCACGCTGAGCGGCATTCTGACCGGCTCGCTCGACCTCCTCGCGCCTCGCTTTCTCGGCTCCCTGAGCCAGCGCGCCTACGGACAGCGCGGCCACTTCATCATCACGACCCAGGACAGGCTGACGCTGGTCGGTGGCGAGAACCGCACGCCTCTCGAGATCTATCTCCCTGCCGGAACGAGCCCGGTCTTCGATCAGGCGCTTGCCGGTTGGGAGGGAACCGGTATCGGCGTGATGAACAATGGCGAGACCAAGCTCATGAGTTTCCGGACCCTGGGAACCACCGGCTGGATTCTCGGCGCGATCATGCCGGCAGACGAAGCCTTCGCAGCGGTGGCGGATTCCCGGCGAACTGCCATTCTATTGCTGTTCGCTTCCTCGATTCTGGTCGGTCTGCTGGTATGGCTTGCGATGCGCATGGCGCTGGGACGACTCATCGCGCTGCGTGACGACATTGTCAGGGCACGCACGCACCCCGCCGACAGCAACCGCGCCGACTATGGTTACGACGAGATCGGCGATGTCGCTGCGAGCTTCTTCAACGTGTTCGACGACCTGGCCCGATCGCAGAAGGAGAGCCATGAACGGGCCGACGAGCTGCAGTCCATCCTCGATGCCTGCCCAATCGGAATCGCGATCACGCAGGATGGCCGTATCACCCGTCTCAATCCTGCGTTCGAACTGATCTTCGGCTTCAGTGAAGACACCTTGTCGGGCGAGACGCTGGAGCGCGTCCATGACGATGCCGACGACTACCGGGAAACCCAGGAGCGTGTACGCAGCGGAATACGCACCGGCAAGACGCTGACAATGGAAAGGCAGTTCACCAGGCAATGCGGCGAACGCTTCTGGGCGCGTGCCTACGTCCGGCAGCTTGACCCGGAAGACGTGGCCAAGGGCATCGTCATGCTCGTCGAGGACATCAGCGAACGCCGTGCGAACGAAGAACGCATCCGCTTCCTGGCCGAGCACGACTCCCTGACCGGCTTGCCGAACCGTCTGCTGTTCAACGATCGCCTGACCATGGCGATGGCCGGTGCCCGGCGGCGCAGGGGCAGGCTCGCCCTGATGTTCCTCGACGTCGACCGTTTCAAGAACATCAACGATTCGCTCGGCCACCACGTGGGAGACCAGGTACTCGTACAGATCGCCCGACGCATAAAATCGGTGCTGCGCGAAACCGACACCGTCGGCCGGCCGGGCGGCGACGAATTCGCTCTGCTGCTCCCCGAGATTGCCAGCGAAGACGACGCGGCGCACGTGGCCGCCAAGGTACTGGCTTGTCTCGCCGAACCATGTGTCGTCTCGGATCGTCAGCTGGCGGTGACTGCCAGCATCGGCATCGCGCTGTACCCGGACGACGGCGGCGACGCCGAAACCCTGTCGGCCAATGCCGATGCCGCGATGTATCACAGCAAGGACGAGGGCCGTAACAACTATGCCTTCTTCCGCACCGAGATGAATGAACGTGTGCTCGAACGCATGCAGCTCGAGAATGCATTGCGCAACGCGCTTCGCGAAGAGCAGTTCGAGCTGCACTACCAACCTCAGGTGGACAGCGCGAATCAAAGTATCGTCGGCTTCGAGGCTCTCGTCCGCTGGCATCACCCTCAGCAGGGCATGATCTCCCCGGCGCGCTTCATTCCGGTGGCGGAAGAAACCGGTCTGATCGTCCAGCTCGGGGACTGGGTGCTGAACGAAGCCTGCCGCCAGAACCTCGCATGGCAGGCTGCCGGGCTTCCGCCGATTCCGGTGGCGGTCAACATTTCCCCGCTGCAGTTCCGGCAAAGCGAGTTCGCCGCAACGGTCGCGCGCGTACTCGCGCACACAGGGCTGCCCCCCGAGTGCCTCGAGCTCGAGCTGACCGAAGGCGTGATGATGGATGCCGCCGAACGCAACATCGAAACCCTGCGCCGATTGCGTGCTCTCGGCGTGAAGCTTTCGATCGATGATTTCGGCACCGGATATTCATCCCTCGCCTATCTGAAGCGATTGCCGATCGACACCCTCAAGATCGACCAGGCGTTCGTACGCGACGTGGTCGACGACACCGACGACGCGGCAATCATCACCACCATCATCGGTCTGGCCAACAACATGAGACTGCGCGTAGTCGCCGAAGGCGTCGAGAACGAGTCGCAGATGCGTTTTCTGATCGCCGGCGGCTGTGGCTTCCAGCAGGGCTACCTTTTCTCGCGGCC
The DNA here is from genome assembly GCF_012910885.1 of Azoarcus taiwanensis. Lineage (GTDB taxonomy): Bacteria > Pseudomonadota > Gammaproteobacteria > Burkholderiales > Rhodocyclaceae > Azoarcus_F > Azoarcus_F taiwanensis. The sequence goes on along the minus strand of NZ_WTVM01000029.1, from coordinate 19,360 downwards.
TTTACCCGGCGCGGAGTTCGAGAGCTTTTGGCGAAGACGGCTGTCGAACGCCGTCAATGCGGATTGATCGACAGACGAGTGTCCGTCGTCTCCAGGCCACGCCAGCGCAACTCGCCGATCATGAGTTCAGCGCTGAGTGGCCATGAGCGCCACGGAGCGAGATCGGGCGGGGCGTCGGAAGCGGCGACGCCCAGATAGCCGTCGAGATCCAACCGGTCCATTCGGAGATCGACATGTAGCGGCCGCAAGTCGTGGGCATCGAAGCGCCAGGTGCCTGCCAGTTCACTGTCATCGAATCGCCCGGCAACCGCTCCCTGCGCCCGGCTCGCCCGGGGCCACCAATCGATGCGGGTGTCCACTTCAGTGAAAATCTCGCCGGCGTCCGCCCTCGGGGGTGGGAGGCGCAATCCCAGCCGCCCTTTTGCCTGCACATGCTCAGCACCGTCGTCATCGATCGCGTAATCGATACGACCATCGAAGTCACCCGTTGCATCGAGCGGGCCGGCCAGCGTCAGCGAGATCGCTAGTTCGGCATGGATTCCATCGCGAGCCGTCGCCCGCAACTGCCGAAGCCGAATGTCACCGACAGCACGATTGACACCGTCCTCGAACGCCGTTTCCCCCGTCAGCTCGGTCGCGATGAGTTCATCGCCCGTGAGCACCAGTTCGGCAGCCGAGGAAGCGTGGCGGAAGGCCTGTTCGGCACCGCGCATCTTCACGGCGAGATCGAGGCCCCGTGCGCGTGTCTCGTCGTCCGCCACAAGCAGTTCGCTGACCACTAGATCCAGCTCGACCGCATCGAAGGTGTCAGCAGTCCCGTCGAAACGCAATGCCGCGTCACGCAGTCTCACACCCGAGTCCTCGATCTCGAACTCGCCTTGTTGCGAAAGCCGCCCTGCCATCGAAAAACCCTGCACCATCGCCCTAAGCTCGGCGTCGATGACGATCCTTCCGGGCCGGGAACGGTCCAAAGGCATCTCGAGTTCGACCATCACGCGGTCAACATCCACCGGGCTTGGCCCAGCGAGCGACAGCCGGCCATCGCGAACGACGATCCGGCGAACCACCGGCGGCGCTGAGGAAGCGGCGCCACGACTCGGGACCAGCCAGGCATCGGCGGACAACCACCGCGCCGGGTCATTGCCCAGCATGATCTCAGGCCGCTCGAGCACAACCCGCTCGACCACCAGCAACTGGTTGCGCAAGGCCTCGACATCGACCTCGAGCACCAGACGCTCATTGCGAATCAAGGCTGTGCCACCATCGATGACCGAGAGCCCATCCAGCATGAGCCTGGGCTGAGGCCACACCTGCCACACCAGCGGGCCCTCAATGCGCACATCGGGCGCCAGCGCGGCATCGAGCGCGGCTTCGATTCGCTGGACGACCCAGCGCTCGATTCCCGGGCGGGCCAGATAGAAAGTGGCGAGCAACAACATGACCAGCACGAGCACAACAGCGCCGACAACGCGCCAGATCCGAAACGGATGAACTGACATGGCGCTCATGCGGCCGGCAGACGCAGCGTGAACACGCTTCCCTTCTCCGGTTCACTGACGAGCGACACTGAACCTCCATGACCCTCGGCAACAGTTCTGACCATCAGCAGACCCAGGCCAACACCACCAAGCCTGCCCTTGCCTGCGCCGGTAGCAAAAGGCTGGAAGAGACGCTCACGCATATCCGCTTCTATCCCGCTGCCGTTATCCTCGACGTGGATCAGCCAATCGCTGCCATCTCGCTCGTAGCTCACGCTCACCCGACCACCCGCCGCCGTATGCTTGATGGCGTTGGTCAGCAGATTGATCAGTGCCCGCCTGAGGAGATCCGCGTCCCCATTGACCTGGGCCTCGTCGGACTCCGCAGCCGACTCGAGCCCGGTGACGAGTTCGATACCGGCTGCACTCGCCAGCGACCAGACTTCGTCGGTGGCGTCGAGAAGCAGAATATCGAGCTGCACTGGCTCAAAGCGGGCTGGATCAGAATTTTCCGCCTTGGCGAGCCGGATCAGATTGTCCGCAAGCTCGAGCGCAGTGCGCGCCTGGCGCTCGACCCGCGCGACGAAGCTGTTCTCGCCCCCCGCTGGCGTTCCGGTGCGTTCGATTTCGGCCAGGGTGAGTATCGCCGCCATCGGCGCCCTCAGATCGTGCGAAAGGAAGTGCAGCGTCTGGTCGCGGCTGCGCTGCGCTCTGCGCAACTCTGCAAGATCGTCGACGCCAACCACCGTGCCCATCGGAAGGCCATCCTCATCCATCAGATTCGCAGCCGAAACGAGCACGACCCGCCCCGGACCGAGCACCACTTCGATCTGGACTGTTTCCGACGACAAGGAGTCGGCCAGCGCACCCTCCGGCCAGGGCATTGCCGCCAGGGTCGCCCGAATCGCCCAGTCCTCGTCGACACCAAGCAGCGCGCGCGCACGCGGATTGCAGAGCCGCAGCTGCCCCCGGGTATCGATCACCACGGCCCCCACAGGCAGGCGGTCGAGGGTGTCGGCCACGAAACGCTGCAGTGCTCGCTGTCGCTGCGCAGCCTCGCGAACCACCGAGATTCGGGCGCGGAAGCGGTCGGGCACCTGCTCCGGCGACTGCTGCGGCAATACCGGGGCGAAATGGGTGCCGACCTCCTGCAGTGCGCGCAACTCTGCATCCAGATAGTTCTGGGCGCTCTCGAGGCGGCGCCAGCTCCACAACGGATAAACGAGTATCCCGGCAAGCATCGCACCCGCAGGCGGCAACCATAGACTGCCCAGCGCGAGCAATGCGATGGCCCCGGTGAGCACGACGAGCATGAAGGCGAATGTCGCGAGCAACGCCACCCTCGGCGAAGAGCGAAGCAGGATCAGCGACAACAAGACAATGATGATGACTGCCAGGGCCGACAAGGTGTTGCGTTCCAGCATCGCAATGCGGTCGCCATGGCGTAGCGCCTGAAAGAGCGTGGCGTGAATCTCGACGCCAGGCATCAATCGAGCGTGACCCGAGGTTGGCGTCGGCACCATGTCACCCATGCCCACGGCGGTCGCACCGACGAATATCATCGCCCCACTCAGTTCAGCCGGATCGACATCGCCACGCAGGATATCGACGTAGGAAACATGACGGTACGTGCCCGGCGGACCGATGAACGGAATCCGCAGCCAATCGGCCCGCCGCCAGCCCGGGGCCATGCTTTCGCCCGGCGGTTCGAAGCCCTGAGCTACATGCGGCGAATGCAACTTCAGCGCCGCCAGCGCGAACTGGGGATGGTGCGCCCGGTTCATCCCTTCCCACAGGTAGACGCTGCGTGCGATTCCGTCTGGGTCGAGCTCGATGTGAATATGGCCGAGCGCAGCAGCCGCCTCGGCGAAGGGCTTCGCCGGCAATCCCTCGCCATCTCCACGCGCACCATAGGCGACATGAGTCACCGGCAGGACGACTGCACCGTGGGCGGCAATTGCCTCGGCGAGCACCTGATCGGCGAGCGGATTGTCGCGGACTGACTCGTGCAGAATGATGTCGAAGGCAACAACCGCCGCGCCTGCTTCAGTCAGGCGCTCCAGCAGGGCTGCATGGACGGCCCGGCTCCACGGCCAGCGACCGATCTCGAGCAGGCTGCGGTCGTCGATCGCCACGACGACCACATCTGGCTCGGGCGTATCGCGGCGCAGCTCGAGCGCTGCGTCGTAGATCAGACCATCGATCCGCCACAGCCAGTTCTGCGTCGTTGCCGTAGCCGCAATCCCGGCGCACAGCAGGGTCACGAGCAGCCATTCGACAAGCGTGCGACTGATCGCGAGCGGGTGCGGACTCACAGTGCCAGCAGGGGTAGCAACAACATCCACCACGGGAACCTGGCCGGCACAATGACACTCTGGCCGGCGGTCCACGGACCGACGAAGCCGTCTGGATCGATCGCCCGGACACGAATCCAGTAGGTGTCCGGACCGGGTTTGGCGACTGCCCATTCCGGCAGCTCGGTGGAGGCCGAATGAATCACTCGGCTGAAATCCGGATCGGACGCGAACTCGACGTCGAAGCGCTGACCCGGCTCGCCCGACCAGCGGAACACCATCTCTTCATCACCCATCTCCGGCGGCTCAGGCTCGGAGGGTGGGGGTCGCACCTCGAAACCCGCCGCGTCCGACCACGGGCCACGATCCCCATCCGGGCGAATGCTGGCGATACGCCAGGTGTAGAGCCCGGGTTCCAGCTTCACCTCGGCGGCCGTGCCGGCCACTGCCACATCGTCGTGGATGAATACGGACGCGTCTCCGACCTCGGCCACCTGCAAATGGTAGCGCCCGGCCTCCGGCGCGGCCGCCCATTCGAACCGCACCACTCCGGCCGGCGCCTTGCCATCGGCTCTGGGCATGGACATGAAGGGTGGTTCCGGTCGTGCCTTGAGGGTGAAGCGATGTTCAGCATCCTGTCCCTCGATACCATCCGCATCCACACCTCGCAAGCGCATCACATAGGCACCGTCGTCCAGACCGGCAATTCGAAACTGCCCCGAAAACACCTCGTCAAACAACATTGCGCGGGTCCCGGTGGCTCGAACCTGCACCCGAAAGGCGCTCGCTCCGGCCAGTGCCGGCGGCTCGATGCGCAGCAGCGGACGCTCGAACAACACCGGCAGGGCATCGACTGCAGGCGGCTCCAGCAATGGCACCGGCGCCGGCAGGCGCTCTCCGCTGCGTGCGACCAGACCGAAACCACCCGTCAAGTCGCGTGCCGGCCCCGGGGCCGGCCCGGCGCGCACGACACGTATCGTGCCACTGGTGACCTCCGCACGGCTTGCACCCTCTTCCGGAGCAGCGCTGACACGGAAGTCCGTGCCTCGCACACCGATCACCGCCGTGGGCGTGTCGATGCGGTAACGGGCAGCCGGACCGCGCTGCGGCACGACACGAGACTCCACCCGCCCTTGCTCGAGATCGACACCGAGATCCTGGGTATCGGTTCCAGCATAACCCTGCAGGGTATCGATTCGCGCCCGGCTCCGCGCCGGCAGGGAAAGCTCCGAGCCATCCGGCAGCCGAATCACGACGTGCCCGGTTTCACCGGTCTGCAAGGTCACGCCGGCACCGATGCGGTCACCCTCCACGATGAGCACGTCGTTCGCCTGCGCGTGACCGGTCACTTCGACGACTTCTGCCTCTCTTGGCACGGGTCGCAAAAGCCGGACCGGGATGCGCAGCTGAGTGCCGATCGGGATGCGGCGATCATCAACGATGCCGTTCAGGCGCTGCAGCACAACCCAGTCTGCCGGTCTTGCGAGCAGCGCCTCACCCAGACCGATCAGCGTGTCACCCGGCTGGACCTCGTAACGAATCTCGTCGAACGAAAGCGACGGCAGCGCCGCCAGGGCCACGATCGCGCCGGCAACCCAGCGCTTCAGAAAGGTCTTGGCAGACATCGCGAGACTCCAGATGCGAGAGATGAAGCGGTGAAAGGCCGTCAGGATCCCGTAAACGACGGCGGCTCGGGGTCGGTGGTGCATTCGAGTCGATAGCCGTAGTTATAGGTCGGCACCAGTCGAAAACCGCGGTCCGGCCGCAGCTTGAGCTTGCCGCGCACCCGGCTGACATGGGTGTCCACTGTGCGGGTAGCGACCGATGGGTTGCGACCCCAGACCGCCTCGAGCAGATGGCCACGCGACAGCAGACGGCCAACGTTGCGGAACAGGAAGACCGCAAGATCGAATTCCTTGTCCGTCAGCGCGATTTCCTCACCGTCGTCATGCACCCGCTTATGCACCAGATCGAAACGATAAGGTCCGGCCTCCAGGGCGTCGCTCGCGGGCGCAGGTCGCGTGCGCCGCAAGACTGCATCGATTCGGGCGATCAGCTCGGCACGTCGCACCGGCTTGACGATGTAGTCGTCTGCACCGGCGGTAAGCTGGGCGACGATGTCCTCCTCTGCGTCCCGGGCGGTCACGAACACCACCGGTGTCGCGTCATTCCGGTCGGTGCGAAGCCAGTGGAGCACTTCCGGGCCGCTGACGTCCGGCAGATTGCTGTCGAGCACGAAAAGGTCGAAGCTCTCGCGGGCCGCGGTTCGCATGAAGTCGCGCCCGCTCGCGAACACGTGTACGTCGTGCCCCGCCGCCTCGAGCCAGCTTCGCACGGCCTCGCGGGTGTCCGTGTCATCCTCGAGGCATCCCAGTCTCACGCGCCATGCCTCCCGAGTGCAAAGTCGCCAACGAAGGGGTTGCCGCGCCGTTCTTCACCAAACGTGGATACCGGTCCGTGACCAGGGACGAATGAGACGTCGTCGCCGAGCGGAAACAGCTTGTCGCGAATCGATGAAATCAGCGTGGCATGATCGCCGCGCGGAAAATCCGTGCGTCCGATCGAACCCGCAAACAATACATCACCGACGAAGGCGATCTTGCTTTCGGCCTGGTAGAACACGACATGACCCGGCGTGTGGCCCGGCGCATGAATGACCTGCAGCGTGGCCTTGCCGACGCTGACTGTGTCGCCATCGACCAGCCAGCGATCCGGAGTGAAGGTTTGCGCACCGGCAACGCCGAACATCCGGCTCTGTTCCTCCATGCCATCAATCCAGAAGCGGTCGTCCATGTGCGGCCCATCGATCGGCACGCCGAGCTTCTCCGCCAGCCGGGCCGTGCCACCGGCGTGATCGAGATGGCCGTGAGTGATCAGAATTCTCTCGACGCTGACGCCAAGCTCCGCAATCAGGGCGGTGATCCGGTCAATGTCGCCGCCCGGGTCCACCACGGCGGCCTTGCGTGTTTCGGAGCACCAGATCACGCTGCAATTCTGCTGGAAGGGCGTGACGGGAACGATGCGGTAGTCGATCATCGGCGTGCGTATCTTGCGCTTGTAAAAAGCGTAGTCTAACCCAGCGATGCGCAGGCATCACCGCGTCCCAGATCACGGTCCGCCGCCGGGATGCCCATCAGATTGAGAAGTCATCAAGACCTTCCTGTCCGGCACCGTAAACACCTCCTGCAGGGCCAGGAGCTCATCCCGATGGAGCTTCGCTAGCTTCGTGACGAGTTCATTGCCTTTTGGTGTCAGACGCACCTGAACGGTACGACGGTCATCCAGTCCCGGCGATCTTGTGACCATGCCGAGGCTCTCGCAGCGCTTGATCAGCGAAATGACGCCGTGGTGATGAGCCTGAAGGCGTTCCGCCAATTCGACGATCGTCGCCCAGGAGCGGCCTGGAAAACCCTTGATCTGAAGCATCAGAAGATATTGCAGCTAGGTAACGCCGTGCTGACGGGTGAGCAATTCGGAAAAGCGCTCGAAGCGCCTTAGTTGATAACGGAAGTTTGCCAAGGTGCGAATCTTGTCGATACCCAGCGCGCCGTCTTCCATTTCATCCTCCCAGAGACATGCGATCGAAGTCTCCCACTGGCACCACCTCCCAAACAACGGGACAAATGATACCGGCAGGAATCATGACGGGAATCGTCCTTGCATTCCCGAAGATCGCGCTTAATATCAAAATGTGATGTAACGCACGCTCGGCCATCCAGAGGAGGATGCGCGATGGACCTCATCCAGTACCCGCGAATGCTGTGGTCGTCCCATGCGGGTTGGGACAAGCTCGCCAACGCCGATCTGGCACCCAGTCAATTGATATACCGGCTGGTGTTGCCGATGGCATTACTCCCGCCACTGATGATTATCTATGCGTCCACCCACATTGGCCCGGCTTACTTTCCCACGGTATCCGCCCCGGTATGGTGGCTGGTGGCGCTGCAGTTCCTCGCATTGCAGTTGCTGGTCGTGCCGCTCATGGCCTGGGCCATCCGGAGCCTGGCCACCTCACATGGCGGGAGCGGTACCTATCGCGATGCCTTCAAGGTCGCCGCAGTTGCACCGGTTCCGCTGTGGCTTTCGTCGCTCATTCTTCTTCAGAACGAAATCTGGCTGGTGATCGGGGTCCCGCTACTGGCTCTCGGCGCTTCCGCCGCGTTGATCATGCGTGGTGTGGAGGGGCTGCTGAAGGTCGGGGACGATCTGGACGCCGCCAATCTCGCTATCACCGTCATCGCACTTGGCGTGCTCGTCTGGTTCATCTTGGTCGGTTTTACGCTCATGCCGTTCATGATCGCGCGTTGAACAAAGCTCGGAGCGCGGCGCCCGGAGTCGGCGCGACGGTGCCAGGCATCGTCGCGGGCGCTCACGGAGGCGTGAGGCCGGAGCGGATTCGTGAGCCTTCTTTTCAGAGAAGTTGGTCGAAAGCGTCACGCCGCAACGGTCCAAGCTTCCGTCCAAACCCTAATCTACCAACGCGACGGATTTGATCAGGGCAAAAACTGACTGGCCCGGCTGCAAACAGAGGCGAGTGACCGAACGAACCGTCAGCTCGGCGAGCAGGAGCTGCCCGTCAGCCAAACGGCATGAGACAAGCGCATGTCCCGAGCGGAGGGTATCCGTACGTTCTATACGCACCAGAAGGTGATTCTGCATGCTGACTCGCGCAGGGTCATCCAGGGCAAGGCTCACATCCCGCGCCAGAACCCGGACTCGCGTGGTCACGCCAACCGCAACCGAGGACGTCGCACCAAGCCAGAGACGTGCTTCAGGTGGTCCGAAAGCGAACAGACCATCCTCGGCAAGCTCGGCAACCTCGCCTTCAAGCACCGACGCTGCGCCTTCGTCGTCGAAAAGTGGCGAATCCGGTCGCGCCATGGCCTCGCGCAGGCTTTCGATGCGTTCGATGCGACCCTCGCGCATGAAGGCGACACGGTCGGCAAGCCGCTCGACCTCTGCCGGCGAGTGGGTGATCATGACCATGGGGACCCCGGCTTCGTCCGCGAGTCGCGACAGAAAGGGCATGATCTCGCGCTTGGTCTGGGTATCCAGCGCCGACAGCGGCTCGTCGAGCAAGAGCAGCTTCGGACTGGTCAGCAAGGCCCGCCCAAGCGAGACCCGCTGGCGTTGGCCGCCCGAGAGCCGATCCACCGGCCTGTCCAGCAATTCTGCTATGCCGAGCATGTCGGCAACCTCGGGCAGATGAAGGCGACGTTCCGCTTCGGGCGTGCGGCGGTAGCCGTAGAGCATGTTACCCCGCACGCTCATGTGGGGCAGCAGGCTGGGTTCCTGGAACACCAGGCCAATACGCCGGCGATGCAGCGGCACGAAAGCGGCATCCCGCTGCCACACCTCGTCACCGAAGCGCACCTCGGCACCGGCCACGCGTTCGAGGCCGGCAATGATGCGCAACAAGGTGGTCTTGCCGCAGCCGGACCGTCCGAACAGGGCGGTGACCCCCTCCATCGGCAGCGTACAGTCGACGTCGAGGGTGAAGCCCTCGCGCGCCAGGCGAGACCTGATGCGAAGCGTCACGGCTGGACGACACCGAAACGACGGTTGATCGAATACACCACGAACAGGACAACGAAGGAAAACACCAGCAGGATGGCAGACAATCGGTGCGCGGCAGCATGGTTCATCGCCTCGGTGTGGTCGTAGATGAGCACCGACAAAACCTTGGTTTCGCCCGGAATGCTGCCCCCGATCATGAGGATCACACCGAACTCACCGAGGGTGTGCGCGAATATCAGCGTTGCCGCGACGACGAAGCCCCCACGAGTGAGCGGCAGCACCACGGTGAAGAAGCGGTCAACCAGCCCGGCGCCGAGCGCGCTGGCCACCTCGAGGGGCCGGCGTCCCAGATTATTGAAGGCCTGCTGGAGAGGTTGAACCGCGAAGGGCATGGAGGAGATGACCGAGGCGAAAAGAATGCCCCAGAAACTGAAGGCAAGATGGGTCAGCCCCATGCGCTCAAGGGCACCGCCGATGGCCCCTTGCGGACCCAGCATGATGAGCAGGTAAAAGCCCAGCACCGTGGGCGGCAGCACGAGCGGCAAGGCGACCACCGCCTGTATCGCGGTACGCAGCGCCGAGCGGCCACTGGCCAGCCACCAGGCCAGCGGCGTGGCGATCACCAGCAGGATTGCGGTGGTGTACAGGCACAACCTGAGCGTGAGCTCGATGGCCTGCCAGTCCTGTGGGCTCAGTTCGAACATCTTTCCCGCATCGACGGTTCAACCCGATTCACTCGCCACCGCACCGTCCGGTAGCACGAAGCCGTATCGTCGCATGATCTCACGAGCGGTTTCGGTGTGCATGAAATCGGCGAACGCCCACGCCGCCGGGTTGTCCGCCGCCCGGCGGGTGATGACGAAACCCTGGGTCAGCGGTTGGTGCAGGGCGTCGTCAATCAGCAGGTGGGGACGCACCGCCAGATCCGGGAAAACCGCCAGCGACAGCGCAATGATGCCGACATCCGCTGCGCCGGACTGCGCCATCTGCGCTGCATGAGCGATGTTTTCGCCGAACACCAGCTTGCCCTGGACCGCTTCCCATACCCCCGCCGCCTGCAATGCTTCTCGGGCACGCTGGCCGTATGGCGCATGCGCCGGCTGCGCAATCGCAACGCGGCGGATGTCGGGTCGAACCAGGTCCTGCAAACTCAATCCGGACGCATCCAGCCTGCGACTCCACAGCACGATGCGGCCGATCGCATAGACCTCCGGCTCGCTGGCGGTGAAACCGGCCTCGGCAAGCCGCTCGGGAAACGCGATGTCGGCCGAGAAGAACACGTCGAAGGGCGCGCCGTTGAGGATCTGCGTGGTCATCTTGCCCGACGAACCGTAGATCAAGGTGACATCATGATCCGGATGCCCCTCGCGGTAGGCGGCTACGATTTCGTCGAGCGCATAGCGCAGATCCGAGGCCGCGGCGATCGTGAAGCGGCCGGCGAATGCCGGCAAGGCCAGGGTCAGGGCAATCAGGCCGGCCAGGAAGAGTCTCGTCATCATGTTCGACTCCGGGATCAGAGGAACAGGTAGCTGCAGATCGCTACTGCCGCGATCACCGCGACCACGTCAGCGGTCAGCGCCGCCGCCAGCGTGTGGCGGATGCGGCGGATCTGCACCGCCCCAAAATAGACCGCGAGCACGTAAAAGGTGGTTTCGGTCGAACCCTGCAGCGTCGTGACGAGATAGCCGACGTAGCTGTCCGGGCCGATGGTCGGGTCGTTGATGATCGAGGCCATCACGCCGTAGGCGCCGGAACCGGACAACGGGCGCAGCAAGGCCATCGGCAGCGCCTCGGCCGGCAGGCCGAGCGGGCCGGTGATGCCGCCCAGCACGGTTACCATCACGTCCATCGCGCCACTGGCGCGGAACATGCCGACCGCCACCAGGATCGCCACCAGGTAGGGAATGATGCGCAGCGCGACCTGGAAACCGTCCTTGGCGCCTTCGACGAAGACCTCGTAGATGCGCACCTGGCGGGCGACGCCGAACAGCAGGAAGCCCATCATCAGGCCGGGCACGATCCACGGCGAGATCACCCGCCCCCACAGAATAGTGGCCGGGATCATCGCCACGATGCCGCCAAGCGCAAGAACAGACACCCAAAGCGGATACGCACCGGGGTCTTCCACCGCCTCGCGCGAGGGGTCGTCCTGCACCCATGGGCGATCCATTTTCTCAGCCTCTGGGTCCGGCGGCGGCAGCGCGGAAAAACGCTTGTAGACGAAAGCCGCGGTAATCGCGGCGATCGTCGCGCACACCGTGGCGAACAGCGTCGTCGGCAGGATGCCCGCCGGATCGGCCGAACCGGCCGCTGCGCGGATCGCGATCACGCCGGTGGGCAGCAGCGTGATGCTCGAGGTGTTGATCGCGAGAAACAGCGCCATCGAGTTGGTCGCGGTACCGGGGCGGGTGTTGAGCTTGTCCAGCTCCTGCATCGCACGGATGCCGAAGGGCGTGGCGGCGTTGCCGAGGCCGAGCGCGTTGGCCGAGAAGTTGAGGATCATCGCCCCCATCGCCGGGTGGTTGGGCGGCACTTCGGGAAACAGGCGCACCATCAGCGGCCGGATCAGGCGCGCGATGATGACCAGCAGACCGCCGGCCTCGGCGACCTTCATCAGGCCGAGGAACAGCGTCATCACGCCGACCAGCCCGAGCGCCAGCTCCACCGCCCCGCCGGCCGACGAGATCATGCCGGCGGACAAGGCCTCCATTGGCGACTGCACGCCTTCGACCGGCACATGACGCAGCTCGCGCCACGCGGCGGCGAGAAAGGCGATGCTGACGATGCCGAAGAAGATCCAGTTCATGCGGGCTCGGGACGCGGACAAGTCGATGCCGCGAGATTCTCGCACACTGTCCGGCCGGTGACCCGTAACAAACTATGGGTGCGCGGTCGTCTCGCACAGCCGGCCCGACTCCAGCCGGAGGACGTGCTCGAAGGCGCGCGCGGTTTCCGGCCTGTGGGTCACCCAGACGAGGGTTCGTCCGGCAAGCCGGCGCCGTACCGCCCGGACCAGAGCAGCCTCGGCCGCGGCGTCCAGCCCCTCAGCCGGTTCGTCGAGCAGCGTCACCGGCGCCTCGCGCAGCAATACCCTCGCCAGCGCAAGCCGGCGCTGCTGGCCACCGGACAGACTGCCCCCACCTTCGTCCACCCAGGTCGCCAGCCCCTCCGGCCATTGCGACACGGTGTCGGCAAGCCCGACGCAGCGCAGCACCGACCACATCGTCTCGTCTTCGGCGTCTGGCGCGGCCACGCGCAGGTTGTCGGCGAGGGTACCGGAGAAAACCCAGGCATCCTGGGCAAGCAGCGCGACGCTGGCGCGCAGCGTGGTTTCGTCGAGTTCGGCCAGCGGTCGTGCGCCGAGAAGAATCCTGCCGCTGCGCGGATCCTCGAGGCGGGCGATCAGCGACAGCAGCGTTGACTTGCCACCGCCGCTCGGCCCAAGCAAGGCCACATGGCGACCGGCCGGGAGCGCCGCATCCAGACCGACGAACAAGTCAGGCTGGTCACCATGACCGTGGCTGAGATTCTCCAGTCGCAGATCGAAGCCGCCCGGCATCGGACCCTGTGCGACGAACCCGGTCGCCGGACTTTGGCTCACGAGTGCGCGCAAGCGGGCGGCCGCCGCCGCAGTGCCCGGCAGTTCGAGGCTGGCCGCGGACAGTGGCAGCAGTGCCTCGGCGGTGCCGAGCAACAATAGCGGCAAGGCCGCGAGCCACGGAGCCGGCAGAGCGCCGGCGGCGAACACGCCTGCCGCCAGTACCAGCACCGCCCACACCGCAAGCCCGACGAGGGCACCGGTCATCGCCCTCAAGACGGCGGCACGGCGCTGCTGCACGCGCTGCGCGGCCAGCAGTTCGCGATGCGCAGCCAGCGTCACCTCCCGCTGATGGCGCCACGCAGCGTCATGCAAGGAGAAATCGTCCGCGCCATCGTGGCAATCCAGAAGGCGCCGACGCAGGCGACTACGCGCTTCGACCGCACGGCGGGCACTATCACCACCAAGCCCCCAAGCCAGCCAGGGCAGGACGAGTAACGAGACCATCATCAACGCGACCACCGGCAGACTCAGCACCGGCGACCACCATGCCATAGACACTGCAAGCATCGACAACACCGTCCAGGCCGCGAGATAGGGCACGCCAAAACGCAAATAGAGGTTGTCCAGCGCATCGATGTCGCGCGTGAGATGGTTGAGCAGATCCGCACCGTGGTAACGCCCGAGCTGGCGCGGCGACAGTTCGGCGACACCGCGGTAAAGCCAGCTGCGCAGCCGTGCGAGCAGGCGCAGCGTGGCCTCGTGCGTGAGGACCCGCTCCCCCCAACGGCCGGCGGTGCGTGCGATCGCGAGAAACCGCACACCGGCTGCCGGCGGGAAGAAATTGAAGGCCAGCGCGGTGGCCGGCGTCAGGCCGGCGATCGCCGCGGCGGCGAGAAAGCCACCGGACAGGCCGAGCAGTGCGAGCCCAGCCACCAACGTCGCGCAGGCGACAGCGAAGCCCGCAAGCATCCAGGGCCGCTCGCTGCCGAACAGCGAGCGCAGCCGCAGGAGTTCGCGCGGACCAGCGACGGGAGACAGGCCGCGTTCAGACATGGCTCAGCTCCAGTCGGGTCGCGAGGCCGGCCTCGCCGGCGGGGCGGTCGAACCGGACAATGCGGTCGGCCAGCTTGAGCGGCGATGACCGGTGAGTCAGCAACACCACCGTGCGCCCCGCCCGCAAGGTGGCGAGACGCGACACCACCAGGGCCTCGGTTTCCGTGTCCAGGCTCGCGGTCGGCTCGTCGAGCAACAGCAGCGAGGCCGGTCGCAGGCTCAGCCGTGCCAGTGCGAGGCGGCGCAGCTGGCCGCCGGACATGAGCTGGCCGCCCTCACCGAGACGGCTCGCGAGACCGTGCGGCAACCCGAAGTACCAGTCCGCCAGCCCGGCGAGGCACAGGGCTTCGATCAATTCATCGTCGCTTGCATCGCGCCGAGCGACCCTGAGGTTATCAGCCAGACTCGCCGCCATCAGCCTCGGATGCTGACTCATCCAGCCGATCCGCTCGCGCCAGACGACCGGGTCGAGTGCGGCGAGCGGCGTGCCGTTAATCAGGATACGGCCGTGGTCGGGTAACAGTTGCGCGAGCAGCAGACGCAGCAGCGTTGTCTTGCCGCTGCCGCTCGCACCGGTCAGCGCCACCGACTCGCCAGCGGCGATATCGAGCGAGAAACCATCGAAAACCGGCACGTCCTCGCGGTGGGCGAAGCCGAGCCCTTCGATACGGATGGCTGGACCCCCGTCGCGCGGGGGCAGAACGCCAGCGCTCACTGCAGAAGGTTCAGCTTCGGCGTCGTCCAGCCACTCCGACAGCGACCGTGCCGCTGCCAGTGCCTCGGCACGGGCATGGTAATGAGTGCCGAGTTCGCGCAAGGGCAGGTAGAATTCGGGAGCGAGCAGCAGGATGAACAGCGCCACGAACAGCGTCGGCAATGTGCCGCCGAAGCCGATCTCCAGATAGCCGAGCAATCCGAAACCGAGATACACCGCACTCAGCGCAATCGCCAGCGACGCGAAGAACTCGAGCACCGTACCCGACAGGAACGCGAGGCGGAGCACGCTCATCGTGCGCGCTCGAAATGCGTCCGCGCTGCGTTCGACGACCACCGCCTGCCGCCGGTGGGCATCCATCAGGCGGAGCGTGGTCAGACCGCGCAGGGTTTCGAGAAACTGTCCACTCATGCGCGCCAGCGCTTCGAACTGATGCTGCTGACGGGTACGTGCACCATGCCCCACGATGGCCATGAACAAGGGGATCAGGGGTGCGGTCGCGAGCAGGATGAGCCCGGCGACCCAGTTGAGCGGTATCACCACGACGACGATCGCCAGCGGCACCAGTGCCGCAAGCCAGCGTTGCGGCAGGTAGCGGGCGAAATACCCGTCCAGCGCATCGACCTCTTCGAGCAGGCGGCTGACTACCGCCCCACCGGCCTGCCGCGCCTGCCAGGCCGGGCCCCGCGCGTGTAGCCGGTCGAGCAGACGTGCGCGCAGATCGTCGCGCACTCCGTGAGAGATGCGCATCCCCGCCTCTTCGCGCAGGAAGACCATCGCAGCCCGCGTCAGAACGCTCAGCGGCACTGCCAGAAGCGCAATCCGCATGTCCTTCAGCGCCATGCCCCCGACCGCGAGACCATGAATCAGCCACGCCAGCGCGGCGGAAAAGGCGATGGTCGCCAGAGCCTGCATGAACCCTGCGAGCACCGCCAGACGCAACCACCCGTGTTGCGGGCGGGCCAGGGTCCCGAGCCAGCGCAAGGCGTCGGCATCGAGGGCGGTGTCGGACTGGGCGGTGGATTTTCGATCATCGGATTCCATGACCGGAAGGATCGCGAAAACCGTGCCAGAACGCCGGACATCGCGCGCACGCCGATTGGCGCGCCATTCCGGACCGATCAATACTGCCGGGCGTGCCGAATAACTGCCATATGGGACAGATCACTGTCATCTGGCAAACCAATGGCAGCGGTCAGACGCCTGGGCCTGATGTGCGAGAGGGTGCCGATGGCTGACCAGCACTGAGCTTGCGGCAAATCGACTCCGGTTGGCCTGTCACTTGCGTGGGATTCAGGCCCGGACGTGCCTGTCCGCTCAAACCACAGGAGAGCCAACTCATGAAGAAAACCCTCATCGCCCTCGGACTCGCGCTCGGCATCGGTGCCGCCCACGCCCAGGCTCCGCAGCCGGTCACGGTCATCCTCAACTCCGGCAGCACCATGACCCAGGGCATCGCGCTGGTTCTTGCCAACCAGATGCAGGAACAGGGCGCCCAGGTACACGTGCTGCTATGCGATCAGGCCGGCGACATCGCCCTGCGGGACGCCGGGGGCGAAGCCTTGAAGCCAAACGACGTGACCCCGGCGCAACTGCTCGGCGCGGTGATCGGCAAAGGCGCTACCGCAGCGGTCTGCGCGCTCTACCTGCCCAACACAGGCCACAGTGCCGAGGCGCTGCGCGACGGCGTGACCCCGGCCCGCCCGGATGCCATGGGCGCGGCGATTCTTGAAGCGGAGCGCAAGGTGCTGGTGTTCTGACTCCGCTTTACGCCAGGCGCTGACGGTTTCCGTCACCGCCTGGCCGTGTGCCTGGGGCCGGCAGGCTACAATGAGCATCCCGGTCCGATCCTTTCCACGGCATGAGCTTCGCTCCGACGTTCCCGTTTGCCGGCCGCCTGATCCGCACGCTGGCGATCTGTCTGACCGTCCTCACGGCGTGTTCGAACGCGTGGTCGCTGGAAGCGTCCACCGTGCGCATCGGCGTGCTCGCGTATCTGGGTGACGAAGCCGCCGAGATGGAATGGGGGCCGATGGCCGCGCATCTGCGCGCCACGCTGCCCGACCACACGATCGAAATCCTCACGCTCGATCACGCCGGCATGCGCGAGCTCGCGCGACGTGGCGAGATCGACTTCCTGATCACCAACCCCGGCCATTACGTGGAGCTCGAGGCAGAACTCGGCGCAAGCCGGATCCTGACACTGGAATCCGGCATCGGTCCGAGCCCGGCCGCGAGTGTCGGCTCCGCGGTAGTGGTTCGCGCCGGACGCGACGAGCTGAGGACGCTCGCCGACCTGCGGGGGCTGCGCGTTGCGGTGGTCAGCCCGGAGGCCTTCGGCGGGTTTCAGCTGATCTGGCGGGAACTGCACGCGCTCGGGCTGGACCCTCGACGCGATTTTCGCGAACTTCGATCAGTCGGCTTCCCGATGGACCGGGTGCTGGAGGCGGTCGCCAACGGTTCGGTGGATGCCGGATTCGTGCGTGCCTGCCTTCTCGAGTCACGCCCGGAGTACGCCGACCGTCTGCAAGTGCTAGCGCCCCGCCCCGATCCGGATCTGGGCTGCGCAGTGTCCAGTCGGCTCTATCCCGACTGGCCGATCGCTACGCTGCGTCACACTCCGCCCGCCCTCGCCCGGGCGGTAGCGGTCGCACTGCTGTCGACCCCGGAGACCAGCGCCGCACCGCACTGGGCGGTGCCGGCCGACTACCAGTCGGTGCACGAGATGTTTCGCGAACTGCAGATCGGTCCTTACGCCTATCTTCGCGCACCCACCCTGATGAGCCTCGCCGAGCGCTACTGGCCGGCGCTCGCGGTGCTGGTGACGATGCTCATCGCGTGGGTCCTGTACACAGTGCGGGTCGAACATCTGGTGCATGTGCGAACCAGCGAGCTGCGCGAGGCCCTGGCTGCGCGGGATGCCATTGAGACGCGCATGCGCGCCAACCAGGAGCAGGCCGAACACATGGGACGCCTTTCGGTGCTCGGTGAGCTCTCCGGCACGCTCGCACACGAACTCAACCAGCCACTGGCGGCGATCGGCAACTACGCGCAGAGCCTGGTGCGCCGCGCTGACGCCGATCGACTGACCGAGGCCGCCACCCGCGAGGCGGCGACCGAGATCGTCCAGCAGGCCGAACGCGCTGCCGGCATTCTCGCAGGCATCCGCACCTTCGCTCGCAAGCGCGTCGGCGAGCGCACGCCCCGCCGACCGGGCGAAGTGGTCGCCGAAACGGTAGCGCTTTTCCGCGGCATGCTGGCACAGGCGCCCGAGGTCGAGGTGCACGACCGCCTGCCGCCGTCGCTCGCGATCGAGCTCGACGCGCTGCAGATCCAGCAGGTCATCCTCAACCTGCTCAAGAATGGCTACGACGCAAGTCAGGATCTGCCACCCGAGCGTCGTCGACTCGATGTCACGCTGCACACCGACGACGACGGAGTAGGCATTTCCGTGCGGGACCACGGCCCGGGTCTGGATCCCGCCGTCGGCGCGCGTTTGTTCGAACCCTTTCTGACCACCAAGCCGGACGGCCTCGGACTCGGTCTGTCGATCTGCAAGCGTATCGCCGAAGCGCATGGTGGTCGGTTGCGGGCCACGCCCGCAGCGGACGGACCCGGCATGATCTTCACGCTTATACTGCCTCACCATGAATGACGCCGCCGAGAACCTGATTCACGTCATCGATGACGACACCGCCTTTCGGCGCTCACTGGTCTTTCTTCTCGAGTCGGTCGGTTGGCAGGTGGTGCCGCATGCATCGGCCGAGGACTTTCTGGCCGCCTGTCCCGCTGAGCCCGAAGCGATCGGCTGTCTGGTGCTCGACATCCGCATGCCGACGATGAGCGGCCTGGAACTGCAACAGCAGTTGCACGTCCGTGGCTGGAACGTACCCATCGTTTTCGTGACCGGCCATGGTGACGTCGAGCTCGCGGTGCAGGCCATGAAACGTGGTGCCAGCGACTTCCTGGAAAAACCGTTCAAGGATCAGCTCCTGATCGACGCCGTCGCCAACGCGGTACGCCGACGCAGCGCCGAGCGCGAGGCCGAGTCCCGCCGCGAGGATGCCCGCGCACTGCTCGAACGCCTGTCGCCGCGCGAGCGCGAAGTCGCCCGCCTGGTCGCGCTCGGCCTGCCGAACAAACTGGTCGCTCGCCAGCTCGACATCAGCGAGAAGACGGTGCACGTACACCGCCAGCACGTGATGGAGAAAACAGAGCTCGGCAGCGCCGCGGAGCTCGCGCGGCTCATGCTGAAGGCCGATCCGAACGCGCTTGATTGAGGTCCCGACAAAGGGTCGCCTCAAAAGAAAGCCCCGCGCGTGGCGGGGCGAAAAGGCTTCACATGCATTTCTAACGACTGCTCATATGCGCATAAGTTTCGCAGGCAGTCCATTTCGCACCGAGGCGCCAGAGACGGTATCGACCCAGGTCGCGCGGTCACCGCGGGTCGGGTCGGTCAGTCCCACATCATTGAGGTTCACCCCCGCCGCCAGCTCCGGGCGAGAAGGCTGAGTGTTCTGACCGATGCGGTGCGCACGGGCGCCGAGTTCCCGGTGGCCGAATCCGTGCTCCACCGCGATCACGCCCCGCATGACGCCGTGATGAACCACCACCGTGCAACGCGCGCGACCGCCCGGAGTCGCCAGCCATGCGGTGTCGCCCGACACGAGTCCGACCGCCGCGGCATCGTCCGGATGCACGATCACCGGGTTGTGCGGATGCAGTTGCGTGATCGGCGTGGCGATGCTGTAGGGGTTCTGCA
>NZ_WTVM01000299.1 GCF_012910885.1 Azoarcus taiwanensis | reverse complement strand
TCGTGGGCTAGAGGCGCAGACGGGGGCGGCTTGGTCGCCGAGTTGGGTCTTGCACTGATGTTCGTCGGCAAGCCTCTGCTGGTTTTCGATACCCTCGTTGCAATCGCACCCTTCGAGGGTTTCAACAGCCGGCATTTGCGGGACTACAATCGGGCGGTTTGGGCTGGCCTGTCTTGTCTGGCGGTGGGCTTGTTCCTGTGGGCTTGAGCGCAAACTCTCATGCCATCTCGTGAGCCTCGCACGTCGGTTATCCAAGCCAGAGGCTCAGCGATCCTGGAGATATACCGATGCGCTTGACGAAACTTCTCGGCATCGAGCTGCCGATTACTCAGGCCCCGATGGCGGGGGTGCAGGGGCATGCGCTGACGGTCGCGGTGTCCAATGCCGGGGGTCTTGGGTCGCTGCCGTGCGCGATGCTGAGCGCCGATGCCTTGCGTAATGAGCTGACGGCCATTTCGCGCCAG
>NZ_WTVM01000298.1 GCF_012910885.1 Azoarcus taiwanensis | reverse complement strand
CCAAATACATTGTTAACAATTAACGGTGATATTCCCGATAGAAAAACAGGACTTGAACTTGCAGAAAAATATGGTATTGATGGCATCATGATTGGTAGAGGCATTTTCCACAATCCATTCGCTTTTGAAAAAGAACCACGCGAACACACAAGCAAAGAACTATTAAATCTGTTGAGATTGCATCTATCATTGTTTAACAAATATGAAAAAGATGAAATACGACAATTCAAGAGCTTGCGTAGATTCTTTAAAATCTATGTGCGTGGCATAAGAGGCGCTAGCGAACTTCGCCATCAATTGATGAACACACAATCAATTGCAGAAGCACGAGCACTACTAGATGAATTTGAAGCCCAAATGGACGAAGACGTTAAAATTGAATTATAGTATGAGTAATAAAGGTTGAGGAGGAATGTAATGTTCCTCCTTTTTTGTTTGTGTTAAAGACTAATGTACCTACTTTTTAAAGAAG
>NZ_WTVM01000297.1 GCF_012910885.1 Azoarcus taiwanensis | reverse complement strand
GCTGTGACTACTGGTTTCAAACTATACTTCAAACGATTAAAGCTATAATGTAATTTATCAATTGATTGTGCAACGACATCATCTACAAGACCGTCTTCATGCGCCTTTTTCATTAAGAAAAGGTTAGCACCCACACTGAAATTGTTACCATCTGCATAAATAACCATACTTGTGTAATGGTCATTTTCCAGTAAATCAATCGCATCAACTAACGCATCGTTGAATTCATCGGTAATGACATTATTTTTACTTTGTAAGTTCAGTAACAGTTGATCATCATTAGTTACGGAAAGTTTGGCATCACCTTTATCCCAAATTTCATCTTTTACGAAGTGAGAAATAGGTGTTGCATATTCAATGGTCTCATCTTGTTTATAAAAGCCACCATCTAAATCACTAATCCATTGTGGTAAGTCTCCAAGTTCGTCTTCCATACGTGTTTTAACACGTTCGTATCCCATTGCATCCCATAAT
>NZ_WTVM01000296.1 GCF_012910885.1 Azoarcus taiwanensis | reverse complement strand
TCAATCGGAGGCGCAGCTCGGTGAGGTGGTGGAGGCGCTTGCGGCTGCTGCTGCGGCACGCGAAGCGGCTCGCAGGCAATTGCTGGCGGCAAGGGAAGCAGCCGCCGCCGCGGCTGCACGCGCGCCGACTTCGCCGGCGCCGACGGTTGCGCAACCTGCGCGGTCAGCCGAGCCGGTTCGTGGGGTGGCGCGTGACACCGCGGGACCGACGCCGACCGGCATTCGGTTTTCGCAACTGCGCGGCAATATCGGTTTTCCGGTACGTGGCGAACTCATCGGGCGTTTTGGTGCTCCAAGAGCGGAAGGTGGCACCCGGTGGCGGGGAATCTTCATTCGTGCGAGGGAAGGAGAGCAAGTCGTCGCCGTCGCCCCCGGAGAAGTGGTCTTCTCCGACTGGCTGAGAGGTTATGGCAATCTGCTCATCATCGAACACGATGACGATTACTTGACGATCTACGGCAACAACGATGCCTTGCTT
>NZ_WTVM01000295.1 GCF_012910885.1 Azoarcus taiwanensis | reverse complement strand
AGATACCCTCCCCCGAAGCTGACCGCCGCATTCGCACGTTCCAGGTCGCGGAACATCACCAAGGCCGAATCCTTGGGCTGGAAGAGCCATTTGTGGGCGGACACCGCCACCGAATCGGCGGCTTCGATACCGTCGAGTCGTACGGAGTGGGTGCGACTCAGCCGCAGCGGACCCGCCCAGGCCGCATCGACGTGTGTCCACTTCGCCTCCCCGGCCAGCTCCAGCGGGTCGATCGCCCCCGTGGCCGTGGTGCCAGCGGTGAGAACCAGGCAGGCCTCGTCGAGGTTCGGCAGTTGCTCGCGGTCCAGCCGCCCCCGCTCGTCGAGCGCCACCTTCACACACTCGAGGCCCAACAGCCGACACGCCTTCTCGACGCTCAGATGCGCGGCCTGAGAGGTGACTACCTTCTTCACACCCGCG
This sequence comes from Azoarcus taiwanensis, assembly GCF_012910885.1. Classification (GTDB taxonomy): domain Bacteria; phylum Pseudomonadota; class Gammaproteobacteria; order Burkholderiales; family Rhodocyclaceae; genus Azoarcus_F; species Azoarcus_F taiwanensis. The sequence goes on along the minus strand of NZ_WTVM01000295.1, from coordinate 74 downwards.
GCATCACGTGCGGCCCAGATCGCGGTCAGATTCGCAATGGTCGAACCCGCGCAGAAGTGCCCGCCCTCCATGCC
>NZ_WTVM01000294.1 GCF_012910885.1 Azoarcus taiwanensis | reverse complement strand
GCCAGGGGCGACGCCCTGCGGCACGGATCGTGCAAAGCCGAGTCTCGGAGGTGTTCAGTGTCGACATTCACCCAGCGGTCTCGATGGGGCGTCGCGTATTCATCGATCACGGCACCGGTATCGTGATTGGTGAAACGGCAATGGTCGGCGACGACGTGTCGATCCTCCAGCACGTGACCCTGGGAGGCACGGGGAAGGGCCGGGGCGATCGTCACCCGAAGATTCGCGATGGCGCTCTTCTCTCAGCGAATGCCACGGTCCTGGGAAACATCGAGATTGGCCGCGGCGCCACAGTGGGGGCCGGCAGTGTCGTCCTCAAGAGCGTGCCACCGTTAGCGACTGCCGTCGGCGTACCGGCGCGCACGTTGGGCGGATGAGCGCGGCGTTTCGGTGCTGCCGCGCTAGGTGCCGAGCGGTGTGGGGTACGCCGATCGCGCTCCTCATCTGCAATGCCGGGGAGCGAGCGAGATCGGAACGCGTGTTGTTGCATTGACCTGCGCCGGATTGCGG
>NZ_WTVM01000293.1 GCF_012910885.1 Azoarcus taiwanensis | reverse complement strand
CTGGCCTCGCTGCGTATTTCGCCGCTCAGAAATGTGAGTAAGTCCGCGCCTCGGTCTATTGGGAGTACTCCCCGTGTTTAGCCTGCTTAGAAATTTGGCCCTGAGCGCGATGATCGCAGTGGGCCTGAGTCTGCCGGCCGCCCAGGCGGCCGAGTGGTTGCCGACCGTCTTCACATTCGGCGCCTCGTCGGCGGTTGCCGCAGACATCGCCAAGGGCGAGGAGCTCGCACCCCGCTGTGTGGCCTGTCACGGCGCTGGCGGTAACAGCACCATTCCCAAGTATCCGCGCCTGTGCGGCCAGCATGAAGAGTATCTGCTGAAGTCCATGCTCGCCTTCCGCGACGGGCAGCGTGATGACCCCGAGATGGCCCCGCAGGTCATGATTTACGAAGACGAGGATCTGGCTGGCCTCGCTGCGTATTTCGCCGCTCAGAAATGTGAGTAAGTCCGCGCCTCGGTCTATTGGGAGTACTCCCCGTGTTTAGCCTGCTTAGAAATTTGGCCCTGAGCGCGATGATCGCAGTGGGCCTG
>NZ_WTVM01000292.1 GCF_012910885.1 Azoarcus taiwanensis | reverse complement strand
GTCTGGGGCTGACTCGCGAGGACGTGGCGGTTCAAACTGCGCGTGAGACCTGGTTCGAGTTGCCGGTGCGCCGTTATGTCCGCATCGTGCAGGCAACCGGCGTGGAGCGGCGGCCGGTGATCAGTCTGCCAATCACGCTCGGCCCGATGGAGCAGCAGGTGGAGTTCACCGTCAATGACCGCACCCGGCTCACGCATCCGGTCTTGCTCGGAAGGCGGTTCATGATGGACTTGGTACTGGTCGACGTGAGCCGGACCTTTGTTCACCCGCGGCCGGAATTCCCCGGCGGAGAGTCGGCTGCGCGCGCCGTGCGAGACCAGTCTGACGAAGAGAGCGACGAGGAATAAGCCGTGTCGCGCAAACCCTTCTATATCGTCGTAGCGCTCCTGATGTTCATCGGCATCGGGCTCTCTGTTCACCGCCATATCCAGTATGAAGTGCCGTTCACACCAGGCGAGCAACGTGCGGTGTGGGAGGTCGAAGCACAGGTGCGACTGGAGGCGGGCGGTGGCCCGGTCATCGTCGAACTTGCAGTGCCAATCAGCCAGCAGGGC
>NZ_WTVM01000291.1 GCF_012910885.1 Azoarcus taiwanensis | reverse complement strand
TATGTAGACAAAGTTCAACGTATCGGTATTCGTATGGCAGATTTACTTGAAAAAGAAACATTCGAAAGATTATTAAAATCAAACATTGAATATAAACAAGCATATTTCAAAGGTATGTTTAACGAAACATGTCCATCATTTGATGATATCTTTGAAGAATATTATGCAGCAGGTCAACGTCTAAAAGAATTTGTAACAGACACATCAAAAATCTTAGACGATGCATTTGTAGCAGATGAAAAGGTACTTTTCGAAGGTGCGCAAGGTGTAATGTTAGATATCGACCATGGTACATATCCATTCGTTACATCAAGTAATCCAATTGCAGGTAACGTCACTGTTGGTACAGGTGTAGGTCCTACATTCGTTTCAAAGGTAATTGGTGTATGTAAAGCTTATACATCACGTGTTGGTGATGGTCCATTCCCTACTGAATTATTCGATGAAGATGGACATCATATTAGAGAAGTTGGTCGTGAATACGGTACAACAACAGGACGTCCACGTCGTGTAGGTTGGTTTGATTCAGTTGTATTACGTCACTCTCGTCGTGTAAGTGGTATTACAGATTTATCT
>NZ_WTVM01000290.1 GCF_012910885.1 Azoarcus taiwanensis | reverse complement strand
GCCGTACACGGTGCAGCGGTTCGTGCTCGGTTCCGCACCGGCGAAGCTGCCGATCCCCGAGCCTCGCTGCCCCGAGCTGCAGGAGCTGATCCAGCAGATGGAACAGTTGCCCGCGCCCGACGGCTACCGGCGCATCACCCACCTGCTGGTGGATGCCGGCGCGCGGAACTTCACCTGGGTCGATCCGCTGCCCGAGGACATCATCGCGACGCCGCCGGCCATTGGCTTCACGGTGGTCACGGCGAAGTTCCAGGGACGCGTCACCGTGCTGTACGAGCGCGGGCTCGATCTGTACGCGCTGGAACTGCACCGCGACGGCGAGCTCGTCGAACGGGTCGATGAGGTGTCTTTCGATGCGCTTGGCGAGACGCTGGAACGGTTGATCGACGACGGGAACTGGCGGCGCATCCGCGTGCGATGCCTGTCCGGCCAGAAGTCTGCTCAGTACTGACCGCCATACGGCCTCCCGTCCTCTCGACGAGGGGTCCATCAATTCTTTCCCCGGATATCCCATCCATGTCTGTTCTATCCAAAGCTACCGAACTGCGGCCTGTGCTCCTAGACGCGGTGGTCAACCAATGT
>NZ_WTVM01000028.1 GCF_012910885.1 Azoarcus taiwanensis | reverse complement strand
ATGCGGGCCTGGTCGCTGTTGCTGAGGTTGTCGCCCTCAACCACGATCTTGTCGCCGATCACGGTGCTGCGGGCATTCGGAATGCCTTGCAGGAAGGCGGCGATCTCGCGATTGACTCGTGGTGTGTCGGATGGGACGACGGTGATCTTGATCCGCCGGTTGTGCCCGTCGGCGCTCCAGATGTGAAGTGATGAAACGCCGGTCTGGTTGGCAATGAGCAGGATTTCGCGGTCGTCGAGCACCGCGGCGGAGAGCACCTGACCATTGCCGACGGCAAGTCGTCCTGCGTTCGGCTCGGCAATGACCCGGGTCTCGCCTTCGAACATGGTGAGCTCGACGAAATTGGTGGCAAGCGCCGAGGGCAGCAGACCGACAAGGAGTAGAAGCAGAAGAGTGGTTTTGAGGTGTCGCATCGTTTTTTTTTGTTGGGCAACTATGGATTGGCAAAATATCGAAGGGAGTGGAGGCGCTTAATCCGTCTCGTCTCCATTGCGTGACATCATGTGCAGACCGTTGGTGATCGGTCCGCCGCCGTAGATCACGGGCACCGAGCTGATGCCGCCGCCATTTGTGCTTGGTAGCCCGAGAAGCGAGCGTGCCTCGGCGATCTCGGCAGACACCGTTGCGAGGTCACCAGGGGCTCGCAAAAGTGCGGTGACGCGTCCGATTTCGCGCGCGGCGATAATGCGTTTGGCGTCTTCCGGCGTGGTGTCGAGCGTGATGGTGGTGTAAGAGCGCGGGCGTCCGTCGGCATCACGCTCGTCGAGGTTTACACGACTGCCGGTTGCGAGCACCGGCACACTTTGGAGAAGGGCAAAGGTGAAATTGCGGTTGTCGTTGCGCACCGAGACGACGATGTCGATGAGGTCGCCGGGTTCGACCATGCCGGACAATGAACTGATCTCATCGACCGGAACGGTGACCGCGCGCTGACCCGCCTGCAGCCTGGCCGAGAAAGTGGGTGCGCGACGCCCCTCCAACTGCGCCCAGATAATGGGTTCGCCGGCCGAGGCAGGGTAGGCCAGGGTGCCACCCTCCGCCCGACTGTATTGATCCGGCGTGATGGCGCCGGAGTGGACCCACTCTCTCGGCACTTCGCGCACTGCGACCGTGTCTGGGGTGATCTGGGCGCCGCGGGACAGGTTGGACTTGGCAACGACGACTTGTACGGTGTCGGTCTGTTGGGCGCGTGCCTCGATTTCTGCCATCCTTTGCGACAGGTAGTTGCTGGCGGCCCAGGCAGCCAGGCCCCCGAGGATCAGCGCGACGAGAAGGACGAGCCAGTTCTTGCGTGGTCGGGGCGGTGCTTGAGTGTTCGTGGTCATAGCGGTAGGGACATGAAGGCGCTGTGCCGGTTGAAGGCGGTGCGCACGGCGTTGAGAAAGGTGTCGACGATCGGGGCTTCGCCGGCGAATGAGACGCCGACGAGCATCATCAGGACGAGCAGGGCCACGAGGTATTCAGTCATAGCCTGGCCGCGTAAGGGGCGAGTGCGAAAGGTTTTCATAGGCCTCTGGAGATGAGGGTAAGCACTGCACTGGTGGTCTGGTCGCGACGCACGAGTACGAGCTTGGCTTCGCCGGTGGGGCCTTCGAAGCGTTGCACCAGGGCATCGTCCGACTCCAGCAAAGGTGCGCCGTCGGGCCTGAGTCCTCGTTCGGAGAGCGTGTCGACGAAGTGATCGAGGTTGGTGCCGAGTCCGTGCGCGTTCAAGACGACGAGCTGGCGGGAATTTGTCTTGCCGTCGATCGACTCCATGTCGGAAAGCAACTCCGACCCTCCGGGCAGCAGGAAACCAAAGGGTCGATTGGCTGCTTCGCGTGCTGCGGGCATATCGGCGACGGATACGAGTGCCTCGACCAAGCCCTCGCCGAGCGGCTGCAGCGTGACGGTGATGAAGTGGTCGCCGCGTGACTGCGACAACACGGTTGACGACGCTATGTCGGACATTGCGACCCGGCCGCCGAGTACGCTGCGGTAGTGAGCGGTCAGCTCATCGATGGGTTTGGCGGAGACTGCACGCGTCATCTGCATCGGGATGCCGTTGAGCCGAATCTGTTCGCCGATGCTCTGGATCAGGGCGTCGCGAGGGTGTTCGACCGACGGCCATTGACCGCCCGTGGCGATGGCGGGCATCAGGGCCAGTGCGACGATGAGCAGGTGTTTTCGGCTCATCGTATTCTGTCGGCGGGCACGTAGTCGGGATCGACACGCCCAATGTTGGGCGGACTGGAACCTTCGAGTACCGAAACGAAGGGTTTGATCGGCGTCACCAGGGTCTCCAGATAGCGATAGGGGAAAGGTCCGGCGATGTTCCAGCCGTCGTTGCGGACTGCCGAGCGCACTGCAGCTGGACCGGATGCGCCCCAGCCGTCAACCAGCACCACGGTGTGGCGCTCCATCGACAAACCGAGTGAATCGAAGGGTATGAGCCCCGCGACGTCGGCCACATCCACCCTTACGCGACCGGTGTGCAGATTGCGGTTGTCCAGACCGAAGCTCGACGCGAACAGCGTGCCAAGGGGCTGAGACAGAGCCTGACGCTGGCTCGTGATCGCGACGTTCGAAGCGAATGCCGGCAGCAGCGGATCGCCGCGGTGGTCGAACCACAGGGGGTTGCGATGGGCGTTGAAATCGCCGGCGATGTCGCCAGCCTTGACCGGCGCGTCGGAGTTGCTGAAGAAGCGCCGGCGTACCTCGTCGGCGAGTGCTGCACCCGACTTCCAGCCGTGCAGACTCGAGCCGTGATGAACCGCGCCCTCGAAGGCCACGTAGCGGCTTGCGACCGCGGTGGTCTGTGCGAGATCGAGATACTTGCCGATCATGGGTACGATCAGGAACAGTGGTACGAGCACGAGTGCGAGTACGAGAAACTCGACCGTAGACTGGCCGCGGGTGCGGTTACGGTCAGTCATCGTCATCGTCGAACTCTTCGCAGCGATTGACTCCGGTTCGGGCTGCCTCGTGCGCGCACCAGTCGGTCATCGCCCGCATGACGCGCGTGTCCGAGTAGGCGCCTGGACCTTCGGCGCAGGGGTTGTGACCAATTCGCTCGGTTTCGTAGGCGCACCATTCGTCGATTAGTGCGTCGAAGTGGTCCGTGATTTGATCGGGGCCGTCGTGCGCGCAAGGGTCGGTGCCGGTGCGGGCGGCCTGCTCACGACACCAGTCGGTCGTGGCGTTGGGGAGCTTGGCCGAGTCGATGGCCAGCGGTTTGTCTTCCGGCTCGAAGAGTGTGCTCGACAACGCGATCGGACCCCGGAAGGAGACGACTTCGTCACGAAGCAGCACGGCTGGGCCGTCGCTGCCCGCGCCGATCATTTCGGCGCTCAGTGCTTCGTTGATGGGCATGCCGATACCTTCGGGCATAAGGCATAGGCGACCCTCTGCCGGAGGCGGGACGAGCGTGATCCAGCGACACTTGCGGCCAGCGATTTCCGTTTCGGGAAGATCCGGTGCGGTTGCGATCGAGTGTGAGCCGCCCCTCAGTTCGACAGCTTCGAGCGATTGAAGTGAGAACGCCTGCCTGATCAACTCGAGCGACGCTCTACCCAGCGGTGGTTGGTTGCGGCTGGACCAAGGCTGGGGACCGGTGACAGGATTGACCTCGCGTGTATGGACCGTGCGACTGCGTGGCTCGTGATGCGTGATCACTGTCGCTTCGCGCTGCAATACCTCGAGACGGCAAACTGCGGTGGTGACCAGTTCAGCGGTGCGTTTGGTGATTCGTGACTTCTGCAGCCCGGGGTGGTGATATTCGATGACCTCGAAATTGCCGACGGTCGCCGGATCTCCGACAAGTTGGAAGGGGCGGCCCAGAAGCTCGCACTGCGCCGGAGTGCCCTTGACAAGCATGACTGCAAAATCGCGAGCGTGCGGTGACGAACCCTGGCGCACGATTTCGAAACCGCCCGCGATGCGGTCGGCAGCGTGGGATCCAGCCGACCCCAGGGTCAGGCTTGTGATGGACAAGACGGCGAGCAGGAACGGAGTGACTTTCGATGGTGTCCGTGAAGAATGCATGGGTGTGGGGTTGAGTGTTATTGAAGCTGAAGACTGCCCTGACGAGCCTGGGCTTGAGCACGTTCAGCAGCCGATACCGGTGCGAGTCGCACTTGCCAGTAGGGGTTGAACAGGCTTCCGAGTTCGGTGCGGCCGGGGTGGCGGGCGTTTCCGGCGTCCGGACGTTCGAAGAACACCTCGACTCGAGAGAGGGCGGCGCTCTGGTTGCCGGAGAGGGCGCCGTCGTATAGATCGAGTCGGCCTTGGGGCTGGATGATGCTCGAGCCGCCAGAGAAGCGCTGAGTGCCCGCGGTCTTGGTTACGCGGATGGTGAGTCCGGTGACTGGGTCGTCCATGGACAGGGCTTGGTCGGACAATTCTCGGAAGGTGGGAATTGCTCCACCGCCCAGCGTTGCCGGGGCCGGGTCGAAACCGGAAGCGATGCCGTCCGAAGAGTCTGCCCGTGAGCTGGCCCTGGGGTTGCGCGTGCGAGATCCTGAGTACGTGTAGGCGCTATCTGCCAATCCGTCCTGCGAGAATGCGGTGCCATAGCCGATTGGGGTCTCGCTCCGCCGGCAGCGCCAGCGCCGTATCCGATAGCGATGAGCCGAGAGGGTGTCCATGGACTTCCAGCCATCTACGAGGTCGATGAGTTCGGTGCTGCCGCGTTTGCGAAGTTGGATGCCGTTGCAGAGGATGACGAGCCCGAAGTCCCAATTCCGGCTGCGCAGAAAGGACTCGCGACTGTCGTGCACAAGTTGTCCCATGCGCCGCCTGTCTTCGCGGGTGGAATAGTCGCGGGTGAAGCCTGAGAAATCATCGGAAATGGGGATCGGATCGACGACAGCTTCCGGATCGTTTTCGCCGGCCACACGACGCATGACGACCAGTCGATTGGCGAGTGCGACGGAATCGCCGGGGCCGTGCATGACCTGCTGTGACAGTGCGAGTGCCTGTATGGCCGCGTCATGCATTGGCAGGGTCGCCGCGAGCGCCGGCGTGAAGACATCCATGATGGACGCCACGTAATCCATGGCCGCCTTGAGTGCTGCGCCGACGTAGGGGATCAGGTAGAGGTACGGGCCGATGTTGTCGGCGGCGGTACCCATGTATTTGGACCACGACGCGAGTCCCACGGCCTGGCCGATGGCTATCTGATTGGCGATGATGGCGCGGTTGGTGTAGGCGTCGTAGTTCAGCACACGCGCTTCGAACACGCCTGCGCTATAGGCGACTGCGTCTGCGGTGTTGGTCAGGCGCAGCTTCTCCTGAACGAGCTGGCCGCTGTTGAACAGGTAGAACACGGTTGCCGCAACCGCGACGAGCAGAACCATCGCAAGCGGAAGAACCTGACCTGATTGGGGGGCGAAGCTGTGTCTTTGCATTGTCCGGATGAGTATTGATCCCCCGTAGCGTTAAGACCGAGGGATCAAGATCCTTGCTTGCTTACTTGCCTGCCTGGTTGACGTAGCTGTCTAGCGTCTGCTTGGTGTCGCCGGCTGTGCTGGCATTGTCGGCCGCGTCTTGCGCAGCATCTTTTGCGGCTGTGCCGTCCTGACCAGAGAGTTCCTGGGCAATCGCCGCGGTCTGGTTGCGAACGGTCTGTCCGAAATACTGATACACGGCGATTGCCGAGATGGCGATCATCGCGACGATGATGATGTACTCGGTCATGCCTTGTCCGCGCTGCATACGGTTCGAACGAAGGTGGGGGTGTGTCATGAGTTGCTCCGGGAGATATCAAACGGTACGCACAGAGTGCGATCTCAGGTTGCGACAGGGTCGAACGGAGAAGTAGGATATGCCAAAGCCATGCAAATAGCTATATGGACTAGGGCATAGGCATATTTGAGCGCTTGTATGCTAGTGTGCGAAAGCCTGGGCGCTACGTTGGGAGCTGGCGTCCTGTCGCGTTGCACCTCACGCAACCTGAAACCCTGGCGCGAGACGTTGCCTCAGACCGCGCGCTGTCCCAGTCGGGTTCTTGTGCCCGATTCAGGATTGCCTGTGTTCAGGAAGGGTTGCCTGAGGAGGGGACGTTCACCGCGTTGTGGTGTGCGCGTTGAAAGGGCATACTTGGCGGCACCAACCAGCTTGTTGTTACTTGATGAATCCAGAGACAAAGAGCAAGAAGGAGCCAGAGGGGGAGCGAGCCGGTGGTCCGCAGGGGACTACGCTGCTCGATACGGGCTTCATTGATGCGGAGATCGTTTCTCCCTCGGTCGATCGGGAGGGGGATGTGGATCGCGCGGCGCTTGTAGGTGTGGCCTCGCCGTTTGAGGGGCAACGCTTCGCGCTTCTGGGCTCCAAGACCACAGTTGGGAGACACCCAGGCAATGACATCGTCCTTCCTGACAATAGTGTGTCCTCTCACCACGCCTGGATCCTGTTCGACGACGGGGCCTATCGCTTGATGAACGTGCTATCAACGAATGGCAGCTTCGTAAACGAGCGCAAGACGCATGACACGGTGTTGTCCGACGGGGATCGGGTGCGTTTCGGGCGGGCCGAGTTCGTCTTCCGGGGAGCGGCGAGGGCTGGTAGCGGCGATGCCCGCGAGCGTAACTTGACCTGGGTCTGGCTCGGTGCGGTCGCAATTATCGCTGCCGCTCTGGCAGTGGTGATGGCTCTCTGAACGGGGTGAAAATGGAATCGACGCTGGGCCGGTACTCGCTGCGTGGCGAGATTGGGCGGGGCGCGATGTCTGTAATACACCGCGGCTACGATCCGCGTCTCAAGCGCGAGATCGCCCTCAAGACGCTGCGGGACGAGTTCATCGACGACAAGGGCTACCGTAGCCGCTTTCTGACCGAGGCTCGCGCTGCCGGTACGCTCAGTCACCCGGCAATTGTGACCATCTTCGATATCGGGATTGCCGATGGCACACCCTTCATCGCGATGGAGCTTCTGGAGGGGCCGACGCTGGCGACTTTCGTCGAGCGCAATGGCCCTTTGCCATCGCGGATGGTGCTCAGGATCGCCATGCAGCTCGCCGACGCGCTTGATTATGCGCACAGACGAGGCGTTGTCCACCGAGACATCAAGCCCGAGAACGTCAGCGTTCTCAACGAGGGCGGCAATGTGAAGCTGATGGATTTTGGCATTGCGAGGCTGCGTAAGGAGAGGGACTGTCGAAGCAGTACCATGGTCGCGGGCACGCCAAGCTATATGTCGCCGGAGCAACTCAAACGCACGCGTGTCGATGGTCGCGCGGACCTGTATGCGCTGGGCGTGTTGCTCTACTGGATGCTGTCAGGCAGAAGGCCGTTCGAGCACGAAGACATCAACGAGTTAATCAAGCTGATCGTGAGTGGTGACCTGAGGCCACTTAGGCCGATCAACCCCGCGACACCGGATGCGCTTGTTGAGCTCGTGCTGACCTTGCTTGCGCGCGACCCCGCTGATCGATTTCAGACAGGACGCGAGCTCTTTGTCGAGCTTGAGCGAATCGATGCAGAACTGGCGGAACGAGAGCGCAGTTGGACAGGCCGGCGGATTATCCCGATTCGCCTTCGTTGGGCTGCAGTAATGGGCTTGATCGTGACGCTGACTGTCGCGCTGGGTCTCGGGTTTGTTTATCAACGCCAGAATGAGGCGATGAACAGCCTCGCTTTCGATTATGGGCTCACTATTTCCGGCATGCTGGCTGGCGAGACTGCAGAGGACCTCTTGCTGCAGGATTACGTCGCAGTCCAGGTGTTGGTAGACGAGATCGCGCGGACCAGTGAGGTGGTCCACCTTTCGGTCAGCGATCAGCGAGGAAGGGTCGTGGCGGCCAATGAACCGGCGCTGATTGGTGAGTTGCGTCCCGCATTCGGGGAGAGCGCAGTTTTGCTTGAGCGTGATGCCCAAGTCGTCCGGCGCGTCGATGGGGCTTCCGGGCAGCCAATCCTGGTCTTCGAGTCACCGGTGCTTTTCCAGCACCACGAACTCGGATTGCTTCGGGTGGGGCTGTCGACCGATGCACTGGTCGCTGCCAACAAGACGACCTTGAGCGCGCTTGTGGCCGTGCTTCTGGTCACACTCGTTGCGGTGATCGTCGGGTCTTACGTATTGGGTCGCCGGTTCGCGCAACCGATTGAATTATTGCGCGGGGCGTTGATCCAGATTAGCCGTGGCTCCTATGAGACGCGAATCCGGGCGCGTCGCAACGATGAGTTCGAAAGAGTATTCGCTGCATACAACGCCATGGCCGATTCCTTGGAGGCGCGATCGCTATCGGCACGCTCGGACGCGCTCTTGCCGCCCGACGAGACCATCATGGAAGGTACGGTTGATGTGACCGAGATCGCGGACTCCATCGACCAAACCGAGCAGAACGTCGTCCCTTTGCTCAAGGCCTCTGCTCGAGGTCGCCGAGCCGACGTTTGAGTTCCAGTGCTCGTGTTCGATAGCCTTGAGCCGGTGCGAAATCGGGTGCGATTGCAAGTACCTGATCCCAAAGCGCTATGGCTTCGTCGAGTTGCTGGTTGCGAAAGAGGATGATCGCGGCTTCGTGATATTCGGCAACTTGCGCCTGATCGATGACGCTGTCCGCAGGCGTCGATTCAGGCGAGGTCGTGTCGAGTGTCGGTTCCGGAGCAGCACCGGATGGCGACGGTTGAGCAAGAGGTCGTGCATCCGCAGGCTCGATTGGCGGCGCAAGGCGGGTCGGCAGTTTGATGCTTTGTCCGGCGCGAAGCAGGCGCGGGCGTTCAAGTTTGTTGTAGCGAGCCAAAGCGACGAAAAGGGACTGGTCTCCCAGATGTCTGGCCGCGAGTTCCCCCAACGTTTCGCCTCTTTGTACCTCGTGGAGCCTGTAGTCCGGTCCGAGCAGTTCGACTGGATCCGCCTCGAGCTGTGTCAGCAGGTGCCGGGCCGCTCTGTTGCGGGGCTCGCGCTCGAGCAGCGCATGCAATCCATTACTGGCTTCGTCGTAGCGTCCGTCCTGAATCAGGTCGACCAGCTCCCTGAAGGATAGGGCCGGTTGAGAGGATTCGGGTTGTGCAATGCTCGAAGTCTCGATGGTTTCTGGTGTTTCCGGGTGTGCCTGCTCGTCGGTGGGGAGCGTTTGGCATCCGGCCAGGATCAGCGCCGAGACGGCGGCGAGACAGCGCAGGGTTTTCAAGTCGCAGGTCATCGGAATACGAGTGTGCTCAGTAGAGTGAGGGAGATCAGTATCGCCAGCACAATGGGCCAGTAGGTTCTGAAGGTGGAGGCCGTGGCGTGGCGCTTGGTGAACAGGGCGACCGTCACATTATCCGCATGCTCGCCTCCGCGTTTGGTAGCCAGTTCAGCGTAGGTCTGGCACGCGAGCTGTGGGTCTGCGGACTCGAACAGGGCCGGCAACTCGCGGTCATCGATGGCGCTCCAGAATCCATCCGTACACAGCAGAAAGCCGGTGTCGGGTGTCATGGCGATCTTGCCATGCGTCACCTTCGGGACTGCCGTGCTGCCCAGTGCGCGAAGCAGTTTGTTCTGATCCGGGTGCGTCTTTCGCTCTTCGTCGGTCAAGCTCCCGCTCAATACGAGACTGGTCAGTGGAGTGTGATCGTCTGTGCGGAAGACTGGCCTGCCGTTTCGCAACGCGTATAGCCTTGTGTCACCAACATGCGCCCACCATGCACCAGCAGGCGTGACGACCAAGGCAGCAATGGTCGACATCGGACCGGCTTTTTCGTCAGTCCACAAGCTGCGTATCTGAGCGTGGGCATCCTGGCACAATGTCTCCAGGAATCCATGGGGGTCCGTCGGCGCCTCTTTGTGATGGCGCCAGAGGTCTCGCGCTACTGCAATGACCGTTTCAGAGGCCTTCGTGCCGTCCTGGTGGCCACCCATGCCATCGGCCACGACCAGCAAGTGATTCTTGCCATTCTTGCTTGACAGGCATGCGTAGGCATCCTGTTGTTCGGCGCGGCCGCCAATGAGGTTCGCGCCGTACCCGCATGTTCTGCGAGGCATTCAGTCTGATCCGTATGCGTCATGCGGCGGGAGCCGGCGCTGACGCCAGCTTCCGCCGCAGTCGCTTACCCGCAGGTGCCCACCGCACCGCAGGCGGTGCAGAAGTCGCAGCCGTCCTTGCGGATCACCGAGTAGTTGCCACACTCGGTGCACAGCGAACCCTGCATGACGACCGGGTCACTGTCCTTGTGCGGGGCTTCGAGAATGCCCATTTCGCGGGTGGGGTAGCCGTTCTCGTCCAGTACGCCGAGCATCGCGTAGCGGTGGATGATGAGGCGGGCCATGTAGGCGACCGTGCTCGGGAAGTTCTGCTGGCGCTTGGTGCCCGGCACGAAGGCCATGAAGTCGCCCAGGGGCTCCGGATAGCTCAGCAGCTTGCGCAGCTTCATGCCGATCCAGGCCGGATCCATCACCCGCATGTCGAGCGAAAGGATGCGGGTCAGACCGTCGAGGGCCCGCGGGTAGTTGCCGGACAGCCACACCGAGTACGGGCGGGTGACGCCGTCGGGCAGCGTGATTTCCTTGAGGCCGAGGACGAAATCCTCGCCGGTGGCCGGGTTGGCGATGTCCACCGTCCAGGACAGGGTGCCGTCGGTGCCGGTCTTGGGCTCCTGCAGGCTGAACAAGGTGTCGAGCACCGGTGTGGCGCCTTCGGCTTCCAGCGCGCCGAGCTTCTCGCAGCGGTAGCGCACGACCTGAGCGAACGCGGAAACCACGCCCGGGAACATCTTCTTTTCGCCGTGGGGCGGGAATGGCATGTCGAAGGACTTTTCGCCGATGGTACGGGCGAGCGTCTCGAGCTTGAGCTCGAGCCAGCCGCGGTCGTTGGCGCGCATGTCCATCGACAGGGTCTTGGCGACCGCACCGAGGCCGCGGGGCTGGTCTGCACCATTCACCCATACCTCGAAGGGGAAGTTGCCCGCACCGTTGGATTCGATGTGGCCGACGAAGAGGGCGAATTCACCCTGCGGCGTGCCGAGCATGTAGGTCCAGGCCATGTTGCCGTCCGGCAGATCCGGACGACCTGGCCAGCGCAGGCTGGACAGCACCGGTGCTGGCAGGCTCTTGATCATCAGGCGGCGGTTGGCGTCGGAGAGTTCGACGTCCTGCGGCTGCTTCTGCTCGGCGGTTGGCGTGACCGACAGGACCGCGCCGAGCACGTTGTTCGGACGATACGTGGCCAGACCCTTCAGGCCCGCCTTCCAGGCGGTCATGTAGAGGTCTTCGAAATCGGCATACGGATAGTCGGCCGGCACGTTAACCGTTTTGGAGATCGACGTGTCGACATAGGGCGCGACTGCCGCAACCATGTCCTTGTGCGCCTGCGCGGAAATTTCCAGCGCGGTCACGAAGTAGGGCGGGAGCTGCTCGACGTTGCCACCCATATGCTTGTACAGACGCCAGGCGTAGTCCTCGACCGCGTACTCCTTGAAGGTCCCGTCGGCCATGCGTTTGCGCCGGGTGTAGGTGTAGGAGAACGGCGGCTCGATGCCGTTGGAGGCGTTGTCGGCAAAGGCCAGCGAAATCGTACCGGTGGGTGCGATCGACAGAAGGTGCGAGTTGCGGATGCCGTGTTTGCGGATCTTGTCCTTGATGTCGGCGGGCAGGCGCGAGGCAAAATTGCCGCCGGACAGGTAGAGGTCGGCGTTGAACAGCGGGAAGGCGCCGCGCTCGACCGCGAGTTCGACCGAAGCCAGATAGGCGCGGTTACGCATGAATTCGGAGATGCGGGTCGCCATCTTGCGTGCGTCGACGCTGTCGTAGCGCAGTTGCAACATGATCAGGGTGTCGCCGAGGCCGGTGAAGCCGAGCCCGACGCGACGCTTGGACTGTGCTTCTGCCTCCTGCTCCGGCAGCGGCCAGTGGGTGACATCGAGCACGTTGTCGAGCATGCGGATTGCGGTGTCGACCACCTTGCCAAAGCCTTCGAAGTCGAACTCGGCCTTGTCGGAAAACGGGTTCTTGACGAAGGGGGTAAGGTTGACCGAGCCGAGGTCGCAGCAACCGTAGGGGGGCAGCGGCTGCTCGGCGCACGGGTTGGTCGCCTCGATGGTTTCGCAGTAGTAGAGGTTGTTGTCCTGGTTCATCCGATCCAGGAACAGGATGCCGGGCTCCGCGTGGTCGTAGGTGGAGCGCATGACCTGGTCCCACAGATCGCGCGCGCGCACCTTGCGGTACACCCAGACGCCATCATCGAGCTGATAGGCGCCGGCTTGCTTGAGCTCGTCGATGGGCTCTGCCTTGTGGGTCAGCTCGACGTCAGTGTCGGCCTCGACCGCCTTCATGAAGGCGTCCGTGACCCCGACCGAGATGTTGAAGTTGGTGAGGTCGCCTTCATCCTTGGCATGGATGAATTCCTCGATGTCCGGATGGTCGCAGCGCAGCACGCCCATTTGCGCGCCGCGACGGGCACCGGCGGACTCGACGGTTTCGCATGAACGATCGAAGACCCGCATGTAGGACACCGGACCGGACGCGTTGGACTGGGTGCCCTTGACCAGTGCGCCCTTGGGCCGGATGCTGGAAAAGTCATAGCCGACACCACCGCCGCGACGCATCGTCTCTGCCGCTTGCGCGAGTGCGGTGTAGATGCCCGGACGGCCGTCGATGGACTCGGTGACCGAGTCGCCCACGGGTTGTACGAAGCAGTTGATCAGCGTGGCCTGGAGCTTGGTGCCGGCAGCGCTGTTGATGCGTCCGGCCGGAACGAAGCCCATCTGCTGTGCTTCGAGGAATCTCGCCTCCCAGTGGCCGCGGCGGTCTTCGGACTCGACTGCAGCGAGTGCGCGTGCGACCCGGGAACGGACCTCGAGAATGCTTTGTTCGTCGCCTTTGGCGTATTTTTCGATCAGGACCTCGGCGCAGATTTCCTGTGGGGCGAGGGTGGATGCGTCACCTTTGAGCTTGGGTTGGGCGGGGGTCTTCGTGCTCATGGTTTTCTCGCGGTCTCCAGATGAATGTTGTTCGGAACGTTGTGAAGAATAGCCCGGAATTTGCACAAATGCAAAAAAATTAAAACATATAAAAACAGGAAGTTACAGATTTCCGCGGTATGTCAAGAATTCTTTACGTACTAGATCTAGTAGCTCCAGCGACGTCATGGTTTTGGGGCGAAAAGCCTTTCGCGACGCGGAAAAGCGCCCGATCTGGCCGATCCTCGAGGGCGGCTTACCAGGCTTGGGCCATGCCAATCGGAGTCCCCGGGGCGCTCTTCTGGTTTCGGCTTTCGTGTTCGCTGTCGGAGGGGGAGAGGTAGAATTGAGATCGTGACAACACGGGAGTCCGACGTGCCCCACATCGCACAAGCCGCAGAGTCCGTGATCACCAAGCACGGACGGGACGCCACCAGGCTGCTGCAGATCCTGATCGACTTGCAGCAGGCACTCGGTTACTTGCCGCCGGCCGGCATTTCGGCCGTGGCAGCCGGTCTTGATCTGCCACGTGCGCGGGTAGAGGGGGTAGCCGGATTCTACAGTTTTCTTCACCTGGAACCGGTGGGCGAATACCGCATTCTGTTCTCGGATAACATCACCGACCGAATGCTGGGCAGCCTTGAGTTGCGCGACGCCTTGTGTCGCAAGCTGTGGGTCGAGCAGGGCAAGCTGTCCGAGGATGGCCTGATCAGCATCGACGTGACCTCCTGCACCGGCATGTGCGACCAGGGGCCAGCGATGCTGGTCAATGGTTTGCCGATCACCCGGGTGGATCACCAGCGTATCAACGAAATCGCCGAGCTGGTGCGGACGCGGGTGCCGCTTTCTGCCTGGCCACGGGCCTTTTTTCACGTGGACGACAACATCCGCCGGCGTGATGCCTTGCTTGGGCAGAGTTTCGTGTCCGGAAGCGCGATCGAAGCCGCGATTCGTCTCGGGCGTGACCAGTGGATTGACGAGATGCGGGCCTCCCGGCTGCGTGGGCGCGGCGGGGCTGGTTTCACGACCTGCGTCAAATGGGAGGCATGTCGGGACGCTCCGGGATCTGACAAGGTCGTGGTGTGCAACGCGGACGAGGGTGAGCCCGGTACGTTCAAGGACAGGGTGCTGCTCACGCGATGCGCGGACCGGGTTTTCGAAGGAATGGTGCTGGCGGCCTGGGCAACCGGCGCTAACCGGGGTTTCATGTATCTGCGCGGCGAGTATGCATACCTCAGACCGGCTCTCGAGGCCGAGCTGGCACGCATGCGCGCTGCCGGGTTGCTCGGCCGCACTATCCTCGGCGAGGCGGGTTTCGACTTCGACATCGAGATCCATCTCGGCGCAGGCGCCTACGTGTGCGGCGAAGAAAGCGCACTCATCGAATCCCTCGAGGGCAAGCGTGGAACGCCGCGAATCAGGCCGCCGTTTCCGGTGACCCATGGTTATCTTGGTCGTCCAACGGTGGTGAATAACGTCGAGACCCTGACAAAGACGACGCTGATCGCGCTGGGCGGTGGGGCCGCGTTCGCCGCCACCGGGACCGCGCAATCGACCGGTACCAAGCTGTTGTCGGTTTCGGGCGACTGCGCGTTTCCGGGCATTTACGAGTATCCGTTCGGCGTGCGTATCGACCGGGTGCTCGAGGACTGCGGCGCCGGGGATGCCCACATGGTCCAGGTCGGCGGCGCCTCGGGAGTAACCATCGCGGGCTACGAGTTCTCGCGCTCGATCGCCTTCGAGGATGTACCCAGCGCGGGTGCCTTCATGGTGTTCGATTCCAGTCGCGACCCCTTCGACGTGGCACACAATTTCGTCGACTTCTTCACCCACGAGAGCTGCGGGTTCTGCACGCCGTGTCGTATCGGCACCTCGCTGCTCAAGGGCTACATGGACAAGCTCGCCCGTGGCTATGGTGCCAAGAAGGATCTGGCCGACATCGAGTGGATCAACCGTCTGCTGCGCAACACCAGTCACTGCGGGTTGGGCTCGACCGCCCCGAATCCGGTGGTGGACACCTTGGCCAAGTTCCGGCCAGCCTATGAGCGACGGTTGAGGACGCTGGACTTCGAACCGGCCTTCGATCTCGACGCAGCGCTGGCGGCCGCCCGCAGGATCACCGGGCGCGACGACCCGGCGGCACACCTCGACAGCGGTGACAAACAGCACACGGAGGGGGAACGATGAGCGGCCATTTCATGTTCGACGGCAGGCCGGTGCCCTTCGAGGCCGGCCAGACGATTCTTGAGGCCGCACGTGCGGCCGGCCATTACATACCCCATCTGTGCTGGCATCCGGATTTTCCGCCTCACGGCTCGTGCAAGCTGTGCATGGTCAAGGTCGGCGGGCGTCACGTCTCCTCCTGCGCGCTGGAAGCCAAGGAAGGCATGGAGGTCGAGAGCAATACGCCCGAAATGAATGGCGAGCGTCGCGCGCTGCTGCAGATGCTCTTCGTCGAGGGCAATCACTTCTGCCCGAGCTGCGAGAAGAGCGGCAACTGCCAGCTACAGGCCCAGGCTTACGAACTGGAAATGACGAGTGCCCGCTTCGATCACTTTTTTCCGGTGCGCCCGGTCGATGCATCACACCCCGATATTCTGCTCGACTTCAACCGCTGCATCTTCTGCGAGCTGTGCGTTCGCGCGAGCCGTGACGTCGACGGCAAGAGCGTCTTTGCGCTTACCAATCGCGGTATCCACAAGCATCTCGTGGTCAATGCCGAGTCCGGACAGCTCGGGGATACTGATTTCTCGGCCGACGATCTCGCGGCCAACATCTGCCCGGTGGGAGTCATCCTCCACAAACGCGTCGGTTTCGAAGTGCCGATCGGCGAACGCACCTACGATGAGGTGCCGATCTCGGTGGTGTCGATGCGTGACAAGGGGAGTAAGCCATGAGCCAATTGGACAAAAAACCCCGCCTGAGAGTCGCGACGACCTCGCTCGCCGGTTGCTTCGGCTGTCACATGTCTTTTCTCGACATCGACGAGCATCTGTTCGAGCTTGCCAGGCTGGTCGAGTTTGACCGTTCTCCTCTCACCGACATCAAGGAGTGTGGGCCCTGCGACATCGGCCTGATCGAGGGCGGAGTGTGCAATGCCGAGAACGTTCATGTGCTGCGGGCGTTCCGCGCCAACTGCAAGACCCTGGTCGCCGTCGGCGCCTGCGCGATCAACGGCGGGTTGCCGGCCCAGCGCAATCATCTGGAGCTCGAGGCGTGCTTGCGCGAGGTGTATGAACATCGGGAGGGCATGGACGCCCCCGGCGTACCGAACGACCCGGAACTGCCCTTGTTGCTGGACAAGGTGCATCCGATCCACGAGATCGTGCGTGTCGACTATTTCATCCCCGGATGCCCGCCATCGGGCGAGACCATCTGGAAGTTTCTCTCCGATCTGATTGCCGGGCGCACGCCGCGGCTTTCGCACGAACTGCTGCGCTTCGATTGAGTGCCATCGGAGTGAGACCGACCGAGAAGAACGTCATGAACGAAGACCTTTCCCGACTCGAAACCGCAAGCGAGCGCGAGTCCTTGCGCCGTGTGGTCATCGACCCGGTCTCACGGGTCGAGGGGCACGGCAAGGTGACACTGTTGCTGGACGAGGACGACAGCGTGCGCGAGGCGCGGCTCCACATTGTCGAGTTCCGCGGTTTCGAAGTGTTCATCCAGGGCCGGCCATACTGGGAGGTTCCGGTGATGGTGCAGCGCCTGTGCGGCATCTGCCCGGTCAGCCATCATCTGGCCGCCTCCAAGGCGCTCGATCATGTCGTAGGCGGAGTGCCGTTGACCGCCAGCGCTGAAAAGCTGCGCCGGCTGATGCACTACGGGCAGATCCTCCAATCGCATGCGCTGCACTTTTTCCACCTCTCGTCGCCCGATCTGCTGTTCGGATTCGAAAGTGACGTCGGTCGGCGCAACATCGTCGGGGTGGCCGAGGCGCATCCCGAGATCGCACGCCAGGGCGTGCTTCTTCGCAAGTTCGGCCAGGAGGTGATCCGCGCCACGGCGGGCAAACGCATTCACGGCACCGGGGCGGTGCCGGGCGGCATGAACCGCCATCTGTCGGTGGCCGACCACCAGTTGCTCAAGGCGGAGATCGCGCAGGTGGTGGAGTGGTCGCGCGCCGCGGTGGAGCTCGTGAAGCGCCTGCATCGTGCTGATCCGCTTCTGTATGACGAGTTCGCCTGCTTCGATTCGGGCTTCATGAGCATCGTGCGTGACGACGGGGCCATGGACCTCTATCACGGTCATCTGCGCTTTCGCGATGCCGAGGGAAGAATCATCCGTGACCGGGTCGCGGAGGCGGACTATCGGTCGGTGATCTGCGAGCAGGTCAAGCCGTGGAGCTACATGAAGTTTCCCTATCTGCGGGAGCTCGGCCCGGATGCGGGATGGTACAAGGTCGGCCCACTTGCACGGGTGCAGAACTGCGACTTCATCCCGACGATCTTCGCCGAAGCTGAAAGGCGCGAGTTTCTCGCGCATGGCGAAGGTCGTCCTGTTCAGGCGACGCTGGCTTACCACTGGGCACGCATGATCGAAATGCTGCATGCTGCCGAAGTGATCCGCGAATTGCTCGACGACCCGGATCTGTTGGCCGGCGAGAGAATGTCCGAGGGCGCGCGCGGTCGCGAGGGGGTGGGCATCATCGAGGCCCCGCGCGGCACTCTGATTCATCACTACCAGGTCGATGACGACGATCTGGTGAGTATGTGCAACCTGATCGTGTCGACGACCCACAACAATCAGGCCATGAACACCGCGATCCGAGCGGTGGCGAACCGCTACCTGAGCGGGCGCAAGCTGACCGAGGGTTTGCTCAACCACATCGAGGTCGCGATCCGCGCGTTCGACCCATGTCTGTCGTGTGCGACCCATGCGCTGGGCCAGATGCCGCTGGTGCTCGAACTCGAGTCGGCAGACGGAGCGACGCTCGACCGTCTGGTGCGCGATTGAGCGAGCCGCGCTCGGTACTCGTTTTTGGCATCGGCAATCCCGCCCGCGGTGACGATGCGCTCGGCGTGCGATTGATCGAGCGGATGCGTGCGCATTGTCCTGCGGTCGAGGTGCTGGAGGTTTTCCAGCTGCAGGTCGAGCATGCGCTCGACCTTTGCGGGGTCGATCTGGTGCTTTTTTGCGATGCCGCAGTCGGTCTGAAGCAGAGCTGCGAGCTCCGCGAGATCGAGCCGGGAGCGTCCAGGCTCGCGTTCAGTCACGCAATGTCTCCGCAGGCGGTGCTCGACGTGTTCGAGCGTATTCATGGTTACACGCCGCCACCTGCTTTTTTGCTTGCCATGCGTGCCGACAGCATGGGTTTGGGCGAAACACTCTCGTCCGTCGGCGAGCAATCCCTGGAGTCCGCCTGGACGGTTGCGAGGCGTCTCTGCGCTGAACCGAGCGTCGCGGTTTGGCGTCGCTATGCCGCCGCCGGGCTCAACTCCCCCTGAGCCCCGAGAACAGGATTTGCAGGTAGGCGGTGAGGTTGAGTTCCACCGCTGCCCGCATTTCTCCGAAGCTGTCAGCCCGGAGCCCGATCGCTGCCCATATCGCTGGCGATATGCTTTGAGCGGCGTCCTCACTGGTTTCGCCGTTGCGCTCGGCCTCCACGATGCGGTCGGCGATCAGCACCATCGAGGCTTCCAGGGCAAATTCGCCCGCCAGACGCGGATTGAGTTGAGCCCCGACGATTTCGGCAAAGCAGGCGGGGAGCTGCCACTGAGCGCACAAGGCCGCGCCTACTTCGGCGAAATCGCAGCCTACGATGTCGCGTTCGCTCTCCGCCAGACTGCGGCCGCTTGCCTCTGCGTGTGTGCGGGCTTCGTCCGCGAGTTGCGGCACGGTCTGGTACATCACGAGATGTCCGATATCCGCAAGCAGCCCGACGACGAGCATTCGCTCGGCCGTGGGCTGATCGCTGAGACGTGCGATTTCCCGTGCTGCGATACCCCGCATCACGCTGTCACGCCAAAAGCGCGTCATGTCCATGTGCGACGGATGCATGCCGGCGAAAACCGAGCCCAGGGACATGGCAAGCACCATGTCATGAACCTGCTGCAGACCGAGCAGGGTCACCGCGCGGTGCAGTGAGTCGATCTTGCCGCCATAGCCGTAGAGGGCGCTGTTCACCACCTTGAGAAGCCTTGCGGCAAGCGCGGGATCAGCACCTATGACTTCGGATACCTCGGTCAAGGATCCGTCGGGTGCATCAATGACCTCGCGGATGCGTGTGTATACCGACGGCAGCGATGTCAAAGCCTGGATCTGGCTGACGAGTTCCTGGGCTGAGTGCATGGGAGGATCCTGGACGTTGATGGGTCATTATCAACGATGATTGCTGTGGCGTGAACCACGGCCGACTTGTCATGGGTCGAGGCAGCGTGCAATCTTCGAGGACATGTGCAGCGTGGTACTGGGAGGTTTGCATGCGAATCCTGACCTGGAACATTCAGTGGGGCCGCGGTGCCGACGGTCGGGTAGCGCTCGGTCGCACCATCGATTTCTTGAAGCAGGCAGGCGAGTTTGATGCGATCTGCCTCCAGGAAGTGGCGAGCAATGTGCGCGGGATGCCGGGTGGTGATTGCGCCGATCAGCCCGCCGAACTGGCCGAGGCGTTTACCGGGTGGGCCGCGATCTATGCGCCCGGGGTGGATGTGCCCGATGGTGCCGGTGGTCGTTCACGCTTCGGCAACCTCTTGTTATCGCGTCATCCGGTGGAGCAGGTTTGCCGCCATATGTTGCCCATGCCGGCGGATGCTTCCGTCCCGGGGATGCGGCGAAGCTGTGTTGAAGTGGTCATCGAGGGCGGGGAGGGACCGATCCGCTTGCTTACCGCGCATCTCGAGTACTACTCGGCGGTGCAACGCGCTGCCCAGGTCCGTGCGCTGCGCGAGCTTCAGGCAGAGGCCGTTGGTTTTGAGTGCGGGGAACCGAAGGCGAACAAGGAGTCCAACCCGGTGTTTGCGAAACGAAGCCGACCCGCGCGTGCTGTGCTGTGCGGGGATTTCAACTTCGAGCCACACTCTGTCGATTACAAGGCCATGTCTGCGCCGGGCTCCCAGCCGGGTGCAGGCTGGCGCGACGCATGGGCAGCCTGTTACGGCTCGCGGCCACACGATGCGACTGTCGGACTGCATGGGGCGGAGTGGCCGGACCGCCCGTATTGTTGTGACTACTTCTGGATCAGCGAGGATCTCGCGGACAGCGTAACCGCCGTTCGGGTGCTGCCCGAGACGAATGCATCAGACCATCAGCCCGTGCTGCTCGAGCTGAGTCTCTCAGGTCAGTCCCAAGGGCTGACAAGCTCCTAAGGCAGGGGCTCGAGCAATTCCCGGTAGGCGTGCCATGTCGCATGACCGATGATCGGCATCAAGAGAACCAGGCCGAGATGAAAGGTCAGAAAGCCAATGATCGTGAGCGACACGAGCAGCACCGCCCACAGCAGCATCGTGCCAGGGTTGCGAAACAGTACGCCGATGCTGCCGAGCATCGACGAGATGGCGTCCTGATTGCGGTCCAGCATCAGTGGAATCGAAACGATGCTGACGCCGAAAGCAATGCTCGCAAAGACGAAGCCGACGCCGAAATACACCGCAAGGAAGTCGAGGTTCTCGAGCCTTACGACTTGCGACAGAAATCCGGAGAGATTGGGCACTTCGTTGCTGTAGAAGAGTGCGAATATCACCAGCGATGCGCGCGCCCAAACCAGGAACACGACGCCGAGCACGACAGCGAAGATGCCGATATTTCCTGCATTTCTGCGCCATACTGTCAACGTGGGAGCGAGTGAGCAATTTTCACCGAGCTCTCGTCGTCGGCTTATCTCGTACAAGCCCATCGCAAGAAAGGGACCCAGCAAGAGAAAGCCCGACGTTACCGCCATCGTGTACTCATAGGCGTGCTCGAACACCATCGTCACCAGTAAGCCCATGCCGGCGAAACAGAAGCCGTAGAACAGACTGGGGATCGGGCAGGACTTGAAGTCCGAGAGTCCGCGGGCCAACCATCGAAACGGTGCGCCGAGCCTGGCGTCACGCGCCTTTGGGAAGGGTAGACCTGGGTCTTCCGGATTGTTGTTTTCCGATTGCTGCGTCATGTGTCTCTCCGTTATCTGTTCTTATGAGTGCAGCCAGCGTGGCAATATTGGTTTTGCTCATCGCGTCGATATGGTGTCAGCTTCGGTTCGTCAGTCTGATAGTGTGATCGACTCCTTGATGGCGTGGGTGAGGGCGACAGGTTGCTCGGACATCATCGAATGTCCAGCCCCCTCCAGCGTGATGGTGGGAACATTGAAGCCATTTGCGGCAAGCGCGTCGCGCAAGCCGACGGCAGCCTTGGGCGGGGTCATGCGATCGAGTGCGCCGCAGATGAGGGTGCTCCGGCACGACACGCGTGCGGCAGCCTCCAATCCACCGGTGTAGGTGTCGCAGGCCTTGAGGTCGTTCGCGAGTACGCCGTGCCGCTGGCGACGCATCAGCGCTAGGTTTGCTTCGCGCAGTGGGTTTGCGGGATCGGGGTCGCCGGCCGGTGGTGCGAACGACCACTTGTTGATCAGTGCATGCGCTTTGTCCGGTTCATCCATGGCTGCCTGAAGCAAGGCAGGTGCGACCGGCATCGGATAGGCAGTGCCGACGAGAATCAGCGAGTTGAACAGTTCAGGTGCCCGGGCGCAGGCCTCCAGAGCAACCAGCGAACCCATGCTGTGTCCGGCAATGGCGGTGGTGCCCCAGCCGTCGGCGCGGAGCAGTTCGGCCAGCCACGTGGCCATGGATTCGATGTCCGGCAGGGCTGCCGCGGTGCAAGCGCCGTGACCCGGCAGACTCGGAGCGAGAACCTCGAAGCCTTCGGCGCGCAGCGCAGCGGCTTGAAGATCCCAGACGCTTCCGTCGTGCCCAGCGCCATGAATCAGTACGATGCGGTTCGTCATTGGGCTTCCCGGGTTGGCAGGGCGTCTTTCTTGGAGGAGCGTGTCATGCGAGATCGTCAGGTTCCAACATTTGCTCAAGGATACGAATCCTGTCCTTGAGCAAGAGTTTGCGTTTCTTGAGGCGTCGAATGAAAAGGTCGTCCTGAAGCTGGATCCGCAGCATTTGATCGATCGCAGCATCGAGGTCGCGGTGCTCGGAGCGCAGTGCGTCCAGTCTGGCCTGCAAGTCGTCGGTCAATTCGGATGCCTCGGTCATTTCGGGTCCTGCGGGCTGCGGGCGGATGTCGGCATCTATGTTATGCGCTAAGGCTTGGTGGTGACAACCGCGGCGCTGGCTCGATCATGGTCGGGGGCGGCGGTCGGGGCAAAATCCCTTGAAAACCCGACCCGTCGACCCGATATCGTGTACATGACATGGAGGGATTCGCCATGAATGTCGTGTTCAACAACCCAATGGCCTATGTGGTCGACTACCCGGGAATCGATGCCGTCGAGCTGATCGACAAGCGTTGTGGCCGGGGGGTGCTGATGCGGGACGATACTGCGCGCAGGTTTCGCCGTGAGCTTGAGGACTGGTCGCACGCTCAGGACCCGGAGGCATTCGAGGTGCTGCTGGAGCACTATGGCGCCTTGCTCACGCAACCGGCGGTTTATCATTAGAGCCGTTTCAGCTTGCGGATGAACGGTCAATGAGCAAAGCCTTCGTCAAGGAACAGGACGGCGATGAGGAAGACGGCGAGGACTTGTCCGCGCCTCGTCTTCCCGTTGGCAGCAAGAATTACATGACCCGGCGAGGGTACGAGTGTCTGCGCAAGGAGCTCGACCAACTGGTGCGCTTCGAGCGGCCCAAACTGGTTGAAACCGTCGCATGGGCGGCGGGCAATGGCGACCGGTCGGAAAACGGCGACTACATCTATGGCAAGAAGCGACTGCGCGAGATCGATCGACGCATCCGCTTTCTCATCAAGCGCATCGAGAGTGCCGAGGTGGTAGACCCCGAAGCGCAGCAAGGCATGGAGCAGGTGTTCTTTGGTGCTACGGTCACCATAGAGGATGTGGCCAGCGGCGAATCCGGCACCTGGCAGATCGTCGGCGTGGATGAGGCCGATGTGTCCTGCGGACGCATCAGCTGGATCGCCCCGCTGGCCAGGGCGCTGTTCAAGGCCCGCGAGGGAGACGTTGTGCGCTTCAACAGCCCGGCCGGGGTGCGTGAGGTGGAGGTCGTGGAGATTCTGTACTCCTAGGCGGCAACCGTAATTGAGCGATCTTCGCGACCCGGAAAACGAGGCTGGAACCGCTCGCGGCCGCGTGGCCAGTGGTTCATGCAGCTGAAACGCGGGCGAATGGAGAGCAACTGTCGTGCTGGTGGAGCATGGGCGGCCTTCTTGTGCCGCCCATTGAAGCGAGTGTCATCAAACAAATTTCTGGGACACTTACTCAAGTTTCGGCAAATTTTGTCGAAAAGCAAAGCGGCGGGTAAGCCGTTCTTGCAATAATCATAGTGCCACCAAGGCTGGAGATTCTCATGTCGCTCAAATCGATGACAGTCATGCATCGCATCACGCTTGTCATGGTGATCGCGTTGTTGGGCATGTTGGCTCTGTCGTCGGTCGCGCTCTACCAATATCGAGCGCAGATGATCGAGGATTACCAACGCACAGTGCGCAGTCTGGTGGATGTGGCCCACCACACGATCGATCATTATCACAAGCTCGAGCGGGCGGGCACGATGACCCGCGAAGCGGCGCAGGAAGCAGCGAAGGCTGTATTGCGCAACGTGCGCTACGACGGTGTCGAGTATTTCTGGATCAACGATTCCGGTCCGGTAATTGTCATGCATCCGATCCGCCCTGATCTCGAGGGGCAGAACCTCGGCGGGATGCAGGATCCCACGGGCAAGTATCTCTTCCGCGAGTTCGTGCAGGTCGCACAGAGCAAGGGTGCCGGCTTTGTGAATTACATGTGGCCGAAACCGGGTGCGACCGAACCGCAGCCGAAGATTTCCTACGTGAAGCTGTTTGCCGAATGGGACTGGATCGTGGGCACCGGCGTCTATTCTGACGATATCGGCACTGCATTCATGAAGCATCTTGTCCAGTTCGCGATCTTCGTCTTCGTCATTCTCGTCATCCTGGTTCTTGTCGGCGTGCGTGTCGTCAAGAGCGTCACCGGCGAATTGGGCGGGGAACCGGGGTATGCAGCGGAATTGATGCGAAAAGTGGCGGCGGGCGACCTCACCGTGGATGTGGGCGTACCGAAAGGTGCCCAGAACAGCTTGCTGGCGGCGCTATCGCAAATGGTCTCCAGCCTGCGCAAGATGGTAGGGGAAATTGGTGGTAATGCCACGCAGCTCGCCGGTAACTCAAGGGAGATCTCTTCCTTGTCGCAGGATGTATCGGCTGCGGCCCGTCGCCAGTCCGATGCGACATCGTCGATCGCCGCATCGGTCGAGGAGATGACGGTGAGCGTTGCCGAGATCTCGGAGAATGCGAGGGAGACGCGCGAGAATTCGGCTCGGACCGCCCAACTGGCCAAATCGGGGGCTGATCAAGCGGATGGGGCCGCGGCTGACATGAACACCATGGCCGGTACGGTGCAGCAGACCGCGGAGAAGATTTCTTTACTGGCCAAGAGCGCCGACGAGATCGGAAGCATTGCTGGCGTCATCAAGGACATTGCAGCGCAAACCAATCTGCTCGCGCTCAATGCCGCCATCGAGGCCGCAAGAGCCGGCGAGCAGGGCCGGGGGTTTGCTGTGGTGGCCGACGAGGTTCGTGGCCTTGCGGAGCGCACCGCCAAGGCGACAGTGCAGATCGAGGAAATGATCGGCGGCATCCAGGGTGAGACGAAGGAGTCCGTCCAGTTCATGTCGAAGGTGGCGCAACAGGTCGAGCATGGCGCTGCGCTGGTCAATTCGGTGACGGTGTCCTTGCGAGAGATACGCGAAGGAAACAACCAGGCGCTCGAGAGAATGGATCAGATGGCGCACGCAACGAGCGAACAGACCGTAGCATCGACCACCATCGCGCAAGAGGTCGAGCAGATCGCCCGCATGGTTGAGGATACAAGCAGTTCGATGCAGGCTGCGGCGAAGGCTGCTGCGGACCTCGAGGCGCTGTCCGAGAATCTCCAGTCGATGGTGACCCGCTTCCGGTACTGACGATCGTTGGGCTGCAGGGGTTGAAATAAGCGGTTCGCGCTCCCATATGTAGCTCCGTTGATTTGTACAACGGAGCGCCATCAATGTCTGAAGTCCACACCGAGAAGTCACAAACCCTGAATTTTCAGGCTGAGGTGAAGCAACTGCTTCACCTCATGATTCATTCGCTGTACTCGAACCGGGAGATCTTTCTTCGAGAGCTGATCTCGAACGCCTCGGACGCGTGCGACAAATTGCGTTTCGAGGCGCTCGACAAGCCGGAACTCTTCGAAGGTCAGGGCGAACTGGCGATCCGTGTGGGTTTCGACAAGAGTGCCCGCACGATCACCGTCAGCGACAACGGCATCGGGATGAGCCGCGATGAGGTGATCGCTCACCTCGGCACCATCGCGAAATCGGGTACGCGTGAGTTCTTCAGTCAGCTCACCGGCGATCAGCGCAAGGACGCGAATCTGATCGGTCAGTTCGGTGTCGGGTTCTACTCCGCCTTCATCGTTGCGGACAAGGTCACCGTCACGACTCGTCGCGCCGGTTTGAACGAGTCGGAAGGTGTGCGCTGGGAGTGCGCGATGTCCGGCGACGCGGCTGGCGAGTACATGGTCGAAACCGTCGAGCGCCCGCTGCGCGGCACCGAGATCGTGCTTCACCTCAGGGAAGATCAGGACGACTTGCTCTCGGGCTGGCAGTTGCGTGGCCTGATCCGCAAGTACTCGGACCACATCGTCCAGCCCATCCTCATGAAGAAGGAGGAGTGGGACCAGGACAAGGGCGAGCAGGTCACGACCGAAGAAGACGAAACCGTCAATCAGGCCAGCGCGCTGTGGGCGAAATCCAAGAACGACATCTCGGAAGACGACTACAAAGCCTTCTACAAGCATGTCGGGCACGACTTCGACGAGCCGCTGGCATGGACCCATAGTCGCGTCGAGGGCCGTCACGAGTACACCCAGTTGCTGTACGTTCCCAAGCACGCGCCTTTCGATTTGTGGGACCGCAACGCGCGCCACGGCATCAAGCTCTACGTCAAGCGCGTGTTCATCATGGACGACGCCGAAAAGCTGATGCCGACTTATCTGCGCTTCGTGCGTGGCGTGGTCGATTCTGCGGACCTGCCGCTGAATGTGTCGCGCGAGATTCTGCAGGAGAGCAAGGACATCGAAACGATCCGGGCCGGCTGCACGAAGAAGGTGCTGGGCTTGCTCGCCGACCTGGCCGAGAACGACCAGGAGAAGTACGCGATCTTCTGGAAGGCTTTCGGGTCGGTACTCAAGGAAGGCGTCGGTGAGGACTTTGCCAATAAGGAGAAGATCGCTGGCCTGCTGCGTTTCGCCTCGACTCGGGCCGACACTGCGGACGAAACCGTGTCTCTCGCCGACTACATTGCGCGGATGAAAGAAGGGCAAGAGAAGATCTACTACGTTACCGCCGAGTCCTTCAACGCTGCCAAGAACAGCCCGCATCTCGAGATCTTCAGGAAGAAAGGCATCGAGGTATTGTTGCTGTCAGACCGGGTGGACGAGTGGGTGATCGGTCATCTGACGGAGTTCGACGGCAAGTCGCTGCAATCAGTCGCCAAGGGCGGTCTGGATCTCGGAGGGCTCGAGGACGAGGAAGAGAAGAAGGAAGCCGAGAAGGCCGCTGATGAGTTCAAGGATCTGGTCGAGCGCATGAAGTCCAGCCTGGGTGATCGGGTCAAGGATGTCCGTGTCACCCACCGCTTGACTGACTCGCCTGCATGTCTCGTCGCCGACGAGCAGGACATGGGGATGAACCTGGCACGCATGCTCAAGGCAGCCGGTCAGAAGGCGCCCGAGAGCAAGCCGATTCTGGAGGTGAACCCCACGCATCCGGCAGTGCTTCGCCTCAAGTCGGAGGAAACCAGCTTCGACGACTGGTCGGCGGTGCTGTTCGATCAGGCGCTGCTCGCCGAGGGTGGCACGCTCGACGACCCGGCAAGTTTCGTGCGCCGTATCAATCAGCTCATGCTCGCGATGAGCGGTAACTGAGCGAGCCCACGAACGTGACCGCGACGATACTCGTCGCGGTCACGAGCCCTGGGAAGGCTTCCCGCTTGTCGATGGCTCAGACCCGCTGCCGGGGGAGACGCTCCTTTCTGCGCTGTTTTCAAGTGGCACCGTTGGCGCCTGAGTGTTGGTCTCTGTTGCTGTCGTCACTGCCTTCGCGTCCGGAAAGGGCATGACCGTCTGGAGTTCGCCTTCGCGACGCGATTTGCTTTGTCGCGCAGCCCGTTCGCGCTGCACATCCTCTTCTGCGCGCCGGAGTGTGGGATAGGCAAGCGCCTGGTACAAAGGCACCGGAGACACCGAACGGGATATGCCGTGCGCGATGACGGCAGTCGCCATCAGAGGGAGAAGCATCTGATGGTTGGCAGTCATCTCCATGACGATGACGAAGGAGGTGATTGGCGTCTGGGTCATCGCCGCGAGAAACGCCACCATACCGAGCGTGAGGATTGCGGCGCTTTGCTCAGGTGGCAGGACGAGCGCGATGTTTGCGCCCAGGCCGGCGCCGACCGCCAGTGAAGGCGCGAAGATGCCGCCGGGAATGCGGCTCAGGAAAGCGAACCAGATCACCAGCATTTTGGCGAGCACGAAGTAAAACGGCAGTTGCGTGCTGCCCTCCAGTGCCGCCTTGGTTTCATCGTATCCGGTGCCGTAAGTGAGACCGCCGGTCGCGAGGCCCACGATCGCGGTGCCGAGACCGCAGCCGGCTGCGAACAGTATCGGTCGGTTCATCGACAGGGCGCCGAGCTTGCCAGGCAGGCCGCGCGACGAGGCGATCAGGCCGCGCGCGAACAGACCGCCGAACAGACCGCCGGCGATGCCGCAGGCGAGTACCGGCCAGATCCCTCCGGGCCAGTCGAGTGACGCCGGACTGCGACCGAAGTAAGTGTAGGTGCCAAGCACGCCCAGCGACATGAGACCTGCGAAGATGACCGAGGTCAGCGTCGTGCTGTTGGCCTGGAAGGCCCGGTAGCGGCACATTTCCTCAATGGCGAACATGATGCCGCCCAGGGGCGTATTGAAGGCTGCCGCGATCCCGGCGCCGCTGCCGGCGACGATGAGGTCGCGTGGTGAGGCGATACGGTTCTTACGCCGACTGGCGAGCATGTGCATGATCGATGCGCCGACTTGCACGGACGGCCCCTCACGTCCGATCGATCCGCCTGAGAGTAGACCGCCCAGAGTGAGGAAGACCTTGGCGATGGCGATCTTGAATGACAGCAGCTTTCGGCGGACGCGACCGTCGTCGCTCAGTGACGCTGCAATGGCCTGTGGAACGCCGCTCCCCTGCGTTCCCGGGATAAAGCGACGCGCAATCCAGGCGATCAACGCGAAGCCGAGAGGAGCAACGAACAGGGTCAGCCAGGGGTTGGCCGACATCATCGATGCATGCGCAGAGATCGCCAGTTCTGCACTAATTGCGAACAAAATGGCGATGAGGCCTGCGAGCAACGCGGCTCCGACGAGTAAGCCACGTTTGCGCCAGCGTCGAAGCGACAGCCAGGGTAACGCGTAGCGACGACTGCCACGGCGAAAACGACGAAAGGTCTTGCTTGCTTTGATACTGTCTTTGTCCATGCCGCTGCCAGGCTGGAATGAGGGTCCGTCCGGATGTCGATGCCTGAACTCACCGGGGTGGTTCTTGATGCGGTGGTGCGTTCCAGCCCGGCGACACTACGCGTGGTTGAGATATTTCGTTACGATACGCGACACGAGTCCCGCTGTTAATGCGTTTTGCCCGTTTTCATCATTTTCTGGAGTCTTTCGTCATGCCTCGCAAGCCTGCTGTCAAGTCCGATGCTCAGCCCTTGAGCTCCGAGAAAGTGTCACCCCTGTCGGTCTTGCAGCGGTTTCGTGTCCTGATCCGCACTGCGCAGCGTCATTCGCAGTGGGTCGAGCGGCAGAGTGGGGTGACTGGTGCCCAGCTCTGGGCAATGTGCGAGCTTGCCGAGAAACCGGGTCTTCGTGTCGGTGAGTTGGCCAAACGGATGGCCCTGCATCAGTCGACCGCCTCCAATATGATCGACAAGCTTGAATCGGCAGGGCTGGTCCGCAAGGAGCGAACCTCGGCGGATCAGCGAGTGGTTTGTTTGTACCTCACTCAAGCTGGAGGATCATTGCTCGAGAGCGCCCCGTCTCCTGCCAGGGGCGTGTTGCCCGAGGCACTACGCATGCTGCCCGAGGAGGAGCTGGCGCGTCTGCAGGGCTCCCTGGATACCGTGTTGGCACAGATTCGCTACCTCGACGAAGGCTTTGGCATGCAGCCGCTGCCTTTCACCGAATAGGTCGATCGAGTTTCAGCCACCGGGATCTGACGTCGGGTAGGCCGCGGGCTCAATTGCGCTTGGAGAGGTGGCGCATTGCGCGCTCAAGGCCAGCCAGTGTCATCGGGAACATTCGATCGCCGGTGATGTTGCGGATGATTTCGATGGACTTGCGATAGGGCCACAGGCGCTCCGGTTCCGGGTTGAGCCATGCAGCGGCAGGCCAGGTGTCGAGCATTCGCCGCAACCAGGTGGCTCCGGGTTCGGTGTTCATGTGCTCGATGGAGCCATGCTGGTGAAGAATTTCGTAGGGACTCATCGTGGCGTCGCCGACGAAGATGAGCTTGTAGTCGGGTCCGTACTTGTGCATCAAGTCGGTAAGCTGCAGTCGCTCGCTGTGGCGTCGGTAACTGTCGCGCCAGACTGATTCGTAGACGCAGTTGTGAAAATAGAAGTACTCGAGGTGCTTGAATTCGCTTCGACAGGCGGAGAAGAGCTCTTCGCAAACCTTGACATGGTCGTCCATCGATCCGCCGACGTCGAGGAATAGCAGTACCTTCACCGCGTTGTGTCGCTCGGGCCTCATCATCAGGTCGAGCCAGCCGGCATTGCGTGCGGTCGCGGCGATGGTGCCGTCGAGGTCGAGCTCTTCAGCCGCACCCTCACGGGCGAATCGTCTCAGCCGACGCAGTGCGACCTTGATGTTGCGGGTACCCAGTTCGACCGAGTCGTCGAGATTCCGGTACTCGCGTTTCTCCCACACCTTGACCGCCGTGCGATTGCCCGCGGACTCCCCACCGATACGGACGCCCTCCGGGTGGTAGCCGGCGTTGCCGAACGGCGAACTGCCTCCAGTGCCAATCCATTTCGACCCGCCCTGGTGGCGACCCTTCTGCTCGGCGAGCCGCTCGCGCAACGTCTCCATGAGCTTGTCCCATCCCAGCTTTTCGAGCCTGGCCCGTGCTTCCGGATCGAGATGGCGCCTGGCCATCGCCCGCAGCCATTCTTCTGGCAACTCGGTTTCGAGGCCTGGTGTCTCGCTGACGCCGCCGAAATACGCAGCGAAGGCCTTGTCGAAACGGTCGTAATAGGTCTCGTCCTTGACCAGGCACAGCCGCGCAAAATGATAGAAATCGTCGATCGATGGGCCGCAAACCCGCTCTCGCAGACCCTGCAAAAGCGTGAGGAACTCGCGGGTGGAAACCGGCAAGCCCGAGTCTTTCAGATGGAGAAAGAAATCGATCAACATCTCTGTCTAATGGTACTTGCGAGCATGGCGACGCAGCCTCAACGGTGTTTGCGCGCCATCGCGACAAGCCGCTCGTACAGATGCATGTCCTGCTCGTTCTTCAGAAGCGCACCGGCCAGAGGCGGCATGACCTCGGCACCGTCGGCAGCCCGAAGCGCCTCGGGTGGAATATCCTCGGCGAGGATCAACCGGAGCCAGTCGATCAGCTCCGAGGTAGAAGGCTTTTTCTTCAGTCCCGGGATGTCCCTGAGACCGAAGAACACCTCAAGCGCCTCACTCAACAATGCCTCCCGTATGCCCGGGAAATGCACGTCGACGATCTGCTTCATCGTGTCACGGTCGGGAAAGCGGATGTAGTGAAAGAAACACCGTCTGAGAAAGGCATCTGGCAGTTCTTTCTCGTTGTTCGACGTGATGAATACGATCGGGCGATGCGTCGCGCGCACGGTTTGCCGGGTTTCGTAGACATGAAACTCCATGCGGTCGAGCTCGCGCAGCAAGTCGTTTGGAAACTCGATGTCGGCCTTGTCGATCTCGTCTATCAACACCACGGTTGGGCGGGGCGATTCGAAGGCCTGCCAGAGTACCCCCTTGACGATGTAGTTCGAGATGTCGCGCACACGGTTGTCGCCCAGCTGTGAATCACGCAGGCGTGAGACCGCGTCGTATTCGTAGAGTCCTTGTTGTGCCTTGGTGGTGGATTTGATGTGCCATTGGAGCAGATCGAGGCCAAGCGCGGAGGCGACCTCTTCGGCGAGCAGGGTCTTGCCGGTGCCCGGCTCGCCCTTGATCAGCAGTGGTCGCTGAAGACTGATGGCAGCGTTGACCGCAAGCGTGAGATCGGCGGTGGCGACATAGTTCTCCGAACCTTCGAAGCGCATGGAAACTGATCCTGTTGGGTAACCCGGTCGATTATATGCGCCTGCGCAGGTTGTACTGCATGAAGAAGAACAGTTTGCATTAGCCTGCACAAGCAACGTAGAATTTTTCTCGTCGTATCAACCCCCCGAACATAATTCCAACAGAGGAGACGACATGGAGGGACGACGTATCCTGTTTGCCGCGGGCATTCTTGCCCTGGCAAGCGGAGGAGCTTGGGCGCTTGAGGGCGATCCCGAGCGCGCTGAGCAGCATCTATCGGCCTGTATAGGCTGTCACGGCATACCGGGTTATCGCACCGCGTTCCCGTCTGTGTATTCGGTGCCAAAACTTGGCGGGCAGCACGAGGCTTACCTGGTCAAGGCGCTGCAAGCGTACCGAGACGGCACACGAAGCCACCCGAGCATGCAGGCGATCGCAGCAAGTCTGAGCGACCAGGACATGGCGGATCTTGCGGCCTACTATGCCAGATCGGAAGGAGGGCGCTGAACATGCATAAGCGTCACTTGATAGTTCTGGGCCTTAGTGCCGTCAGCCTTGTTTTTTCGTCTGCCGCCCTGGCCTGGAACGCCGAACGTGGACAGTCGATCTCGCAGGTCTGCGCAGCATGTCACGGACCGACGGGGACCAGTATCGCGCCGGACTTCCCCAATATCGGCGGTCAGCACCGGGATTATCTGTACCGTGCATTGCTCGACTACAAGCTGGGTAACCGACAGGATCCGATCATGGCGGGTCAGGTCGCCGAACTGAGTCGTCAGGACATGCGAGACCTCGCAGCGTTCTATGCCGCTCAGGAGGGGCTCTACCTGAAGCGTTGAACGCGAATGGCAGAACAGCGGGTTTGTACGCCTGAGGGTGTGCAAACCCGCGCTTTCGTTCGCCCCGACGTTATGCGTCCTTAGCGCGGCTGCAGCAGCGGTGGTGCCGGGCAGTCCAGCGCCTGACAAACCGCCCGCAACAATTCGGCCTCGCTGGCAGTGACATTGCCGTCATGCATGACTGCGGTTGCCGCGGCCTCCACGAGCTTGCGGCGGAACGGCGTGCCGGTGGCGGCAAGGTGGTCGAGGATACGATCGAGTTCGCGAGCGGAGAATCGGCGCTTGCGGTCGAACTCCCAGGGACCGTCCATGGGCGCGACGACTACCGCGGCGTCGAATGCAGCCGCGGCATGGTCGCCGTCTTCTTGTCCGGCGTGTGCCAGCAGGGATAGCAGGGCATTTGTGTCGGACTGCAGCGTGCGCAGAGAAACGCGTGCAGTACGTTTGCGATGCGGCTCGAGGACGTCGCTCAATAGTCTGCGCATGACGTATTCGAACAGTGATGTTCGTCCGTCGGCCTTGATGAGGCGCTCGGCGGTTTCGACGACTTGCGCGCGAGCCTCGGGCGACAGCTCGACCAGTGTGGGCAGCGCAAGGTCGAACAAGGGCAGACGCACCAGTGGGTCGGCATCGCTGAGCCACTGTGCAAATGCCTCTGTCTGCTCGCGCACCGGCATGCCGAACTGCTTGCCGACTTCGTCCATCTGCTCCGGCCTGAACTTTGTGTCCGGGGAAAGCAGCAGCGCGAAAACGAGCGCACGCGCGCCGCCGGTCTGGTGTGCAGCCGCGAGTATGTGCTGCGGCAGACTTGCAAGCAGGTCATGCCCGATAGCGACATGTGTCGGTTGCGGATCGCCCACCGCCTCGACGAAATGGTGTGGCGAGAAACCTCTCACAAGGCCCTCGTTGCTTTCAGGGGCGCTGAACGACTCTGTCGCTACGGCTTGCGCGACGGCTGTCTGCTCGTCGAATGAAGGATCGATGCGCTTGATGCGTTGCCCGAGGGGTGGGTGTGTCGCGAGCAGCCTGGAGAAGCTTGCGCTGCTGCCGAAGAACATGTGGCTGGCTTCTTCCGCTTTCGGGTGCTCGATGGTTGAGCCGATACCTCCGATCTTCTTGAGCGCCCCCGCGATGCCGCTGGGGTTGCGGGTGAACTGGACCGCTGCCGCGTCCGCCAGATACTCGCGCTGGCGCGACACACCGGCCTTGATGATCTTGCCGCACAACACGCCGATATAGCCGACCAATACCATCGCGATTCCGGCAATGATGATCGGCCCGGCGGATCGGTCGGAGCCGCGGGCGCTGCGCATCATCACGCGTCCGGCCAGGGTCAGCAACAGGATGCCGTTCAGCAAACCCAGCAAACGCAGGTTGAGCCGCATGTCGCCATTCAGGATGTGGCTGAACTCGTGTGCCACCACGCCCTGCAGTTCGTCACGGCTGAGTTTCTCGAGGGCGCCACGAGTCACTGCCACAACACCTTCGGAGATTCTGGCACCGGCGGCGAAAGCGTTGATGCCTTGCTCGGCATCCAGAATGTAGACCGGCGGGGCGGCGATCCCCGAGGCGATCGCCATCTCGTCGACGACGTTGATCAGACGGCGTTCGAGCCGGTCCGAGGTCGAACGGGATACCAGCCGGCCGCCGAGTTCCTCCGCGATCTTGACGCCACCGTTGCGCGACAAAGCCCAGATCTTGAAAAGCGATCCGAACAGAATCAGGCCTCCCACACCGAGCACGCAGGCAACGAACAACTCGGGTTGCCACAGCGGACGCGGTGCGAGGGCATAATCGGAGAACGTGAGGCGGCTGCCAAGCGCGAGCGCGAGATAGACCGCAGCGATGATTCCGACGACCGCGACGAGAAACCAGAAGACCAGCAGTCGGCTGCTACGTCGCGCGTTGTCCTGAGCCTGAAAGAAGTCCATGGGTGAGCCGCGCTCAGCTGCCGAAGCTCACCTTGACCGGCGCGCGGGCGCTGGTGTCGTCCATTTGCCATTGTTCGGCGTGCTTGAAACCGAAATTGTTGGCGACGATCGCGTCGGGGAAGGACTCACGCTTGATGTTATAGCCGGTGACTGCGTCGTTGAATGCCTGACGCGAGAAAGCGATGCGGTTCTCGGTGCTTGCGAGCTCTTCCTGCAGCAGGGCCATGTTCTGGTTGGCCTTGAGGTCAGGATAGGCTTCGGCGAGCGCGAAGAATCGGGTCAACATGCCACCGAGGGCTGCCTCCGCACCCATCAATTGCTTCAGCGCTGCACCGTCGGAAGGGTCGCCCTCGACCTTTCGGGCCGCGGATTGGGCTGCGTTGCGCGCCTGGACCACAGCTTCGAGGGTTTCGCGCTCGTGTGCCATGTAGCCCTTTGCCGTCTCGACGAGGTTGGGGATCAGGTCGTATCGGCGTTGCAGCTGCACGTCGATCTGTGAAAACGCGTTCTTGACCCTGTTTCGCAGGGCGACCAGACCGTTGTAGATGACGATCACGTAGAGGATGATGGCGGCGAGCACACCGAGGACGATCCAGGTAGTCATCACAGAGGTCTCCAGGAAGATTGATGTCAGAAGCGTATGCTAACCGATCCGGTGTCCGATGCGTGCGGCCCAGTCCGGTCTGATGACTTGATCAGAGCCTGCCGGCCTTGCGCAGCACGCACTCTACGTAGGCCGCGCCATCGGGCGGGCGCTGATTGCGCTGGGCGTTGAAGACGGTTTCGCCGAGACAGTCGAGCACCATATGCAATGCCTCGTGACGGTCGCCGGCTCGCAACTGGCAGCGGGCAAAAGCGGTCCTGAGTCCGGGAGGCTGGTCGATGGACAGTTGCTCCTCGATTGCGAGGTGGAGCGAAAGATGGAGAAAGGGGTTGACCGCACCGTCCTCCGGCGAGAACTCGCGTCCGATGGAATCAAGGTCGGAGAGCAGGGCGTGATACTCGGGGTGCAGCCCGATGATGTCGGCAGCCATGGTCTCGAGCGGGGTTAACGGCAGACCGTCGGCGCGTTTTCGCCAGGTCTGGATGAAGAAGTTGCGAACCTGATCTCGGGAGGGGTCGAACATGTGTCACACCGTCTTGTCGCGATAGTCGCAAAGGTCGCGCACGATGCAGTCACCGCATGCCGGCTTGCGCGCAGTGCATACATAACGTCCGTGGAGGATGAGCCAGTGGTGGGCGTCCTTGAGAAACTCCTGGGGAATGCGCCGCATGAGTGCCTTTTCGACGGCGAGCACGTCTTTGCCGGGGGCGAGGCCGGTTCGGTTCGATAGGCGAAATATGTGGGTGTCGACGGCCATTACCGGATCGCCGAAGACAGTGTTGAGGACGACGTTCGCGGTCTTGCGTCCGACACCGGGCAGCGCTTCGAGCGCAGCACGGTCATGCGGGACTTCGCCGCCGTGACGCTCGAGGAGGAGGCGTGAGAGGCTGACCGTGGT
>NZ_WTVM01000289.1 GCF_012910885.1 Azoarcus taiwanensis | reverse complement strand
AGCAACTGATGCGCTGGCAGGCCGAGATCGCCGACTTGCGCATCCACGGCACGACGCACCAGCGACCGATCGATCGCTTTGCCCAGGAGGCCGCCGCCCTGGTGCCCACCGCAGGGCAGGCGAGCTTCCTGCAGGCGATGGTCCGCTCCCGTGTGGTGGGCGAAGATTGGCTGGTGTCGATCGATGCCAACCGCTATTCGGTCCCGTTCGGTCTGATCGGCCAGACGGTCGAGGTCGTGCGGATCGGTGGCAACTGGCAGATTCGTCACCGTGGGCGCCTGGTCGCCGAACACGCGGTGCTGGCCGGGCGCGCCCAGCTCTCGGTCTGCCCCGAACACGGCCCAGGTGCGGCGATGCGCACTGCGCGCCAACGCCATGGCGGCCCTGCTGCATCGCCCCGTGGTGACGACGGTTTGCGCCCAGCGTCCGACAAACTCGCCGTCGAGGTGCGCGATCTCGCGCTCTACGACCATCTGTTCCACACCGGTGTCGTGCACAACCGACAGGAGGGGGCATGATGACCAAGGCCACGAACCGGTCCGCACCCGGCGCCGTGCTTCCCACCCCGGCACAGCTCGAGCGCCT
>NZ_WTVM01000288.1 GCF_012910885.1 Azoarcus taiwanensis | reverse complement strand
GTGCGCCTGCTGGTCGAACTCACCTACGTACTGCTCGGCTTTCCGCGTCACCTGTCGCAGCATGTCGGCGGTTTCGTCATCGCACGCGGGCGTCTGGACGAACTCGTACCGGTGGAAAACGCCGCCATGGCCGACCGAACCGTCATCCAGTGGGACAAGGACGACCTTGACGCCCTCGGCCTGCTCAAGATCGACGTGCTGGCGCTGGGCATGCTCTCCGCACTGCGCCGCAGCCTCGAGATGGTGTCGCGCTGGCGCGGCTGGCACTTCACCCTCGCCGACATCCCGCGCGAAGTGCCGGCGGTGTACCGCATGCTCACCAATGCGGATTCCATCGGCGTCTTCCAGGTCGAATCCCGCGCCCAGATGACCATGCTGCCGCGCCTGGCCCCCGACCGCTTCCACGACCTCGTCGTCGAAGTCGCCATCGTCCGCCCCGGCCCCATCCAGGGCGGCATGCTCCACCCCTACCTCCAGGCCCGCGAGCGGGCCCGGCTCGGCCAGCCCATCGACTACCCGCGCCCCGCCCATGGCAACGACGAAGGCGTGCGCCCGGTGCTCGAACGCACCCTCGGCGTGCCGATCTTCCAGGAGCAGGTCATGCA
>NZ_WTVM01000287.1 GCF_012910885.1 Azoarcus taiwanensis | reverse complement strand
TCGAAGAGAAAACGGGGCGACACCGCAGAGAAAAGCGGTGATTTGCCGGAGAAATTGAACCGAGTTCGGTCGCTGTCATTGTTTGGCGGCGGGATTCAACGAAAACCTCGCGTTATTCGAGGTGCCCATTATCGATGCGCCCCAGATTACAGCCGGAAATGCACCTAGTCGGGCACAAAAGATTGTCGAAAAACACGACGTGATTTTTGCGACAACCCGCCCAACGCAACAGCGATACTGCTTAATTGGGGAAGAGTACGCAGGCGAGGTGGCGAGCACCGGCTACTGTGTTTTGCGTGCCAAGAAAGATGTGGTGCTGCCAAAATGGATATTGCATTGGATTGCATCGAACAGCTTCAAGACATACGTTGAAGAGAATCAAGGTGGAGCAGCATACCCAGCAATTTCAGATGCAAAGGTAAAGGAATTCAAACTCCCCATACCTTGCCCAGAAAACCCCAGAAAATCGCTTGAGATCCAAGCCGAAATCGTCCGCATGCTGGACACCTTCACCGAGCTTACAGCCGAGCTTACAGCCGAGCTTACAGCCCGAAAAAAACAGGGTATACGGATTTAATGGTTGATGGGGCACCTTCACCCCATCAATCTGATACCACCCTCAGATGGTTGATAGATCGACTCCGTAGTTGAGTTCCTCTGCGAAGTCCGGCAGTCCGTAACCGATGGT
>NZ_WTVM01000286.1 GCF_012910885.1 Azoarcus taiwanensis | reverse complement strand
GTCTACCGCTTCGTGGCCATAGGCTTGGACGATGCGAATCTCGTGCACCGTCTCGTCGATACGGCTGCCCAGGGCGGCGATGCGGTCCTGGCTTTCGCGCGCGAGTCGGCGCACCTTGCGGCCGTAGAGGATGATGGGGACCACTACCAGCGGCACGCCGAACACGGTGAGCACGCTGAGCTTGAGGCTGGTGGTAAACATCATGATGAGCCCGCCTACGAGCAGCAGGCTGTTGCGCAGCGCGATCGACAGACTGGAGCCGATGACGCTTTCGATCTGCGCGGTGTCGGAGGTGAGCCGCGAGATGACGTCGCCGGTTCGGCCTGCCTCGAACCACGAGGGGGGCAGGGTGAGCAGGTGCGAGAAGACCCGCTCACGCAAATCGGCGGTGATGCGTTCGCCAAGCCACGAGACGTTGTAGAAGCGCACGAAGGTGGCGATCGCGAGCACCACGATGACACCGAACATCGCCCCGAGCGCCCGGTCGAGCCAGGCGGCATCGCCAGCGGAGAAGCCCTGGTCGATGACCGCCCGCAGGCCCTGACCGACGGCGAGCATCGCCATCGCCGCCACCACCAGCGCGACCCCCGCGACCGCGACTCGACGGCGGTAAGGCTTGAGGAGTGAGAGCAGGGCGTGCAGGGGGCGGGTGGTCGGGGGCATGATTCAGTCGGTTTGGGGTGAGTGCGG
>NZ_WTVM01000285.1 GCF_012910885.1 Azoarcus taiwanensis | reverse complement strand
AACAGGTCGGTCTTGATGGCGGTGCGTTTCTTCATGGCTGGCGGCAGAGAACGAAATCAGGACAATCCAATTTTACCAATCACAGAGGTGCCGAGGTTTTTCGAGGCGCCCTTAAGCCAGCTGTACTTGAACGTCAGAAGCGCCACTCACCCGCGAAGCTTAAATCCGTAGAGTGGGGCGGCAATGACAACTGGTAATCAGGTCGCCCCTACCAGCACGGCATTGCAGGCCCGATTGATGATCTATCAGCCCAGCCAGCGCCCAAGGGAACGTGCTGGGCAGTGGATAGACACCAGTTTCGGTCGATGCCGTGTAACCGGCAGGCTGGGTCAGCGTCATGCTGATATTGTCGAATCCATATTGTATGTGGCGGAACGCCGCCGCGAAATATCGGACGGTGGCATCGAGATGCTAATTGATCCGGCGAAGCTGCGCCGGATGCTATCCGATCACCAGTACAGCCACTATCGCATCAAGAAGTTGCTGACCGACCTGCGGGCAGCAACGGTTGAGATTGTGACTCCGGAAATGGAGCGCAGTGGTGACAGCATCATTGGCGGCCTCATTGACCACGTTATGCCTTCACCGATGACCCGCCTGTCAGCGGTAATCCAATAATCCCCACCTGTGGTAATCGAATTTTCCCCACCCATCGACTTGAAGGAGTCAGAGATGGAAAGGGAATCAGTGGTGTTCGATGTGGAAGCTGTCCTGGACCCGAGGG
>NZ_WTVM01000284.1 GCF_012910885.1 Azoarcus taiwanensis | reverse complement strand
TTTCGTCCGACGCAAAGCCATTGACACCGCGGGTTCGGCCAGCAGCGCATGATTGACCTGACGTGCGATCAGCAACTGCATTGCATCCATCGGCGTGCCGACGTAGCGCAGGTTGAAGTCCTTGCGTGGGTCCAGCCCCTGTTTCTCGGCCACGGTGTGGAACACGATATCCGGCATGTCGGCGCGGAAAGGCATCGCGATCTCCTCGCCCTTGAGGTCTGCCAGGGTCTGCAGGTCCGGCGAGCGCGACACCAGCCACAGGATGCCCCAGGTGGACACGTTGAGCAGCTTGAGCTTGGCGCCCCGGTTGTGCAGGTTGGCGGCAACGTTGCTCGGCATCGCCATGATGCGCGGCTTGCCTTCGAGCGCCAGCACCCGGAGCTGATCGGGGTCGCGCCAGACGACGAACTCGACCCGCTCGGCCAGATCCGCCAGTTCGCCGGACTCAGCCATGCGCACCAGTGGGAAAGAAACCGCGGCGGCCGGACCGGCCAGGGTCAGCACCGGCAATTTGGAGTCGCTGGCATGGGCGTTCGCGCCCAGGGCAAGGCCGATGGCTGCGAGAAGGGTGATCAGAGTTTTTTTCATGGTCAGAAGCTCGCGTTGTAGCCGACGAAGAAGCTGCGGCCGGGCGCCTTGATTTCTTCGCCGGACAGGCCTTCGGTCAGATGTTCGTGATATTTGCGGTCAGTGAGATTGCGGACGGCGAAGCGCACGCGATGGGTGCCG
>NZ_WTVM01000283.1 GCF_012910885.1 Azoarcus taiwanensis | reverse complement strand
TGAGCCACTGGCGCATCGAACCATCGAAGAACCAGAACTCGACCCAGGGGCTCAGGCTCACCGTGACCCAACCAAGCACGATGATGACCGGTACCAGCATCGCGGCTTCCCAGCCCGCTGAAACCGAGTTGCGGATGTTTGCCGGCATCCGGCTCCAGAGGTAACCCCAGACCAGAACCCCGGCCGGAATCAGTACCGCACCGATCACGAGGATCGGCAGGTTGTTCTCGATGTAGGGCGCCAGCCAGATACCGGCCAGGAAGCCCAGAATCACGGTCGGCAGCGCTTCCATCAGCTCGATGGACGGTTTGACGATCTTGCGCATCGGGGTGGACATGAAGTACGCAGTGTAGATCGCACCCATGATTGCCAGCGGCGTCGCAAGCAGCATCGCGAAGAAGGCCGCCTTGAGGGTGCCGATGGACAGCGGCACCAGGCTCAGCTTGGACTCGAACGCGTCGTCGGCCGACGAGGATTGCCAGATGAAGGCAGGCGCATCGCGTCCTTCGTACCACACCTTGCCCCACAATCCACTCAGCGAAGTCTGGGGATGCGGGTTGTCGATTGCCAGCACCGTGAGCGCTTCAGCATCGACCGTTTCGACCAGCGCCACGCGGTTGATGGGAGAAATCGCCAGCCGGTTTATCGGCGTATCCGCCACACTCAAGAACTTGAGACTGACCGACGAGGTGGCATAGTGGATGCCCACTGTGCCGCTGGCGTCCCCCGCAATAAAACCCTTGCGACTGTGCTCCGGCCCGATGAAGGTA
>NZ_WTVM01000282.1 GCF_012910885.1 Azoarcus taiwanensis | reverse complement strand
GGCGTAGCAGTCCAGCGCCAGGCCGAAGGGGTTGCGCTCGGGGTCGATGTCCAGCCGGACGACCTTGATGGGGTAGCGCACCAGGGCGCGCTTGACCTGCTCGGAGCCGTAGTATTCGTCCGCGCTCACGTCGAGCGTGACGATCCAATCGCGGTCGGAAACCACCTTGACGCGCGTGGCCGGATCATCGCCGTAGCCGCGGCCGGGAATCTCGTAGATGCCACGCACGCGCTGACGCAGCTCGCCACTGGCGCGCCGGTATTCGTAGTCCTGCTGCAGGAAGGCCCGGCAGCTCGGCGTCAGGTAGGCTGACAGCGCGCGCAGGTTGCGCGGGTAGTCTTCTTCGCCGTTCGTGGGCCAGCGCTGTACCTGCTGCCAGATGTAGAAGGAGAAGGCATACACGCTCTCGGGCGGCACGTCCCACCACTTGCGCGTGCTGCCCGAGCGCAAGTCCGGCGGCACATGGATGGTCAGACTCTTCGGCGCACTCCACCAACCGAAGCCGAGCAGCAGCGCCACCACGAACAACGCGCCGGCCCCCAGACGCAACGTCTTCACGTGCGCCTGCAGGTGCGCAACCTCGTTCTTGAAACGGCTCATGGCGTACCTCGATCGGCATTGCGCCGGGTCGTCCAAAAGCCCGAGCGGGTGATGAGGCGCTGGCCGCCCAGGAGCGCTGCCAGCGCCGGGTGCCGCAATGCCAGCCGCCACTGGAGCTGCCGGTAGAGCCAGGTATCGGGCCGGCCGCGCTTCTGCGCGCGCAGGAAGCCGCCGCCGACGAAGACGC
>NZ_WTVM01000281.1 GCF_012910885.1 Azoarcus taiwanensis | reverse complement strand
ACGAAGCTGCGCCCCGGCACGAAGTTGCGCTTGACGTATTTCACGCCGGACTCGACCTTGCCC
Source organism: Azoarcus taiwanensis (assembly GCF_012910885.1). GTDB lineage: Bacteria > Pseudomonadota > Gammaproteobacteria > Burkholderiales > Rhodocyclaceae > Azoarcus_F > Azoarcus_F taiwanensis. The sequence continues at coordinate 730 of NZ_WTVM01000281.1, read as the reverse complement.
TTGGTCTGCGCCCGATACGGCTGACACAGCCGCGGGGTGAAGCCCCAGTGATCGGCGAAGGCGGCGAAGGTCGTGTTCAACCGTGGGCGCCGTTGGCCGTCGGCACCGGTGAGCGTGCCGAGCACGACGGTGCGCATGCGGTCGTAGAGCAGGCATTCACACCGGCCGCCGAAATGGGCGAAGGCCCGTTCATGGGCGGCGAGCAACTCGGCCATGCGCTCGTGCATGAAACCCTCGGCGTAGCCGCGCCGGCTGTAGCCCAGAGTCATGACGAAGATGTGCACCTTGGTGCGCTGCTCACCGATGCGCACGCTGACCTGGCCCCAGTCGACCTGTGCCTGCTCGCCCGGCGCGGTTTCGAAGCGGCGCTGCGTGAGCCCGGCCTGCCAGGCTTCGGCCCGCAACGGGCGTACCGCAAGCTTGACGGTCTCGTAGCTGCCGGTAAAGCCGCGCTGTGCGCGCAACTCCTGGTAGAGAATGCGCGCCGAGTAATTGACCTGCGGGGCACGCTCAACCAGCCAAGTGCGATGGGCATCGAGCACGGTGAGCACGCCCTTCTCCCGTCGGTAGGGTGCCCACGCCGATTGGCGCAGGCACGCGCGTACCGTCTTTCGATCCAGGTCGAACTCGCGTGACAGCGCCGAGATGTTCGCGCCGGCCGCGTGCCGCTCATGAATCGCCTTCCACTGTTCGCGTCCGATCACATCGCCCTCCGTGTCCGGTTTCAACC
>NZ_WTVM01000280.1 GCF_012910885.1 Azoarcus taiwanensis | reverse complement strand
TGGAATTAGCGAAGGAAACATGCACCAGCAGTAGGTGAAGCATCAACCAGATAATCCGATGAGATGCCGGTCTGTCTCACTCTCATGCAAAGGTAAGATCAACCATTTAATCCGCTTACCCAAAAAATCGACGTCGATCATCATCAGCGCGAGCGGCGTCCCACCACGCACTGCCTGCGCGAGCTGGAACGCAGCCGCTTCATCGAGCGCACGCCGATTGGACAAACCGGTGAGAGCATCCAGACGCACTTGTGCCTCAAGCCGACGCCGATATCCAGCCAGTTCTGCTTCCACCGCCTTGCGATCGGTGATGTCCTGGGCGATGCCGATCACCCTGGGGTCACCCGGACGCTCTTGATCGAAGGCACGGCACCCGATCTCGCCCCAGCGCAATGCGGTCCGATCATCGACGGGCAGGATGCGACACTGGACACGCGTGGCATCCTCTCCCGACCGGACACGCGCCAGAACGGTCTTGAGCTCGCCTCTGTCCTCCGCGTCGATCAGAGACAGCCATTGCGCCATCGTGATCTCGTCGTCACGCACACCAAAGATGTCCTGGCACAAGCTCGACATGTGAACCGTCCCGATCACCGGATCGATTGCAAAATGCCCGATGCCCGCCGCCTGCTGCGCGCTCTCCAGCCACAAGAGGTTGCTCTGCAGGTCGAGCTTGAGTGCACGTTCGCGTCGCCACCCGCGCCTCAGCGCAATGACGAAGAGCAGGCCAACGGCCAGCAGCGCAACGCTCACCGGGAGCGCCAACGCCAGCAACTCGCGGCGCCTCACGTCGGCA
>NZ_WTVM01000027.1 GCF_012910885.1 Azoarcus taiwanensis | reverse complement strand
ACCACGGGATCTGCGGCAGCTCGTGGCCGATGCCGCGACCGGCTTCGATGCGGCCGTGCTGGACGCCGAGGGTTTCCAGGAGCGCCTGCTGGACTTCATGTTCGAGCGTCTGCGCAACCTGCTGCGTGATGGCGGGTACGCCGCCGACGTGATCGACGCGGTCCTCGCCCTTCGCCCGGTCCGGATCGATCTGGTGCCGGCGAGGCTGGACGCAGTGCGCAGCTTCTCGGCCATGCCCGAAGCCGAAGCGCTGGCAGCCGCCAACAAGCGTATCGGCAACATCCTCAAGAAGGCCGGTGTAGAAGCCGGCGAGCCGGACGTGGCCTTGTTGCAGGAAGCCGCGGAGAAGCAGCTCTTCCACAAGGTGGTCGATGTCGCACCATTGGTGCGTTCCCACATCGCCAACGAGAACTACACCGAGGCATTGCGCGAGCTCGCGGGTTTGCGCACCGAGGTGGACAGCTTCTTCGATAACGTCATGGTCATGGCCGACGAGCCGCTGACGCGTCAGAACCGTCTTGCCTTGCTTGCCATGCTGGCTGAGCTGATGAACGGCGTTGCCGATATCTCGCGCCTGTCCTCATGAAGCATGATGGGGCAAGCGTTCAAGTGTCAGTTGCCGGGAGGCGTTCGACGTGAAACTCATCATTCTCGACCGAGACGGAGTGATCAATCACGACTCGGATCAGTTCATCAAGTCGCCGGACGAGTGGAAGCCGATAGAGGGTTCGCTCGAGGCAATCGCCCGCCTCAACCAATGGGGGTGGCGGGTGGTCGTGGCTTCCAATCAGTCGGGTGTCGGCCGTGGCCTGTTCGGTATGGACACGCTCAACGCCATCAATGACAAGATGGTGAAAAGCCTCGCGCAGGTGGGCGGACGCCTGGACGCCATTTTCTTCTGCCCGCACTCCGCCGACTCGACCTGCGATTGCCGCAAGCCCAAGCCCGGCATGCTCATGCAGATCGCCGAGCGCTTCAACGTCGATCTGACCGGCGTACCAGTGGTCGGCGACAGCCTGCGCGATCTGCAGGCCGGCATTGCGGTCGGCTGCGAGCCTTATCTCGTGCTCACCGGGAAGGGGCTGAAAACCCGCGAGGATCCGGACTTGCCTTCCGATACCCGGATCTATCCTGATCTTGCCACGCTCGTTGCCGATCTTACTCACTGAACACCGACAACATGAACTGGATTCGCTCTTCGTTATTCGCGCTCGTGGTGTTGATCGTGACGCCGCCCTATGTCGTGTTTGGCTGGCTCACCTTTTTCCTGCCGCCCGATACGCGCCATCGCATCATCTCCTCGTGGGCGCATGTGGTGCTGTGGTTCGTGTGGCACCTTCTCGGCATCCGCTATCGGGTATTGGGTGAGGAGAATATTCCGTCCCGGCCGGTGGTGGTGCTATCCAAGCATCAGTCGGCCTGGGAAACCATGGCTTTGCAGCAAATCTTCCCCAAGCTCAGCTTCGTGCTCAAGAAGGAACTGCTGAAAGTGCCCTTTCTGGGCTGGGGCTTGGCACAACTTGAAATGATCGCCATCGACCGTTCCGCTGGCAAGGATGCACTGGAGCAAGTGGTTGATCAGGGGCGGGATCGTCTGCAGGATGGTTACTCGATCGTGGTCTTTCCGGAAGGGACCAGAGTGCCGGTCGGTCAGGCGCGTCGTTACAAGCTTGGCGGTGCATGGCTTGCGACCCAGACCGCAACGCCGGTGATACCGGTTGCGCACAATGCCGGCGAGTTCTGGCGGCGCAATGCCTTTCTCAAGAAGCCCGGCGAGATCACTGTGAGTGTCGGGCCGGTGATCGAGACCGAGGGGCGTACACCCCAGGAAGTCAATCAGCTTGCCGAGACGTGGATAGAGGGCGAGATGCATCGTCTGTTCCCCCACCATTTCGAGGGCAACTGAGAGCACGGCCCCTTGCCGGATGAGGCTTATCCGGCAAGGGGCAGGCTCTGGGGGCAACCCGCTCAGGATGTCCCATTGAGTTGCCCCAAAAGAAAAACCCCGCTTTCGCGGGGTTCTTCTTGTTGCCGTGTGTCGCTGGAAGCGATCAGGCGGCTTTCTTGCTCGCGGCCTTGGACGCGGTACCGACGACCTTGACGGTGGCGTTGGTGGCTGCGGTAACGTTGGCTTCGGCGATCTCGGCGACTTGCTTGGCGGCCTTGTTCACGCTGTCGTAGGCGCTGTTGGCGGCGGCAATGGCGGACTTGACCGCGGCAACGGCGACATCGGAGCCGGCCGGAGCGGACTTGGCTGCCTTGTCGAGGGCTTCGGCAACGCTCTTGTTCAGCTCGGCAACCTGGGCCTCGAACAGCTTGGAGACTTCCTCCTGGCTCTGGGTCGCGATCTCGTAGACGCTACGGTTGTAGGCGACGGCCTTCTCGACCATCGGCTGGGCCAGGGCGGCCTGCAGGCTCACGAACTCCTGAGCGTCCTTGGCGGACAGCAGCGCCTTGGTGTTGGCGATGGATTCCTCGAGCAGGGTGCGCGCGGTGTTCAGGTTCAGGGCGGCCAGGCGCTCGACGCTCGCGAAGGCGGCGTTGGCGACGGTCAGGGCGGCTTCGATGTTGGCTTTGCCGGAAGCGGCGAATTGCTCGGGGGTGGTGTACATGCGGATTTCCTCGGCTTGGTGGTTGTTGAATCGCAGATGAACAGCGTTGATGCGCTGCAACATGGATTGGATTATAGGTACCGGGTGCCGAGTGTCAAGTATTAATTGGCGCGGTGCACCAATCTAAAAGTAACCTGATTTTTCATGGGGTTGTCAGACATCTCCGGCTGTTCGTCATGGGGTATGACTTGCTGAGTGTGCGGTGCAAAAAAACGTGTCCCGCAATTGGGCGGGCGACTCGAAGCGCTGCCAATACCGTGCCGGTCGGTCCGGTCTCAACGCCGACGTGTCAAAAGCGCACGGCTGCGCCCATCTCAGGCGCAGCCGTGAATGGGGAGCGTTTAGAGGTGCCTGAAGTCAGCCTTGCGCTTGGCTACGAAGGCGGCCATGCCTTCTTTCTGATCCTGCAGCGCGAATGCCGAGTGGAAGACCCGCCGTTCGAACAGCAGACCTTCGTTCAGGCTGCTCTCGAAGGCGCGATTGACCGACTCCTTGATCATCATCACCACCGGCAGCGAGAAGCCGGAGATCGTGGTTGCGACCGACATCGCTTCATCCAGAAGTCGATCGGCGGGTACGACGCGTGCGACCAGTCCGGAGCGTTCGGCCTCGTCTGCGTTCATCATTCGTGCGGTCAGGCACATGTCCATTGCCTTCGCCTTGCCGATGGCGCGGGGCAGCCGCTGCGTGCCGCCGGCACCCGGCAGCACACCGAGCTTGATCTCGGGCTGGCCAAATTTTGCGCTGTCGGCGGCGATGATCATGTCGCACATCATCGCCAACTCGCAGCCACCGCCCAGCGCGTAGCCGGCCACCGCGGCGATCACTGGCTTGCGGCAGGTCTTCACGCGCTCCCAATTGCGGGTGATGTAATCGCCCTTGTAGGCGTCCATGTAGGAGAACTCGGCCATGGCACCGATATCGGCACCGGCGGCAAAGGCCTTCGCGGAGCCGGTGATGACGATGGCGCCGATGTTCTCGTCGGCCTCGAATGCGTCCAGGGCTTTTCCGACTTCGTCTACGAGCGCGTCGTTGAGCGCATTGAGGGCCTGCGGGCGATGAAGCGTGATCAGACCGACGCGGTTGCGGGTCTCGACGATGATGTTCTCGAAACTCATGCTGTCTCCGTTTGTGAGTGGTTGTGGTGTGAGGGCGCCAGCCCCCGGATCAGTTGCCGCCGCGCGGCTGGATGACCGCGCGCACGCGACCGTCGCTACCTGCCGAGCGCTGGCTACGTGCGGCGTATTGTTCGGTGAGTGCATCGTATTCGATGTAGTCGCCTCGCACCTCGTCTCCACCGGAGCGGACCTTGGCGCGCTCGAAGAGCTTCGCCTGTTCGCTGCGGGTGTCGTACTCGATGCGCACCGCCTCACCTTCGACGTATTCATCCAGGCCTTCGCGCCTTTGCCGGAAACGGGCCAGGCCATCCTGGCCGCCGGTGGCAATGCCGGTCTCGAAGCCGTCGGCGCCTTGCATCACGACAAGTCGTTCGCCGCGAATCGAGAGTGAGCCCTGGGTAAGAATGACGTTGCCCTCGAAGGTGTGGGTCTTGCTGCGGTCATCGACGGTGACCCGGTCGGCTTCGATGTTGACAGGTTGGTCGCGGTCGGCGCGTTCGGCTAATGCTGTCACCGGAAAGGCCAGCAGGGCGCACAGGAGGCAGGTGACATGGAATCGGTTCAGCTTCATTGTGATGCTCCGGATGAGCGAGGCGGCATGGTGACGCGCGCATCGCCGATGAGTTCGAAGGTGCCAAAAATGTTGTCCGCGCGCATGGCGTTGCCGTGGGCGACCGTTCGCCCCTGAGTGAGCACAACCGGGTCGTCGGTGGCAGCGCGCTGATCGTCCGGCCACAGCGTGAGAGTGTCGGACAGCACCGAGATGTCGGGGTTGCCGGCGATGCCGTCACGATAGATCTCGGCGTTGCCCTGCAGGTAGAGCACTTCGCCGCCTTCGTGCGATTCCCCGCGGTTGGCGAAGGCTCTGAGCAGGCCTTCCTCGGTTTCATAACGCAGGCGAGGGAGTTCGAACTCAGTCACGTCTCCTAGCGGGTAGTGACGGACTGTTTCGGCCACGAGCGTGTAGCGCAGTTGTCCATCGTCGCCAAAATGGCTGATTCGGATGTTCTTGCCGATGAAGTCCGGGTGTTCGCGGACCTCGGCTGCAGGACGAGGTTCTTCACTGCGTGTGACCCGCTCAAGCCACACTGTGCCGGCAGCCAGCGCGGCGAGCGCGATTACCGGATAGAGACGATCAATGGAAGTCAGCATCGTGACGCATCAGTCCAGATAGTCAGCAAGCATGCGTTCGAGATCTCCGCGCGCATCCAGAATCAGATCGCAGACTTCGCGCGCCGCGCCACGCCCGCCTGAGCGCGCGGTGACGAACTGCACATGCTGTTTGACGAAGTCGTGGCCGTCGGCGGTTGTGGCCGAGAAACCGCAGGCGCGCAAAATCGGGAGATCGACGACGTCGTCTCCCATGTAGCCTGCTGCACGCCAGTCCAGCCCGCGTTGGGCCAGTAGCCCGCCCAGACATGCGCGTTTGTCTTCGACTGCCATGTGCAGTTCGCGGATGCCGAGGTTCGCGGCACGCAACTCCAGCGCGCGCGACCGGCGTCCGCTGATGATGACCACCTCGACCCCGGCGGACTGGAGCATCTTGAGTCCGTGGCCGTCCAGACTGGAAAACGCCTTGATCTCGTCTCCGCCAGGGGTGAAGTAGAGACTGCCGTCGGTCAGGACGCCATCGACATCGAACCCCATCAGGGCAACGCGCGATGCAGTTTCGCGTACGTTCATCAGATCACCTTGGCCTGCATCAGATCGTGCGTGTTGAGCGCGCCGACCAGAGCGCCATCGTTATCGACGACCAGCAATTGACTGATCCGCAGGCGTTCCATCATCTCGGCGGCCGTAACCGCGAGCGCATCGGGTTCGATGGATTGCGGAGCTGCGGTCATCACGTCGGCCAATACGGCGGTACGGATGTCGACTCCGCGCTCCAGAGCGCGCCTCAGATCACCATCGGTGAAGATCCCAATGACCCGGTCGCCGTCATCCACTACAGCCGTCATGCCGAGCCCGCCTCGCGACACCTCGAGCAATGCGGTCGCGACCAGCGCCTGGCGGTGGGTACGCGGCACGGCCGACGCAGGGCGCATGACATCGCGCACATGAGTGAGCAGCCGTCGGCCGAGCGCGCCACCCGGATGTGCGCGGGCGAAATCCTCGCTGCTGAAGCCGCGCGCATCGAGTAGCGCGACCGCCAGTGCGTCGCCCAGCGCCAGCGCTGCTGTCGTGCTCGCAGTCGGTGCGAGGTTGAGCGGGCAAGCTTCTTCCTGCACTGCGGCGTCCAGGTGAACGTCGGCTTCACGGGCCAATGGCGACCCTGGGTTGCCAGTAATCGCGATCAGGCTTGCGCCCTGGCGCTTGACCAGCGGGACGATGGTGAGCAGTTCGTCGCTTGCGCCCGAATTGGACAGCGCGACCACTACATCCGCCGGCGTGATCATGCCGAGGTCGCCATGTGCAGCTTCTGCAGCGTGCACGAAATACGCAGGCGTGCCGGTGCTCGCCAGAGTGGCTGCGACCTTGCGGCCGATGTGCCCCGATTTGCCGATACCGGTGACCACGACCCGCCCGCTGCGATTCAGTATCAGCGCGACTGCCTGGGCGAAGGCTGGCCCGATTCGCTCGGCAAGCGCCGCGACTGCGGCGGCTTCGATGCGCAGCACCCGCTGCGCCATCGCAATCGCCTTGTCGTTCGAGGTGTCGATGTAGGCCGTCTTGTTCATGGGTTCCGATCAATCGATCCCGGCCTCTTGAGTCCGGCAACCGGTGCGTGAGTTTCCCGATTTGAAAGGCCATAGAGTATAGCAGCAGGCGTCCCGCACACTGACTGCGTACCAGCGTCTGAGCCCTTCATTGGTCGCCGGTCTTGCGCGTGTGTGCGGGACGCGACACGACCATGTGTTCGCGTGTCGTGTGTCACGCTGCGGTCTGCGTAGCTCCCTTCAGCTCTTGTGTGATCCCGTTGCGGATGGCAAGGTCATGCAACAGGGCGCTGCCTCGCAGTCGCGGTGCGGGTTGTTGAACGGACGCGGGTGCTACGACCTGACTGCACTCTGATAAACTTACTGGTTTTTTTAAATCCCCCAGGAGCGACAACGTTTGGCCCCAGAGAATCCCGACCCTCTTGTCAGGCTTGAAGGCGTTCGTTTTGCTTACGGCGAAAACGAGATCCTCAAGGGCGTCGACCTCACCGTGCGTCGTGGCCAGGTTATCGCCATCATGGGTGGCAGTGGATGTGGCAAGACCACGTTGCTGCGCCTCATCGGGGGGCAGATCATGGTTGACGCGGGTCGAGTCGAGCTCGCCGGCCGGAACCTGGCCGAAATCAGTCGGGCCGAGCTCTATGACATGCGTCGCCGCATGGGGATGTTGTTTCAGTTCGGTGCCTTGTTCACCGACATGAGCGTGTTCGACAACGTTGCCTTTCCGTTGCGCGAGCACACAGACCTCTCACCCGAACTGGTGCGCGACCTGGTGCTCATGAAGCTCAACGCCGTAGGCCTGCGCGGCGCCGAGCGCCTGATGCCGGCGGAACTCTCGGGAGGCATGGCTCGACGCGTGGCGCTGGCACGAGCGGTTGCGCTGGATCCAATGCTGATCATGTACGACGAGCCTTTCGCCGGGCTGGACCCCATTTCGTTGGGCGTCATCGGTCAGCTGATACGCCGTCTCAACGATGCCCTGGGTGCGACCTCAATCATGGTCACCCATGACGTCCATGAGTCGCTTGAGATCGTCGACTATATTTATTTTGTTTCCGAGGGGCGCATCGTCGCCCAGGGCACGCCCGATCAGATCCGCGAGTCTCAGGATCCTTTCGTGCACCAGTTTGTGTGCGCCGAAGCCGATGGCCCGGTGCCCTTCCATTACCCCGCGGGTTCGCTCGACGAGCACTTCTTCGGCAAGGAGCTGCGCACGTGACCGAGCTCTTGCGCAACATCGGGTCGATGGCAATCAATGGCGTCTGGCGTCTCGGGCTGGCCGCGCGCTTTTTTGCGTTGCTGCTGCGCTATTCCGGCCAGGCTTTCCTGCGATTTCATCTGACCATTCGTGAAATCTACTACGGCGGGTTTCTGTCGCTGCTCATCATCGCGGTTTCCGGCCTCTTCGTGGGCATGGTGCTTGGCCTGCAGGGCTACGAAACCCTGCAACGGTTCGGCTCCGGAGATGCGCTTGGCGTTCTGGTCGCACTTTCGCTGGTGCGTGAGCTTGGGCCGGTCGTCGCCGGCCTGCTTTTCGCCAGTCGCGCCGGATCGGCGATCACCGCGGAGATCGGCCTGATGAAGGCGACCGAGCAGCTAAAGGCCATGGACATGATGGCCGTTAATCCCATTGCGCGCGTCGTCGCACCGCGTTTCTGGGCCGGGGTCTTGTCCATGCCGCTTCTGGCGGCGATCTTCTCCGCGATGGGCGTGCTGGGTGGCTGGTTGATCGGGGTCGTGATGATCGGTGTGGACGAGGGGGCCTTCTGGTCGCAAATGCAGTCTGCTGTCGATTTTCGCTACGACATCATGAACGGCGTGATCAAGAGCGTGGTCTTCGGCGTAGCGGTTTCCTTGATCGCGGTGTTCGAGGGCTACGATTGCTCGCCGACAGCCGAAGGCGTGTCGCGCGCCATCACGCGCACGGTCGTGGGCTCGGCGCTTGCGATCCTCGCGCTCGATTTCGTTCTTACCTCTTTCATGTTTCGGGGTCAGTCATGAGTCGCACCACACTCGACCTGTGGGTAGGGGTTTTCGTCGTTATCGGGATCGCCGCCCTGTTCTTTCTCGCACTGCGCGTGGGCAATTTCGCGGGCGTCGATTTGTCCGAGACCTATACCGTCAAGGCGCGCTTCGACAACATCGGCGGTTTGAAGGTGCGGGCCCCGGTCAAGAGCGCCGGTGTGGTTGTGGGGCGGGTCGATTCGATCGTTTTTGACACCCACACCTATCGCGCCGAGGTGGAATTCACCATCGCGACGCGCTACGAGTTTCCGCGTGACACGATTGCATCGATTCTGACCTCGGGTTTGTTGGGTGAGCAGTACATCGGTCTGGATGCCGGAGTCGACTTCGACATGCTGGGTGACGGCGACCTCGTCCAGATGACCCAGTCGGCGGTGGTTCTCGAAAAACTGATTGGTCAGTTCATGTTCGATCGCGCAGGCGCGGCGAACGACTGACCGCATTGACAGCAAGAAAGGATAATCATCATGCATGCACTGACCCGGATCGCTGCGCTTTTTCTGGCGGTCGCGATGCTCGCCCTATCCGGCTGTGCCAGCACGCCGCGCAATCCGGACGATCCGCTGGAGCGATACAACCGCGCGATGTTCAGCTTCAACGACGGTGTCGACCGGGCGCTGGTCCGCCCCGCCGCCCAGGTGTACGAGACGGTGACGCCGCGCCTCGTTCGCACGGGAGTCGGGAACTTCTTCGGCAATATCGCTGACGTATGGATCGGCCTCAACAATATGTTGCAGGGGAAGGTTGGCGACGGCATGTCCGATTGGATGCGCTTCATGGTCAACTCCACTTTCGGTATCTTCGGTCTGTTCGACGTGGCCAGTGAGATGGGCCTGCCGAAGAACGACGAGGATTTCGGCCAGACTCTGGCGGTCTGGGGGGTCGGAGAAGGACCTTATGTGGTGCTGCCACTGCTCGGGCCTCGTACCCTGCGCGACGCGGCGGCGCTGCCGGTGGACATGAAGGGCGATCCGGTCGCGTCGCTCGATCATGGCCAGACGCGGGCCGCCTTCGCTGTGCTTCGCGTAGTCCATGGGCGTGCGAAGCTGCTGCCGCTTGATGCGACGCTCGAGGACGCACTCGACAAGTACGCCTTCGTGCGCGACTCGTATCTGCAGCGTCGCCGTTTCCTCGTCCATGACGGCAACCCGCCGCTCGAATACGAGGATTTCAACGGTGAGTACGAAGATGACAACGGCCACTCCAGTTTGCTGCCTGTTCGCACGATGTCCGATGCAGTGGCGGAGATGGCCATTGACAGTCTCGAATTGGTGACATTGGTGGAGGCTGACGCCGTTCAATCCGGCTTTGCAATCAGGTGAATGCGATGAAGTTTCTTGTTTCCATGGCGGTTGCTTTGCTCGTCTGCTTGGCGCCGGCAGCCGGTCTGGCCGACGAGCTCGGTCCCGATCAGCTCGTGCGCAAGTTGTCCGAAGACGTCATCGAGATTCTTCGAAAAGACGAGGCACTGCGTAACGGTGACACCACTGCTGCGGTGCGGCTGATTGAGGAGGCGGTGCTCCCGCACTTCAATCTGCGCCGCATGACGATGCTCGCGGTGGGCCGTGACTGGCGTGAGGCCACGCCGGAGCAGCAGAAGCGCTTGATCGATGCGTTCTATGGGATGCTGGTCCGCACATACTCGAATGCCCTGACACAGTATCGCGACCAGACCATCGAAATGCGGCCTTTGCGTATCAGCCCGGACGAAACCACGGTGCGGGTGCAGACGGCGATCAGACAGTCGGGTGCCCAGCCGGTTGGGGTGGATTACATGATGGAACGCACGGCCGATGGCTGGAAGGTGTTTGACATCGTCGTGGCCGGCGTGAGTCTGGTGACCAACTATCGCGGCACTTTCACCCAGGAGATAAGGGCTGGCGGTATCGATGGTCTGATCCGCTCGCTTGAGAGCCGCGGGCACGACAGCACTATCTCCAGTCAGTCGTGATGACCTCCACGGGTTCGCGGACGATTGCGCCGGCAGGGGCGCTTACGATGGCGACGGTTCGCGCCTGTCAGGAGGAGGGGCGTGCGGCACTTCTGGAGGGTGACCTGGCCCTCGACCTGAGCGGGGTGACCGAAACCGACTCCGCAGCCCTCGCCTGTATCTTTGATTTGTTCCGCGCAGCACGTGCCCGCGGTCGTCAGCTGCATCTCATCGGCCTTCCCGAGGAGTTGCGCAGTCTGGCGAGCGTGTATGGGGTGGCCGAGTTGCTGCCCGATGCGGGTTGATCAGGACCCGAATGACACCTGCAATCCGTATCGATTCGGTGACCAAGCACTATGGTGCTTTCCAGGCACTTGCTGGCGTGAGCCTCGAGGTTGCCCAAGGTGAATTCTTCGGTCTGCTCGGTCCAAACGGGGCCGGCAAGACCACGTTGATCTCGTCGCTCGCGGGCTTGACGCGTCCCTCCTCTGGTACTCTTGAGGTCATGGGGCACGACGTCGTGACCGACTACCGTCGGGCGCGCATGAAGTTCGGCGTGGTGCCCCAGGAACTGGTTTTCGATCCCTTCTTTTCGGTACGCGAACTGCTGCGCATCCAGTCGGGTTACTTCGGTATCGCCCGCAATGAAGAGTGGATCGACGAAGTGCTCGACAATCTCGATCTGCTCCCCAAGGCCAACGCCAACATGCGCACGCTCTCGGGCGGTATGAAACGACGGGTGCTTGTGGCTCAGGCGCTGGTTCATCGGCCGCCGGTGATCGTGCTCGACGAGCCGACCGCCGGGGTCGACGTCGAGCTGCGCCAGGGTTTGTGGCAGTTCATCCGCAAGCTGAATCGCGATGGCCATACTATCGTGCTCACCACACACTACCTCGAAGAGGCCGAAACGCTCTGTGGCCGGATTGCGATGCTCAAGGCTGGCAAGATCGTCGCGCTCGACAGCACGCGGGCGTTGCTCAAGCAGTTTGCATCACACAGCCTGCGTGTCAGGGTGACCGATGCGGATGCGGCGCTTGCTGTCGGTGGGGTGATTGAGGACGGCAGTTGGGTGACATTCGGTTTCGACGCCTATGCCGATGTCGAGCAGTTGCTCGCGCGGCTGCGCGAGGCTGGGGCTGGTGTCGAGGAGATCCAGATCGGCGAGCCGGATCTTGAGCGGGTTTTTGTCGAGGTGATGAATCGTGCCTGACCGTGAATCCGAGCGCTTTTCGCCGTGGATCGGCTTCCGGACCCTGTTCTACAAGGAGGTCTTGCGATTCTGGAAGGTGGGCTTTCAGACCGTGGCGGCGCCGGTGCTCAACGCGGTGCTGTTCCTGCTCATTTTTTCCCATGTGCTGGATCGTCATGTCACCGTCTATGGCGATATCAGCTACACCACCTTCCTGGTGCCGGGGCTGATCATGATGTCGCTCTTGCAGAACGCCTTCGCCAACAGCTCGTCGTCGCTGATCCAGAGCAAGATCACCGGTAACATCATTTTCGTTCTGCTGCCGCCCATCTCGTACCGTGAGTTCTTCACCGCTTATGTCACAGCGTCGGTGTTGCGCGGCCTGATGGTCGGCGTAGGTGTCTGGCTGGTTGCGGCGCCCTTCGTCGATCTGCCGATGGCGCATCCGCTGTGGGTGTTGATGTTCGCGGTCCTTGGAGGCGCCATTCTGGGTTCGTTCGGCGTCATTGCCGGTATCTGGGCCGACAAGTTCGATCAACTGTCGGCGTTCCAGAACTTTCTAATCATGCCGCTGACCATGTTGTCGGGCGTTTTTTATTCCATTCATTCCCTGCCCGGACTCTGGCAGAGCATTTCGCACGTGAATCCATTTTTCTTCATGATCGACGGGTTCCGTTACGGTTTCTTTGGTCAGTCCGACGTGTCACCGTGGCTCAGCCTTGCAGTGGTCGGCGCGTGTTTTGTCCTGCTTTCGGCACTGACCCTGTCAATGCTGGCCAGGGGCTACAAGCTTCGTAATTGAGGAATCACCATGTTTCAAGCATCCGAAATCAAGCGACTCATCATGGCCGGTCTGCAATGCGATTTCATCGAAGTCGAGGGTGATGACGGCGTGCACTTCCAGGCGATCGTCGTGAGTCCGGTGTTCGATGGGATGAGTACGCTGAACCAGCACCGTGCGGTGAAGGCGACTCTGGGCTCCCTGATGGGCAACGAGATCCATGCCCTGGGACTGAAGACCTACACGCCAGCGCGCTGGGAAGTCGTCCGCAAGGAACTCGATCTCTGAGAAGCGCAAAATGGACAGTCTACTGATCGAAGGCGGTGCCCGGCTGCGGGGCGAAGTCGCCATCTCCGGCGCAAAAAATGCGGCGCTGCCGATTCTTTGTGCCGCCTTGCTGAGCGCCGAGCCGGTCACCTTCACCAACGTGCCGCGCTTGCGCGACATCCGGACCTTGCTGGACCTGCTGGCGCAGATGGGCGTCAAGGTCGAGCGCGACGCGGATCGTGTGACGCTGGATGCCTCAAGCCTCGACAATCCGGTTGCGCCCTACGAGATGGTCAAGACCATGCGCGCATCGATTCTGGTGCTTGGCCCGCTGGTTGCGCGCTGCGGCGAGGCGAGGGTGTCGTTGCCGGGCGGTTGCGCCATCGGTGCGCGTCCGGTGGACCAGCATATCAAGGGGCTGCAGGCGATGGGCGCCGAGGTGACGGTGGAGCATGGTTATGTGCATGCGGTCACCAAGCGTCTCAAGGGTGCACGATTGTTTACCGACATGGTCACGGTGACCGGCACCGAAAACCTGATGATGGCAGCCTGCCTCGCCGATGGTGAGACCATCATCGAGAACGCCGCCCGTGAGCCCGAAATCGTCGACCTGGCAAATTGCCTGATCGCCATGGGGGCCAGCATCTCGGGCGCTGGCACCGACGTTATCCGCGTGCGCGGCGTCGAGCGCCTGCACGGCGCGACCCACCGCATCATGCCGGACCGCATCGAAACCGGCACCTACCTGTGTGCGATCGCCGCCACCGGTGGTGACGCCAGGCTGACCGGCACCTCGTCCGGCTATCTGGACGCCGTGGTCGACAAGCTCATCGATGCCGGTTGCGAGATCGATTGCGAACGCGACGCCATCCGCCTCAAGGCGCCGGCGAGGCGGCTCGCGGTCAATATCCGGACAGCACCCTATCCGGCCTTCCCGACCGACATGCAGGCGCAGTTCATGGCCTTGAACGCGGTTGCCGAAGGCACAGCGGTAATTCGTGAGACGATTTTCGAGAACCGCTTCATGCATGCGGTGGAGCTGCAGCGTCTGGGCGCAGACATCAGCATCGACGGCAATACTGCCGTGGTTCGGGGCGTGGCTTCACTGCAGGGAGCGAACGTCATGGCGACCGACCTGCGGGCTTCGGCCAGCCTGGTCATTGCCGGTCTGGTCGCCGAGGGCGAGACCGTAGTCGAACGCATCTATCACCTGGATCGAGGCTACGAGCGGCTGGAGGAGAAGCTCGGTGCTCTTGGTGCGCGAGTGCGCCGCGTGAGCGCCTCCTGATCATGATGCCCGGGACGGCGCTTGCCTCCCGGGCATCAATCAGTTTGCGGCAGTATTTCAGAGATCGAAATCGCCTTCGCGCTCCGGCTGCCTGACGACTTCGAGAACTTCCAGATGCACTTCGCGGCCCTCGACCGTGGGCCAGTCGATCTTCTGGCCGACCGACATGCCAAGCAGGGCGCTGCCGGCGGGTGTGAGGATCGAGACATAGCCTTCACCGATGTTACCCGGGTAGACCAGTGTCAGTTCGCGTTCACGCCCGCTCGGATGCTCGCGAACCCGTGCGCGGCTGTTCATCGTGATGACGTCTGGCGGCATATCGGCGGCTTCCCGCACCTCGGCACGATCGAGTTCGGTGCGCAATCCGTCGAGATCCCTTCGGTTGCGCATGTTCGGATTGTGAAGCAGTCCCTCGAGACGCTCGAGATCGAGCGCGGAAACGATGATTTCGGGTTTCATGAATGAATCCGGTAAGAACGTTGAGCCGGGAAGCAGGCAAGACGATGGCGGGGAATCAGGACTGTGGAGCGGAGCGCGGAGCAACGGCTACGCTGTTCACCACCTCGTTTGGCCGGGAAGCGTCTGTTTCGGGTGACTCAGGTTTGTCCGAGGACTCGAAACAAGTAAAAAAGCCGAGTCCGCATGCGCGACTCAGCCGTTGTGATAAGGCTAACACGGTCGCCCGCGGGTTACAATCACCGGTCCGAATATATCAAGGTTGCCTTCGTGTCCCGCATTACGCTGGCCCTTTCAAAAGGGCGAATCTTCGAGGAAACCCTGCCCTTGCTCGCGGCAGCCGGCATTGTCCCGACCGACGACCCGGAGTCTTCTCGCAAGCTCATCATCGAAACCAACCGGCCCGAGGTGAGGTTGGTCATCGTCCGGGCGACCGACACGCCGACTTACGTCCAGTACGGCGCGGCCGACCTCGGTATTGCGGGTAAGGACGTCCTGCTTGAGCATGGCGGCGATGGGCTTTACCAGCCGCTCGATCTCAACATCGCCCGCTGCCGCCTGTGCGTGGCGGTGCGCAAGGGTTTCGACTACCAGGCGGTGGCCCGCCCGGGCGGACGCATTCGCGTCGCCACAAAATACATCAACAGCGCCAAGGCACATTTCGCCGAAAAGGGCATGCACGTCGACCTGATCAAGCTCTACGGCTCGATGGAGTTGGCGCCACTGGTCGGCCTGGCCGATGCCATCGTCGACCTGGTGTCGACCGGCGGCACCTTGCGCGCCAACAATCTCGAGGAGGTGGAGGACATCATGCCGATCAGCTCTCGCCTCGTGGTCAACCAGGCTGCGCTCAAGCTCAAGCGTGACCTGATTCAGCCTGTGCTGGACGCTTTTTCCGGAGCCATCAAGCCATGAGTGAACCCGTCCAGGTCTGCGCCGAGGTGCGTCGCCTCGACGCGCGAGAACCCGAGTTTTTGAATACGCTCGAGGCCTTGCTGGCCTTCGAGGATACTGCCGACGCCCGCATCAACCAGGCGGTGACCGAGATCCTCGCTGCGGTGCGCAACACCGGCGACCCGGCCGTAATTGAATACACCCGTCGCTTCGATCATGTCGAGGCTCACGGCATGGTCGATCTCGAACTGCCGGCGAGCGCGCTCAAGGCAGCGCTGGACAGCCTCTCTGTCGAGCAGCGCGAAGCGCTCCGCATTGCGGCCGACCGTGTCCGCCAGTACCACGAGCGCCAGCTTGCCCAGTCCTGGGAATACACCGAGGCTGACGGCACCCGCCTGGGTCAGAAGGTGACTCCGCTAGACCGTGTGGGACTCTATGTTCCCGGTGGGCGGGCGAGCTATCCGAGCTCGGTGCTGATGAACGCGATCCCGGCCAAAGTCGCCGGCGTCGGCGAGCTCATCATGGTCGTGCCAACCCCCCGTGGGGAGCGCAATCCCCTGGTTCTCGCTGCGGCTGCCATCACGGGCGTGGACCGGGTATTCACGATCGGCGGCGCACAGGCGGTGGCTGCGCTTGCCTACGGCACCCAGACCATTCCCCAGGTCGACAAGATCGTCGGCCCCGGCAATGCCTTTGTTGCCGAGGCCAAGCGCCGCGTATTCGGGACGGTCGGTATCGACATGGTGGCCGGGCCTTCCGAAGTGCTCATCATCTCCGACGGCAGTGGCAACCCCGACTGGGTGGCGATGGATCTCTTCGCCCAAGCCGAGCACGACGAACTCGCCCAGTCCATCCTGCTGTGTACCGACGCCGACTTCATCGATGCGGTGGCCGCAAGCATCGACCGCTTGTTGCCGACCATGCCTCGTCGCGAGACCATCGCCACCTCGTTGACCAACCGCGGCGCACTGATCCATGTCGACAGTCTGGAGCAGGCCTGCGCGATCGCCAACCGCATCGCACCCGAGCACCTCGAGCTCTCGCTCGAGAACGCCGCTCAGTGGATCGACCACATCCGTCACGCCGGTGCGATCTTCGTCGGACACTGGTCGGTCGAGGCTCTCGGCGACTACTGCGCCGGCCCCAACCACGTGCTGCCCACGATGCGCAGCGCGCGCTTCTCGTCGCCGCTCGGCGTTTACGACTTCCAGAAGCGCACCAGCATCATCGAAATGTCCGAAGCCGGCGCGCGCTCGCTCGGCAAGGTCGCCTCGGTGCTTGCGCATGGAGAAGGGCTTCAGGCCCATGCGCGCTCGGCTGAGATGCGAGTAGAGGGGCACTGAACTCGTCGGTGGGTGATTTGCGCGGCGCTCCGCACATGTAATGGTGCCGTGCTCCATAGGTCGGCAAAGTCGCAGCTTGTGCGCGGCGTAGCGAGGGGGTGGTGACGGTTGCCCGCGAGGCGACTTTGCCCGAGCGCATGCCGCTGTTGGCGAGCATAACGGCCGCGATTCCTGCTGTCTGAGGCCGAAGGTCGAGTTCAGGGATCGCAGCGAAGCGAGCTTTACAGCGGCAGCGCGAGTGGCAGTGGAGCCGAGGGGGCGACCGTCAGCAGCCCCTCGCGATTAGTGGGCACGGCCGTATCTCTGGACGGCTCGCGGCGGTTGTCCCCGATGCCGGAAGGGTGGCCTCGAGGCTTTGCTCTCCCTATCGACCCAGGATCGCCCGCAAGGCATCAATCAATGCCCGGCACTGCTCTTCGGTTCCCACCGTGATACGTAGGAACGGATGAATCCTAGGCTTGGCAAAGTGGCGCACCAGAATGGCGCGCTCACGCAAAGCCTGGGCGAGGGCTGCACCCTCGTGGTCAGGGTGGCGGGCGAAGACGAAGTTTGCCCCTGACGGCAGAACCTCGAAACCCAATGCCTTGAGATCCTGGGTCATTGCCTCGCGGATCGCAACGACCCGTTCGCAACTGTCGCGGAAGAAAGCCTCGTCCTCAACCGACGCCATCGCCCCGGCCAATGCCAGACGGTCCAGCGGATAGGAGTTGAAACTGTCCTTGACCCGGTGCAAGGCCTCGATCAGTTCCGGATGCCCGATCGCGTAACCGACGCGCAGGCCGGCAAGCGAACGCGATTTCGAGAAGGTGTGCACCACCAGCAGGTTCGGGTAGCGGTCCGCCAGCGTGACCGCGCTCTCGCCGCCGAAATCTACGTATGCCTCGTCCACCACGACCACGCAGTGCGGGTTGGCGGCGACAATGCGCTCGACGTCTGCTAGTGGCATGAAGATGCCGGTCGGAGCATTGGGGTTGGCGAAGATGATGCCGCCGGCTCGCGAGTCGTCATCGGGCAGGTAGTCGCGCGGGTCGATCGCGAAAGCGTCGTTCAGCGGCCTGGTTTCATACGCGATGTCGTACAGACCGCAATAAACCGGATAAAAGCTGTAGGTGATGTCCGGAAACCAGATCGGCGCTTCGTGGCGTAGCAGGCCCATGAAGACATGCGCCAGCACCTCGTCCGAGCCATTGCCGACGAAGACCTGATCGTGGGATAGCCCGAAGCGTGCGGCCAGCGAGCGGCGTAGCGCGTCGGCGGTCGGGTCGGGGTAAAGCCTCAGCGACTCGCTGGTTTCCTCTCGAATCGCCTCGAGCGCGCGCGGCGACGGGCCGAACGGGTGTTCGTTGGTGTTGAGCTTGATCAGGTTGGCGATACGGGGTTGTTCCCCGGGCGCGTAGGGGGTCAGCCCTTTGACGATCGGGCTCCAGTAGCGGCTCATGGGTATCTGCTTCTCGAGGGTTTGGTCGTGTTGCGGCGGGCTCTTGCCGACCTTCGACAACGTGTTCGCGTTTGTGGTTGCGCAGTGCAGCGATGGTATCATGGCCGATCCAACCATCAGTCACCGCCAAGCGGTTACGGTAAAGCAAATGCGGCAGTCAGAAGTCAGCCGGGACACCCTTGAAACCCGGATCACCGTAAGTATCAACCTCGACGGCAGCGGCAAATCCGCGCTCGCCACCGGCGTACCGTTCTTCGATCACATGCTCGACCAGATCGCGCGCCACGGGTTGTTCGACATCGACATCCGTGCCGACGGCGATACCCACATCGACGACCACCACACCGTGGAGGACGTCGGCATCACCTTTGGTCAGGCCTTTGCCAAGGCGCTGGGTGACAAGAAGGGCATCCGCCGCTACGGCCATGCCTACGTCCCGTTGGATGAGGCCTTGTCCCGGGTCGTCGTCGACTTCTCCGGCCGCCCTGGCCTGCACTACTTCGTCGAATACACCCGTGCCCGCATCGGCAACTTCGACGTCGATCTGGCTCGTGAGTTTTTCCAGGGCTTCGTCAATCATGCAGGGGTGACCCTGCATATCGACAACCTGCGTGGTGACAACGCACACCACCAGTGCGAGACGATCTTCAAGGCCTTCGGTCGTGCGCTGCGCATGGCGGCAGAACGCGATGAACGTGCAGCGGGCACGATCCCGTCCACCAAGGGATCGCTCTGATTCCGGTTGATCACTCACTCGCCAGACAGGTGAGCCGATATGGCTGATGTAGCAATCGTCGATTACGGAATGGGCAACTTGCGCTCGGTGTGCAAGGCCATCGAGCATGTGGCCGAGGGCGCCGAAGTCGTCATCACTTCCGATCCCGCCGTGGTGCGGGCGAGCACTCGCGTCGTGTTTCCGGGGCAAGGCGCAATGCCCGACTGCATGCGCGAACTCGATGCCCGCGGCCTTCGTCCCGCTGTGCTCGATGCCGCCGCGAGCAAACCCTTTCTTGGTATCTGTATTGGCCAGCAAATGCTTTTCGCTCACAGCGAAGAGGGTGATGTATCCGGCCTCGGTGTTTTTCCGGGCAACGTCGTCCGTTTTCCGCCGGCCGAGTCGATGCCAACCGCCGATGGGGGTCACCTCAAGGTGCCGCATATGGGCTGGAATCAGGTCTGGCAGCGTGCCTCCCACCCGCTTTGGGCCGGCATTCCGGACGGCGACCGTTTCTACTTCGTCCATAGTTACCATGTCGTACCGGCCGATGCTGCGCTGATCGCCGCCGAAACCGAATATGGCCAAAGGTTTACCAGTGCAGTCGCGCGGGATAATATCTTCGCCGTTCAGTTTCACCCTGAGAAAAGCGCCGCGGCAGGCCTGCGTCTGTTGTCGAACTTCGTTGGCTGGGCCCCCTGAAAGCCGGCCCGGCGTTCCCATTCCTCTCTCACGCGACAAGCACCCCCTCGATCATGCTGCTCATTCCCGCCATCGACCTCAAAGACGGTCAGTGTGTACGCCTCAAGCAGGGCGAAATGGACGACGCCACGGTCTTTTCCGATGACCCGGCGGCCATGGCCCGTCACTGGGTCGAACGCGGTGCACGCAGGTTGCATCTCGTCGACCTCAACGGCGCCTTTGCGGGCAAGCCGCGCAACGCCGAGGCGATCACCGCCATCATCGATGCAGTCGGTGACGACCTGCCGGTTCAGCTCGGGGGCGGGATTCGCGACCTCGACACGATCGAGGCCTATCTCGACAGTGGCATCAGCTACGTCATCATCGGAACCGCGGCGGTCAAGAATCCCGGCCTGCTCCATGATGCCTGCGTCGCATTCCCCGGACACGTGATCGTCGGTCTCGACGCCAAGGACGGCAAGGTGGCCACCGATGGCTGGTCCAAGATGACCGGCCACGACGTCATCGATCTTGCCAAGAAGTTCGAGGACTATGGCGTCGAAGCCATCGTCTACACCGATATCGGTCGCGACGGCATGCTCAGTGGCGTTAATGTCGAAGCCACGGTAAGGCTTGCCCAGGCGCTGCGCATACCGGTCATTGCCAGTGGCGGCATCGCCACGCTGGCGGACATCGATGCCTTGTGTGCGGTGGAAGACGAAGGCGTGATGGGCGCGATCACGGGGCGGGCGATCTATGAGGGTACCCTCGATTTCGCGGCTGCTCAGGCGCGCGCCGACGAACTCAATGGTGGCCCGGCCTGATGCTCGCCAAGCGCATCATCCCCTGTCTTGACGTCAATGCGGGACGGGTCGTCAAAGGCGTGAATTTCGTCGAACTTCGCGACGCGGGTGACCCGGTGGAAATCGCACGTCGCTACGACGAACAGGGTGCGGACGAGATCACCTTTCTCGACATTACGGCGAGTTCCGATGCGCGCGATATCATCCTGCACGTCGTCGAACAGGTAGCGGAGCAGGTCTTCATTCCCCTGACCGTCGGTGGCGGTGTGCGCACCGTCGAAGATGTGCGACGCCTGCTCAATGCGGGTGCGGACAAAGTCAGCATCAACACCGCAGCGGTGAATAACCCCCAAGTGGTGGCGGATGCGGCCGGCAAGGTCGGTAGCCAGTGCATTGTGGTTGCCATCGATGCCAAGCAGACCGCGCCTGGCAAGTGGGAAGTGTTCACTCATGGTGGGCGCAACAACACTGGCCTCGATGCCATCGAATGGGCGCGCAAGGTCGTCTCTCTGGGCGCGGGCGAGATCCTGCTTACCAGCATGGATCGCGATGGCACCCGGATTGGTTTCGACCTCGCCCTGACCCGCGCAGTCTCGGATGCGGTTGCCGTGCCGGTGATCGCGAGTGGCGGAGTCGGCTCCCTCGAGCATCTCGCCGAGGGTGTCGCCGAGGGACATGCCGATGCCGTGCTCGCTGCGAGCATCTTTCATTTCGGCGAACACACGGTGCGCGAAGCCAAGGAGTTGATGCGCGCGCGCGGTATAGAGGTGCGCCTGTGACGCTTTCGGAAAAGTGGCTGGAAGAGATTCGTTGGGACGAGAACGGCCTCGTCCCGGTGATCGCTCAGGAAGCGGCGACCGGCGACGTATTGATGTTTGCCTGGATGAACCGTGAGGCGCTCGCACGTACCGCGGCACTTGGTGAGGCAGTGTATTGGTCCCGTTCGCGCAATCGACTATGGCACAAGGGCGAGGAGTCCGGCCACACTCAGAAAGTCCGTGAGATCCGCACGGACTGTGACAACGACGTCATCCTCTTGAAAATCGAGCAGACAGGCGGCATCGCCTGTCATACCGGCCGGCACAGTTGCTTTTTTCAGCAGCATTTGTCGACTGGTGAGTGGCTGAGCGTTGATCCGGTTTTGAAGGCACCTGAGGACATCTACAAATGATCGATATCGAAGTGTTGCACCGTGTGGCGAACACGCTGGCCGAGCGCAAGGCGGCCGATCCGGATTCGTCCTATGTTTCCAGTCTGTACGCCAAGGGAACCGATGCAATCTGCAAAAAGGTCGCGGAAGAGTCGGCCGAGACCATCATGGCCTCCAAGGACGGCGACCTGCTTCACATCGTCTGGGAGGTCACCGACCTTTGGTTCCACACCATGATTCTGCTTGCGCATCATGGTTTGACCGTGGATGACGTGCTGGCGGAGTTCCGTCGCCGTGAGGGCGTCTCCGGCATCGACGAAAAGCGATCCCGAAGTGAGTGAGGCTGGCCTGATGCAAGACTGTCTGTTCTGTCGCATCGCCCGGGGCGAGATCCCGGCGAAGAAGCTCTACGAAGACGATGAAATAGTCGCCTTCTACGACATAAACCCGATCGCGCCAGTGCATTTTCTCGTGATTCCTAAGGTTCACGTAGCCTCGATGGACGAACTCGGAGACGAGCACGCCGCGGTGATGGGCAAGTTGATGGTCGTCATTGGAAAACTTGCGCGGGAACAAGGATGCACCGATGGTTTTCGAACCATAGTGAACACCGGTCGGGTGGGGCGTCAGGAGGTGTATCATCTGCATGTTCACGTGCTCGGTGGCACGGATGTTCTGCCGCCGATGTTGAAGCGTTAAGGAGAAATCAATGGGTTCATTCAGTATCTGGCACTGGCTGGTCGTGCTGGTCATCGTCATGCTGGTCTTCGGTACCAAGAAGCTGCGCAACATCGGTCAGGATCTTGGCGGTGCGGTGAAGGGCTTCAAGGAAGGTATTCGCGAGGCGAACACCGAAGCCGATACCGATGCAGAGAAGCAGAAGCTGGCCAACGAGAAGACCATCGACGCCGAGGTGCGCGAGAAGTCCGACAAAGTCAAATCCTGATAAAGCGTGGATGCGACATAGACAAGGGGCGCGAGACGCCCCTTGCTTTTCGGTCTGCATCCCTGCGGCGTTTTCTAGAGACCCAGGCACTGCGATCGGTCATGACTGGCGTCAGCATCGGCACTCGGGCAATTCACATTCCGGAACTAGGCTGAAATGTTCGATTTCGGTTTCACTGAACTGTTGTTCATTGCGCTGGTCGCCCTGATCGTGGTCGGCCCCAAGCGCCTGCCCAAGGTTGCACGCACCGCGGGCCACCTGCTGGGCCGCCTTCAGCGCTACGTTTCAGACGTCAAATCCGACATCTCGCGCGAGATGCAGCTCGAGGATCTCAAGAAACTCCAGCAGCAGGTCGAACAGCAAGCCCGTGATCTCGAGAAATCGGTTCGCAACGAAGTGAGCCAGGTCGAAGGCGACCTCAAGAAGGGCGCGGCCGAGATCGAGAAAAGTGTCGCACTCGACGAGAAGTCAGCGGCGCCCGTCAGCGACAAGTCGCACGCTCCGGCCACGGACAAGCCGCCGATTTCGGACACCGTTGCCGAGAGTCCGGTCGAGCAGATCGAGTCACCTGACAATCAGCTGAAGCTTGGGCTCGAACAGGTGCCGGTCAAGCAGACTGGGGACAAGTCATGAGCTCCACCCAGGACACCTTCATTTCCCACCTCGTCGAGTTGCGGGATCGTCTATTGCGCGCGATCGTCGCCATTCTGGTGTTCTTCGTCGTCCTCATGCCCTGGGCGGGGGACATTTACGACCTGCTCGCCCTGCCGATGATGAACACCTTGCCCGAGGGGACGAACATGATCGCCACCGGGGTGGTCACGCCGTTCTTCGTGCCGGTCAAGGTGACCTTGCTGGTCGCCTTCCTGATTGCATTGCCCTATGTGCTGCACCAGGCGTGGGCCTTCATTGCGCCGGGTTTGTATGCACACGAGCGCCGAATCGGTCTCCCGCTGGTACTCGGCACGACGCTGCTGTTCCTGCTGGGCATGGCGTTCTGCTATTTCTTCGTGTTCGGCACGGTATTCAAGTTCATCAACGACTTCGCCCCAGCCAGTATCATGGTGGCGCCGGATATCGAGGAATACCTCTCCTTCGTGATGACCTTGTTCATCGCGTTCGGCATCACCTTCGAAGTGCCGGTGGTGGTGATCCTGCTCGTCAAGGCGGGGGTCGTGTCGGTGGCCCAGCTCAAGGAGGCCCGCCCCTATGTGATCGTCGGCGCTTTCGTGATCGCCGCGATCATCACACCGCCGGATGTCATCTCACAGTTCATGCTGGCGGTGCCGATGATCCTGCTCTTCGAGGTCGGCATCGTCATCGCCCGCATGCTGTCGAAGCCTGTGCCAGCGGCGAAGGGTGACTACGCGGCACCGAGTGAAGATGAAGTCGATGCCGGGCTGGACCGCATCGAAAAGACCGACAAGAAGGGCGACTGAACGAGCTTCGCCTGCGGCCTGTCTCGTTCCCGGGCTCGCCTCGAAAGACTCGCTGCGCTCGCTTCTCCCCTCAAAGGGCAAGAGACCCTCGAGGCGGTCCTTCGTGTTTCTGAGGGTATCGTGCTCCATACAATGAGGAAGCGGGCGACTACGGAGCGCTTCTCCCACTGGCGAAGCAGAGCAGGCTCAAGTCAGGCGGGCTAGCGACCCGACTGCGTCGGTCGCCTGCCGATCCGGACGTCTAGCTCGAGCTCGCTCGCATTGCGTCGGACCCGGAAGCGCGAGGTGTCACCGGGCGTGCGGGCCGCGACCATTTCCAGCATCTCGCGTGCGCCACGTACGTCCTGGTCGTCCATGGCGACGAGGATGTCGCCCGGACGCAGTCCGGCGCGTTCGGCCGGGCTGCCTCTGAGTACGCCGGCGATCATTGCGCCGCTTGTCATTTGCCCACCCGCCGGCGCGTCGAGATCGCGGACCAACTCACGGATTTCCACTCCGACCCAGCCGCGAGTGACCTCGCCGTTGGCGACGATTTGCTGCAGCACGTCGCGGGCGAGCGATACGGGAATGGCAAAGCCGATGCCAAGTGAGCCACCCGAGCGCGAGTAGATAGCGGTGTTGATGCCGACGAGATCCCCGCTCGCATCGACGAGGGCGCCCCCTGAATTGCCGGGGTTGATCGCGGCGTCGGTCTGGATGTAGTTCTCAAATGTGCTGATGCCGAGTCTTGTGCGTCCGAGCGCCGAAACAATGCCCATCGTCACGGTCTGGCCCACCCCGAAGGGGTTGCCGATCGCAAGAACGACATCCCCGACTTCGAGACTGTCGGGGGCGGAGAAGGCGATGGCCGGCAAGTCGCCCGCGTCTGCGATGCGCAGCACCGCAAGGTCGGTTTCGGGGTCGCGGCCGATGAGCTCAGCGGGAAAGCGCCGTCCGTCATTCAGCGAGACTTCAATGCCGTCGGCTGTTTCGACGACATGGTTGTTGGTCAGGATGTAGCCTTCCTTGCTGACGATAACGCCCGAGCCCTGGCCGGTCGGGCTTTGTCTTGGGGGGTCTCGATCGCCGAAGAAGTGGCGATAGAAAGGGTCGTCCGCAAGGGGGTTGCGTGCGGAGGAAGCGTTGCGGCTTGTCAGGATGTGCACCACTGCCGGCATGGAGCGACCGGCGGCCACTGAGTAGGAACCCGGCGGGACGACGCGCTCGGCGTCGGAGCGTATCGGAGGCGACTGGACGATGGTCAGCGTGCCGGGGCCGACCGGTCGCGAGTTCAGCCATTCCGGTGCAAGCGCACTGAGAACAAACAGTACTGCCACCGCCAGCGTGACGGTCTGAGCGAAGATCAACCACAAGCGGCGCATGAATCGGGTTCCGTCAGGGTTTCGGATCGGACGGCTGCACCAAGTCTGTCGTGCCGGAGCGAAGGCAGACCGGGTTGCAGCACTTGCGAGTTCCGCGCTTTGTCATCGTCTCCCGCTTGAGTACCATTGCGTGGCGCGCCTTATAGCACCGACGCAAACTTGAGGATCCGACCCATGCGACTCGACAAACTCCGCGATCACCTCGACACGCTTCTTGAAGCCGCGAGATTCAAGGATTATTGCCCAAACGGTCTGCAAGTGGAAGGCCGGGCCGAGGTCTCACGTGTGCTGTGTGGCGTGACGGCGAGCCAAGCCCTGCTCGATCACGCGGTCGAGCATCGCTTCGACGCAGTACTCGTCCATCATGGTTATTTCTGGCGCGGCGAGGATGCCCGCATCACCGGCATCCGCCAGCGCAGGATCGCGACCTTGCTGCGCAACGACATTAGCCTGTTTGCCTATCATCTGCCCCTCGATGCGCATCCCGAGCTTGGCAACAATGCGCAGCTTGCGCGGATCGCGGGGTGGGTGCCCGAGCGCCAATGCGGTGACAATGATCTGATCTGGCTGGGCCGTCCCGCCGCGACGATGCCAGCGGCTGCACTTGCCGATTCGCTGGGGGTCGCGCTCGGGCGAAAACCGATGCTGGTCGGTAGTGGAGAAAGGGAAGTGCACTGTGTGGCCTGGTGCACCGGTGGCGCGCAAGGCTATTTCGAAGCAGCGATCGAGGCGGGTGCCGACGCGTTCGTTTCGGGCGAAATATCAGAGCAGACCGTTCATCTGGCGCGGGAGTCCGGGGTGCCCTATATCGCTGCCGGGCATCACGCAACCGAGCGTTACGGGGTTCGCGCAATGGCCATGCACTTGCGAGAGACACTTGGACTGGAGGCGAGCTTCGTCGACCTCGATAACCCGGTCTGAGGGCTGTCGATCCGGGCGATTTGCAACCATGCTTCCGGCGGTGATTGAGAGCGCTACGCGCTGGCGCCGGGCTTGTAACGACCCAGCTGCACCTCCAGGACGCCGGCGAGCATCAGGAGATCGTCTACTGCACCCAGCTCGAAACCCATTCGCGTCCCTTGGCGGTTGTCTCGCACCAGCAGATCGATGTAGGCCTGGCACTGCCGTGTGCCCCAGGTTTCCTGGAGGCGCGCGGTGATGTGCGCAAGCGCCTCTATGCCTTCACCGTGGGCGCTGACATCGTGGAAATTTTCCCAGGTCACTGCGCACACGTTGAAGGTCTTGTTCAGTTCTGTCGCCAGGATGTCGAACTCACGCCGCATGTCGGCGGTGTGGTAGACCTCCATCAGTTTCAGCCACGGCATGATCGCCTGTTTCGGATTGGACTCGATGAAGGCTTCGAGTGTCTCGGCTGCGCCATGCACACGTCCGAAACTGAGCATGATCTCTGCCAGTTCGACCGCCGACTCATGCTCTTCAGGCTCTTCTTCGACGAGAATGGCTGGTGGTAGCGTCGGCATGTCGCTGGAGGCTTCGGCGGTTGCCGGCTTCTCGGCAGTGCGAGGCAACGAGCCGTCCCATTCAAGCACAGGCGGAATGGGTGGCGGCAATGTCTGGTCCGGAGAGACCGTCAGCTCGCTCTGCCGCTGGCGATCCACGCCGGTGCCCACTGGCGCCTCGTCCGGCCATGCCTCGGTCATCGGCGCGCGTGCCTGGCGCTCGACGCGACCCGGTTTCGTCGTATCTGCGGAACGACGGCGCAGGAGAAGCAGGAGCGCAAGCGCGAGCAAACCGCCGGCAATCGCCCAGTTGAACCAATTGTCCGTCGAGCTTGCCGCCGCAGGTGCTGGGCCGGCTCTTTCGGGGATTCGCTCTCCGGCAGAAGGAGGGGGAGGCTGTGTGGTCGGTGCGGATGTTGCGGCCACTTCCTGTGGTTGCCGTGTCACTGCGACAGGTTGGTCCGGGCCAGCGGCCTCGATTTGCGTGCGAAGTGCTTCCTGCAGCTGCTCCAGACGCCTGATGCGTTCAAGGAGTTCGAGCTGGGCGTCGATGCTACGGTCGAGAGCTGCAACCAGGCGCTCCTCGCGAATGGCTTCGTCGCTGGTATCGGGGTCGATCTCGCGCCCGGCCAGCTCGTCGCGCGCGCCGGTGTCTACAACCAGTCTGTCGCGCTCGGTGACGACCGGAGCAGGGGATGTGACGGGCGGCGCGACCGGTTCAACGCGAGCGGGCGGCGCATCGGCTGCGGCAGGGGCGGCAACCACGCTGGCTGCTGCCCTGCGAGGCTCGGTGGATGCTGCCGCAACCGCAGCCAGACTCGGAACGCGCAATTCGGTGCCGCTGGGCAAGACAGCGGCAGGGTGCCGGCCGGCACCTAACACGTCCTGGTTGTTTCGAAGCACACCATTGATGAAGGCCCGTCGCGCTCCTTCGTCTCGCGGATACAAGGCTTGCGCAATGGATGCGATTGATTCGCCCTGCACTGTGGTCCAGACTTGGGGAGCCGTCGCGGCGGGAGCGGCCGCGGCCGCTCGGCGGGGTTGTGCCGTCGGTGTGGTCGGACGCGACGGTCCCTGCGCAACGCGCGACACCTCTGCCGGTTCCGGCATCAGCAAGGTGTATGTGCGTTGAAGGCGCGTTGCGCAGACATCCTGCAAGGTGAAGCGCAGGATAGGCTCGAAGACGGGTTCCGGGTGACTGACGACAATGCGTGCGTTGGCGCCACTGCCGGCGACACTCAGGCTTCCGCCGCGCAGTGTGGCAATGCCGTCGGTCGACGGTGCGCCAGCGAGGCGCACGCAGTTGGCCAGGGTGTCGCGTGTCATGCCGGGGCTCGAGACCGCGACCTCGAAACGAGTGCCGATTGCCGAGATCGAGGCCGTTTCGCCGAAAACCGCGGCGTTCGCCATCGAACTCGCCAAGACTGCGGTCATACCCGCCAAGCATAACGAGACCGATCTCACCCGAAAACGAGGCATACGGGAATCAAGGCCGTGAGTCGCGAAGAAAGTGAGCTTGCGCAGCATGGGCACGTTCGGTTGAACAGGTGGTTACGCATTGTATATACAAATTACGTCTTTCGGCGTGTTCGCAGACCGCCACGAGGCGTCTCCGCGCTACCAAACTTTCGCCGGCGGGTGGCATGAATCAGGTCGGTGACGATGATTCGATCGGACACGATCGGTGTGTCGTCGGGGCGCGGTGATTTCACGGACGGGTTATGATTACGCTTTCCATACGCTAGCGTACGCCATGTCATTGCCACCACCACCTGTTGCCCGGGTGCGGGCGCACACCCGACGCATTGTCGTCGAGGGCTACCGCCGTGAGGACGGTCTGCTCGAGCTCGATGCCTCACTCACCGATGTCAAGGACGCCGACTATCCGCTCGCGTCCGGCGTGCGCAAGGCTGGCGAGCCGGTCCATCTGATGCACGTGCGGATCACGATCGACTGGGAGTTCAACATTCTCGATGCTCAGGCGAGTTCCGAGTGGGTGCCTTATCCGGGCGGTTGCGACACGATCGGTCCGAAGTATGCCCAACTGAAAGGCCTCAATCTCGTTCGCGGATTTCGGCGAACCGTCGGCGAGATGTTCGAAGGTGTCGGCGGGTGTTCACACATCACCGAACTACTCTTCAGCCTGCCGACCGCCGCGATCCAGACTTTTGCGAGCTTCAGGCGTGAAACCGACGACGAGGTCGGCAAGCCGTTTCAACTCGATCGTTGTCAGGCACTGGAGACCTCGACCGAGACGGTGCGTCGCTACTATCCGCGCTGGTACCGACCCGGCGACGGGGCGAGCGACTGATTCGAGCCGATTCGGCAGGGCAGCGTTTTTTTGCAGTGCGAGAAAGCAGTTATAATTGTACGTTCTCGAGGCGGGCGAGTTCCGGGGTGTTATGCCGGAGTCGCGTCCTGAGACAGGTCGGCGGCAGCGGGTCCGGAGGCAAGGGAGACGAGATCCGTTGCGCAGTGGCGCTCCAAGACGTCCCATCAACCAGCGTGCGGCGGTGAGCTTCGCCGCCGCAACTTCGATCGAAGGGCAATCATGAAGATTCATGAGTATCAGGCAAAAGAAGTACTAAGAAAGTTCGGCGTCGTGACGCCGCGTGGCATCCACTGCACCAGCGTCGAGGACGCGGTCAAGGCCGCCGAGGAACTCGGCGGCAAGATCTGGGTGGTCAAGGCCCAGATTCACGCCGGTGGTCGCGGCAAGGGAGGCGGTGTCAAGGTCGCCAAGTCGCTCGACGAAGTTCGCGAGTACGCTTCCCAGATTCTCGGCATGCAACTGATCACTCATCAGACCGGGCCTGAGGGGCAAAAGGTGCGCAACCTGCTCATCGAGGAAGGCGCCGACATCCAGCACGAGTACTATGTTGCCGCCCTGACCGATCGCGCGACCCAGAAGGTTGCGATGATGGCCTCCTCTGAAGGTGGCATGGACATCGAGGAAGTCGCCCACAGCACGCCCGAGAAAATCATCAAGGTCTTTGTCGATCCGCTGGTCGGTCTGACCGACGAGCAGGCCAACGAGCTCGCCAAGGGCATCGGCATGCCGGCGGGCTCCATGGCCCAGGCAGTGGATACGCTGAAGAAGCTCTACTCCTGCTACATGGAAACCGACGCCTCTCTGGCCGAGATCAACCCGCTGATCCATCAGGGCGATGGCACAGTCAAGGCGCTGGACGCCAAGTTCAACTTCGACTCCAACGCCTTGTTCCGTCATCCCGAGATCGTGGCCTACCGCGACCTGGACGAGGAAGACCCGGACGAACTCGAAGCCTCCAAGTTCGACCTCGCGTACATCAGCCTCGACGGCAACATCGGTTGCCTGGTCAACGGTGCAGGTCTGGCGATGGCCACCATGGACACCATCAAGCTGTTCGGTGCCGAGCCTGCCAACTTCCTCGACGTTGGTGGCGGCGCGACAACCGAGAAGGTCACCGAAGCCTTCAAGATCATGCTCAAGAACCCCAAGGTGAAGGGCATTCTGGTGAACATCTTCGGTGGCATCATGCGTTGTGACACCATCGCCGAGGGCGTGGTGACCGCCGCTCGCGAAGTCCACCTCTCCGTGCCGCTGGTCGTGCGCATGAAGGGCACCAACGAGGATCTCGGCAAGAAGATCCTCGCCGAATCCGGCCTGCCCATCATCGCCGCCGACACCATGGCGGAAGCCGCAACCAAGATCGTCGAAGCGGTCAAGTAAGGAGCTTTCGAATGTCCATCCTCATCAACAAAGACACCAAGGTCATCACCCAGGGCATCACCGGCAAGACCGGTCAGTTCCATACCGAGAAGTGCATCGAGTACGCAAACGGCAAGAACTGCTTCGTCGCGGGTGTGAATCCCAAGAAGGCCGGCGAGAAAATCTTCGACGTGCCGATCTACGCGTCCGTCAAGGAGGCTGCAGCCGAGACCGGTGCGACCGTCTCCGTGATCTACGTGCCGCCCGCCGGTGCCGCAGCTGCGATCTGGGAAGCCTGCGAGGCAGACCTGGATCTGGCGATCTGCATCACCGAGGGCATCCCTGTCCGCGACATGCTGGTCGTGCGCAACAAGATGAAGCAGAAGGTCGCCGCCGGCGGCAAGGAAACCCTGCTGCTTGGCCCGAACTGTCCTGGCCTGATCACGCCCGAAGAGATCAAGATCGGCATCATGCCGGGCCACATCCACAAGAAGGGCCGTATCGGCGTGGTGTCGCGCTCCGGCACGCTGACCTATGAAGCCGTGGCACAGCTCACCGAAATCGGCCTGGGCCAGTCCTCGGCGGTCGGTATCGGCGGCGACCCGATCAACGGTCTCAAGCACATCGACGTGATGCGCATGTTCAACGATGATCCAGATACCGACGCAGTCATCATGATCGGCGAGATCGGTGGGCCTGACGAAGCCGAAGCGGCCGAGTGGTGCAGGGACAACATGAAGAAGCCGATCGTCGGCTTCATCGCCGGTGTCACCGCCCCGGCCGGCAAGCGCATGGGCCACGCCGGCGCGCTGATCTCTGGCGGCGCCGACACCGCCGACGCCAAGCTCGCCATCATGGAAGAGTGTGGTTTCAAGGTCACGCGCGACCCGTCCGAGATGGGCAAGCTGCTCAAGGCGATGCTCTGATCGTCCTTCTCCAGCACGTGAAAACGCCGGCGAATGCCGGCGTTTTTTTTGACTGTCAGGCGCATTGCCCGGTCTCGGTGTGGCAATCGCCTGGTCTCATTGGGCTAGAATGCCGGAGCCGTCTCGCGGTTTGTGAGTTGGCTCAACCCGAAAAGGGCTATCGTTCGGACTGCCGCTGATAATGAATGAAGACGCATCCAGCCTCGGTGTCATACAGGCCGTCGCACGTAGCGACGTGGGTCGGGTGCGTGTGCGCAATGAGGATCTCACGCTCATCGATCCAGCTCTTCGCTGGGCCATCGTCGCCGACGGGATGGGCGGGTATCGTGGTGGTGACATCGCGGCAAGAATCGGCGTGGAGGTCAGCAGCAAGTCGCTGGATCGGGCTTACAGCGCACAATGGGCGGTTTCCGAAGCGTCACGCGCCCTTGCGGCTGCGATCCAGGAGGCCAATCTTGCGGTTTATCGGGCCGGTGATGAAGACCCCGAGCTGATCAACATGGGGAGTACCCTGCTGCTAGTGTCTCCCGCCAGTGGTCATCTGGTCAGTGCTCATGTGGGTGACTCACGCCTGTATCGGCTTCGAAAGGGCGACTTGCGCCGTCTCACCCGCGATCACACCTTGTTGCAGGATTACATCGACGACGGAACCCTGAGCGACGAAGAGGTCAGGCTCTCGGGCGCGAGAGGCGTGCTGACTCGCGCTCTGGGCGTCCATGAAACCGTGGAGCCGGAAACCGGGGTGCATGATCTTGCATGCGACGATCTGCTGTTGATGTGCTCGGACGGTTTGACCGACATGTTGCACGAAGAGGATATTGCCGAGCTTCTTTCGGGCGACAGCCTGGACACCGCTGCCGATGCGCTCGTACTGGCCGCGAATGCACGAGGAGGGCGGGACAATATCTCCGTCGTCCTGATGCGGATAGGATGACAATGGTTTCTGTGGGCGCTCGCACCACCGGTGCACGAGGCACGATCAGGGGTGTCTGACATCATCCAGGCCGGCACACATGTCAGGTGCCCGGCGCGAGCCAATCGGGAGTATCATCCGAGAAGTTTTTGGTGCGAAACGGAACCGAGAAAATGCCGAAGTTGATCCTCAGCATGGACGGGCTTGTCCTGAAGGAAATCGTGCTCGACAAAGAGCGTGTGACCATCGGACGAAAACCCAATAACGATATCCAGATCGACAATCTGGCGATCAGCGGGCAGCATGCCGTCATTACCACCTTGCTGGGAGACGCTTTTCTCGAGGACTTGAACAGCACCAACGGCACCTACGTCAACGGTCAACCGATCAAGAAGCATGTGCTGCAGGCCAACGACGTGGTCGAGCTAGGCAAATACCGCATCAAGTACATTCCCGATGTGGCGCAGCGCGAGATGACAGCGCATGAGCTGGTCGACACAGCAGCCCTGGAGCCGCTGGCCCTGAGGCCGGATGCCGACCCCACAGTTACACAAGCCGGTTCGTCTGCATCGCGCACGCAGATACTTCCGCCCGAACTCCAGCGGCCGACCGATAGTCGTGCTCCGGGGCAGGGGCAGCGTACCGGCGTGATTCAGGTGCTAAGCGGCCCCAACGCCGGACGGGAACTCGTGCTGACCAAGTCTTTGACCACCTTGGGCAAGCCAGGGCAGCAAGTTGCAGTCATTACCCGCCGTGCGCATGGTTTTTTCATCACCCACGTCGAAGGCGCGGCGTTTCCGCTCGTCAATGGTCAGCCGATCGACGCTCAGGCGCGGCTACTCAACGATCACGACGTCATCGAGTTGGCGGCGGTGAAGATGGAGTTCTTTCTTCGGGATTGACTACGCTGTTGCGTGCCTCAACGTCATGCCGATCCAACGACCGGGGTTTGCGGGTTGTCGCGAGCCGTGAGGTAGTGCACGCGATCGTTTCGTCCGTGATGTTAGGCTGCAATGTAGGCTGATTGTGGCGTGCAATGTGCTCGCGCATCGGGTGGCGGATCGGATGAAACTCAGAGTACTCGGTTGCAGTGGTGGTATCGGCGGGGTACAGACGCGGACCACCTCGTTCCTCGTGGACGACGACATTCTCGTCGACTGCGGCACCGGAGTGGGCGATCTCGAGCGCGACGAGCTGCTTGGCATAGACCATGTGTTTCTGACCCACTCGCACATGGACCACATTGCCTGCCTGCCCATGCTGGTCGATTCTGTCGGCGAAGCGCGACGCATGCCGCTCACCGTCTACGCGACCAGCGAGACCTTGCGCATTCTCCATTCACACGTATTCAACTGGCTTGTGTGGCCGGACTTCTCCACGATACCGGACCGCCGGTTGCCCTTCATGCGCATGCAGCCGATTCGCGTCGGAGAACCCGTGCGCCTCGGGAAACGAGCGATCACGGCTTTGCCGGCGCATCACACGGTGCCTGCAGTCGGCTTCTGTCTGGACAGCGGCACCGGCAAGCTGGTCTATTCTGGAGACACTGCCTACTGTGAAGAACAGATTGCCGCGATCAACGCGCTCGACGATGTTCGGCATCTGATCATCGAAACCGCGTTTGCAGACGAGCAGCACGGTCTGGCGCTCGCGTCACGGCACCTGTGCCCCAGTCTGCTGCATGCCGTGCTGGAAGAGCTGACCGTGTCACCCGAGGTTCTAGTCAGCCATCTCAAGCCGGGGGCGGACGACCGTATCATGGAGCAGATTGCCGGCCACGGAGGGCGTCTCGTCCCGCGAGCGCTGATGACCGGCGAAGTCCTCGAGTTCTGATTCCGCTCACGGCGCCGCCGGCTAGCTGCGCGCGGCGCTCAGCTCTCGAATGCCTGGGGGAACCAGCAGTCCGCAATGGCTTCATGAAGTTGCGCGACCTCGAGTTGCAGCCTGTCCATGAAATCATGCAACTGCTCGTTTCCGATCAGCTTTTCCACGTCTGCGTCCTGCGCATGGCGTCGAGCTTGCATTGCCAGGCGAAGCGGAATCTCGTTGTGAGGGAAACTCTCAACTGCAAGTTGGGCGTGACTGAGGGCATGGGCGACCGAGCGCGGGAAGGTCACATCCTGAAGCAGGAAGCGCACCACGTCCGGACCCGTGATGCGTCGGCGCACATGCTGGCGATACATCTGAAAGCCGCTCTGTGAGCGCAGCACACTGGTCCACAGCAGACCCTCGTAGGGCTCAGGGTCGTCCTTGCGCGAGAGCAAGCGGATGGCGCCAACGTCGATCTGGCGGGTAGCCATGTCGGCGCGCTCCAGGTTGCGCCCCAGACGGATGAAGTCATAGGCCGCGTCGTGGCTCATGCCGCCGGCAAGCATGCCAGTGAGCATCTGGCAGCGTTGAACGATTTCGCTGAGAAACTCGAAGCGTCCACGTTTCCCAATGCCGCCGTCGATGTTGTCGCGCGCGAACAGGTAGAGTTCGTTGACGATCTCCCACGCCTCGATCGGGATCAGATCTCGCGTCGTGCGTACGTTCTCTCGCGCGGCGCGCAGTGAGCTGAGTACCGAGCTCGGGTTGGAGGCGTCGGCGAGCACGAACTTGACGCAGTTGCGTTCGTCCTCGCGCTGGTAATGCTCCTCGAACAGCGCCTCCAGCCCGGATACCGCGACCAGGCCTTTCCACGAAAGCGTCACCGTCTTCGGCATGTCCAGCGCGAGCAGGTGAAACGCCTTGGTCATCCGTGCGGTATTCTCGGCCCGCTCGATGTAGCGTGCCATCCAGTACAGTCGTTCTGCCACACGTGAAAGCATTTCAGGCCTCCTCGTCCACGATCCAGGTGTCCTTGCTGCCGCCGCCCTGCGAGGAGTTCACCACCAGCGAGCCCTTGCGCATGGCTACGCGGGTCAGTCCGCCGGCGGTCACGTCGGTGCGTACCCCCTGCAGAATGAAGGGGCGCAGATCCAGATGTCGGGGTTCAAGTCCCTCGTCGCACAGCGTCGGCGCCACCGACAGGTTCAGCGTCGGCTGGGCGATGTAGTTGCGCGGGTCCTTGCGGATCAGCTCGGCGAACTCCGCGCGCTGCTTCTTGGTCGAGTGTGGCCCGACCAGCATGCCGTACCCGCCGGATTCGTTGGCCGGCTTGACGACCAGTTCGTCCAGGTGGGCGATGACATGCTCGCGCTCCTTCTCGTCGGTGCACAACCACGTCGGAACGTTGGGGATGATCGGCTCCTGGTCGAGGTAATACTTGATCATCGCCGGCACAAAGGTGTAGATCACCTTGTCGTCCGCGACACCCGAACCCGGCGCGTTGGCCAGCCCCACGTTGCCGGCACGCCAGGCGCGCATCAGCCCAGGCACGCCGAGCATCGAGTCGGCTCGGAAGGCCTCGGGGTCCATGAACTCGTCGTCGATGCGGCGGTAGATCACATCGACCCGTTCCAGCCCTTCGATGGTGCGCATATAGACGTAGTCGTCCTCGGCAACGACGAGGTCGGCGCCCTCGACCAGTTGCGCCCCCATGCGCTGGGCGAGGTAGGAGTGCTCGAAATAGGCCGAGTTGAAGACGCCGGGGGTGAGCACGGCCACCGTGGGGTAGTCGAGCGGACGCGGCGAGATCGACGCGAGCATGTCGAACAGCTGCGAGGTGTATTCATCCACCGGCAGAATGCTCGAGCTTTCGAACACCTCCGGAAACACCCGCTTGGTCACCTGCCGGTTCTCGAGCATGTAGGACACGCCCGAGGGTACCCGCAGATTGTCCTCGAGCACATAGAAGGTGCCGTCGCCGTCGCGCACCAGGTCCGAACCGCAGATGTGCGCCCATACGCCATGGGGCGGATTGTGGCCGACGCACTGCTTACGGAAGTTCCTCGAGTTGGCGAAGACGTATTCCGGTACGACCTTGTCCCTGACGATGCGCTGGGCGTTGTAGACGTCGTCGATGAACATGTTGAGCGCGCTCAGGCGCTGCACGAGGCCGGCCTGCACGCGCTCCCACTCCTTGCGCGGGATCACACGCGGGATGATGTCGAAGGGCCAGGCACGGTCGATGTTCTCGCCCTCGCTGTACACCGTGAAACTGATTCCCATCTCGACAATGGCCAGCTCGGCGGCGCGCTTGCGCTCGCGGATCTCGGCGTCATCGAGCGAGGCGAGATAGTCGGCGAGCGTCCGGGCAGCGGGCCGAGGCTTGCCGGGCGCTGCGATCAATTCGTCGAAGAACGGTTTCGGGTCGTAGGACTTCCAGTCGATGCTCATGGGTGAACGCACTCCCTCTCGGTCGGTTCGAACATGACGTGATGCATGGCGCTGTCCCGGTGGTCGGACAGTTCCGCTAGCGCTATGTCATTCAGCCCGATGTGCCGCCACTTGTCCATTCTCGTCGACCCGCACATACTTCGGGCAAAATCGCGCTTCTCGACCGCCGCAGGCGCCCGGGCTACCGGCATTCAGCCGATGCCTCGCTTGGAGTGTTCGCAGGCGCCCAAACATCGGAAGCGATTACGAAAGGAGGATCCGGCCGATGACCGACCAGTCCCGGGATAGAGGCGCGATGAGCGATGTCGCGGCAAGGCTCGCGTTCTTCAAGGGATTGCAGGCGATTACGACCCGCATCCACGCGGCCAATGAGGTTGACGAGATCATTTATCAGCTCTCGGCGGACGTTTGTCGCCTGTTTGATGCAGAGAGACTGACGGTCTATATCATCAACGAAAGCGGCAGCGGGATTTACTCCAAGGTCAAGACCGGGCTGGACTCGGTGCAACGCATCGAATTGCCGATCGATGACCACAGCATCGCCGGCTATGTCGCGCTTACGGGTCAGACGCTCAATATTGCGGATGTCTATGATGCCGAGGGCCTGAAGCGGATCTCGCCCGAACTGGCGTTTCGCAAGGATCTGGATGAAGCGACCGGCTTTCGCTGTCGTGAGATGCTGGTGGCGCCGATCGTGAACCCCGACAATGGCGAGCTGCAGGGTGTTATCCAGCTCATCAATAACAAACGCGGCGGTCCGTTCCCGGCGGTCATGGAAGAAGGCGTGCCCGGACTGGCCCAGACGCTTGCCGTCGCCCTGGCGCGC
>NZ_WTVM01000279.1 GCF_012910885.1 Azoarcus taiwanensis | reverse complement strand
CAAGGTCTGGGGGCCTGACTACCTGGCCGACGAAGGCATCGGCAAGCGCGAGGACTGGATGCTCAACGCCGGTGAGCGTTGGCACGGCTTCGGCAACCTGGCCGAAGGCTTCAACATGCTCGACCCCATCAAGGCCACGGTGATCACTCCGGGTCTCGATGTCGATGGCGACTTTGCCGAATGGGGTATTCCGGCGGGCATCCTCACGCGCTATCTCGCGGAGCACGGCATCATCGTCGAGAAGACCGGCCTCTACTCCTTCTTCATCATGTTCACCATCGGCATCACCAAGGGTCGCTGGAACACCATGGTGACCGAGTTGCAGCAGTTCAAGGACGACTACGACGAAAACCAGCCCCTATGGCGGGTGATGCCCGATTTCGTGGCCAAGTATCCCTGCTACGAGCGTGTCGGCCTCAAGGATTTGTGTGCCCAGATCCACAGCTTCTACAAGGCGCACGACGTCGCCCGTCTGACCACCGAGATGTACTTGTCGGACATGGTGCCAGCGATGAAGCCGGCCGACGCCTTCGCCAAGATGGCCCACCGCGAGATCGAGCGCGTGTCGATCGACGACCTCGAAGGGCGAGTCACCGCGATGCTGGTCACGCCCTATCCGCCCGGTATTCCGCTGCTCATTCCGGGCGAGCGATTCAACGCCACGATCGTGCGCTATCTGAAGTTCGCGCGCGACTTCAATGCTCGTTTCCCGGGCTTCGAGACCGACATCCATGGTCTCGTGTGCGAAGAGAGAGACGGAAAGAAGACCTATCACGTCGATTGCGTGGCATGAAGATAAAGAGGCGGCACCCGCA
>NZ_WTVM01000278.1 GCF_012910885.1 Azoarcus taiwanensis | reverse complement strand
GGCTGATGGCGCCGCCGACGAGCGCCTTGACCAGGATCTTCTCGAGGCTGCCGTCGGCAAGGCCGAGGTTACCGACCTGATTGAAGGCGGTGGCCGAGACGACGTGGATGGCTTGTTGGGTGAGTGCTGCGGCCAGGCGGTCTTCGAGGCTGCCGCCGTGCAGTGCGGTATCGACGGTGGCCGAGAGCACCGCGCGTGCGCCCTGGTGGGCGGCGAAGCGGGCGGTGCCGGCGACGCTGTTCAGGTCGTGGCCAAGGGTGGTGCCGGTGATTGGGTCGGTGCCGGCGCCGAAGTAGGCGTCGATGTATTTGGCGGTGAGCCCGGCGGTGAGCGCGGCGCTCGCGTAGGACTTGAGCGCGTCGCCCGAGAGGCTTTCGGACAGGGCCCGTCCCAGATCGCCCCGGGCGTTGATGGTCTGGATGGCGAGGTTGCTGGCCGCGGCGTGGAAGGCGGCCTGTGCGGCGTAGCCGGCGGCGGGGCCATAGGTCGCGCCGACCTGAGCCGCAATGGCGTTGCCCCAGCCCCCGGTGGCGACGGTGGTGACGATCGCCACGGCCAGTGCAAGGCCCGGCCCCATGCCCGAATCGCTGTACTTGAAGCGATCGTGGTGCTCGCGGACCTGGCGCCAGTCGATGTCGCCGCTTGCATGCATGTCGGCCAGCCACGCGAGTTGCGGTTCGGCCGCGGCCAGGCGCGCGACGGTGTCGGCCACCGACTCGGCGGTGACGCGTGGCACATCGATGCGAATGCGCTCGGCTGCCTCGATCACCAGCCCCGAGGTGGCGGCGATCTCGGTCAGGCGCAGCGTCTCCAGGCTGTAACCCTCACCCTTG
>NZ_WTVM01000277.1 GCF_012910885.1 Azoarcus taiwanensis | reverse complement strand
CGACCCAGAGCTGAAGTAGCCATTAAGTTGCTCAACGACAGCAAAGCAGGGATTCCCGCTGTACTCGGCTACAAGGTCACGCAGTCAGCTCTCGCGTTAGTTCAGGATGCCTGACAATCAGGCGTAGCAGGCATGTGACGGCACCGGGCGGTTTGAAACGTCCTTGTTCCCAGTCGCGCAGCGTAGCGACCGGCGTCGCGATCCGCTCCGCGAACGCCGCTTGCGTCAGCCCAGACTTCTCCCGAGCCTGACGAACCAGTATCTGATCGGGCGTAGTGACGCGCCCCACGCCCATCTGCGCCTCTTTGAGGGCCTCGCGCAGATCGGGCAGAGGCTCGCCGGCATCCGCCTCGATGGCCTTGGCAATAGCCTCGATATCGGCTTTCTTTCCCATGTCACACCACCTTTCTGATTTCAGCAGGACTCATGTTGGTTCGCTCGGCCTTGGAATACATCGCCACCAATAACACAACGTCCTCTTCGGTCAGGTTGAAGTAGATCACTCTCGCACCGCCCGACTTGCCAGAGCCGGCGCGGCTCCATCGCACCTTGCGCGCTCCGCCCGCGCCGGGGATGACCTCGCCAGCCATTGGATTGGCCGCAATCCAGTCAATAAACTCCAGCCGCTCGACTTCTGACCAGATCTTCCCTGCCTGCTTCTGGAATGTAGGGGTTTCGATCACGGTGCGCATGGTCTGAATTATACGGGATGCCCGTACAGGCGCAAGGAAGGAATGCGAACGTGCCTGCACGTTCGTCGATTCATCGCCCCCGGTTTTGGTGTAGTTTGGAACGACCCGATTCAGTCTGCTCCTGACGTTCAGACGGGAAAGCCTTACGGCCGCTGATGGCCGG
>NZ_WTVM01000276.1 GCF_012910885.1 Azoarcus taiwanensis | reverse complement strand
CGGCAACTCCTATCGCCTCAAGGAGAAGCTCAAATCCGGACTCGTCCGCTCATTTGACGAGCAAACCCAACCGGGTGGGGAAATTTGAATTACCACACTGGGGAAAATTCGCTTGCCCTTGACAGATCACGAGGCAGTCGCTCTTGACCAGCGCGACTGCTACGCAGTGGCCAAGATGTGTGGCGAGCTGATGGACCGGAGGGAGGCGTGGGAAGCCTGCTCGCCCGTTATGAGGCGGACGGCACACCCGGAGAACAGGCACTTCAGGCCGCTGCGTAACTGTCCGCCGCAGCGGCCGCGAGGCGGGAACGCGGCTTCGGGCTACGCCCTGCGCAGCGTTCCCGCCTCGCATAACCGAGCGGACAATTCATTTGCTACAACACCGGACAGTTCTATTTGTTGCCAACAGGTGGTGTCAGAGCACCTTCACGGCAACACGCCTTCACGGCCGATTTCGCTCTGGCCTTTTTCACGTCTGCCGGTGCACCAGCACCGGCGCGGTT
This sequence comes from Azoarcus taiwanensis, assembly GCF_012910885.1. GTDB lineage: Bacteria > Pseudomonadota > Gammaproteobacteria > Burkholderiales > Rhodocyclaceae > Azoarcus_F > Azoarcus_F taiwanensis. The sequence goes on along the minus strand of NZ_WTVM01000276.1, from coordinate 380 downwards.
TCGGCATGTGGTGCGAATACGAATCTCGTGTGCATCCACCAGCTTCGATCCGTCCGGAAGTACGACGTTGGAGGCTTTCGCCCTTTTTCCCCTGTGTTGGCGCGGGTGAGGGCCGCTGCGAAGGATGCCGCTGCGCCCGGACTGCTTGGCAAAGTATGCGGCGGCCTTTTTAGGGTGTCGCGCTCCCTCCGCGGTCATGAGCCGCAACTCCGCCTTCAGCCGCCGGATCTTGTCCGTCTGGCTGTCGTGCTTGGTGCGCTGCTCCGCCAGAACGCCGTAATGCTTGATCCAGGTCCCTTCTGCTGGATTCCGGGCCTGTGCGCACTCTGCTCCCGCACCCCCGCCGCGGCTGCCTCAGCCACAGCGCCATCAACCCCACC
>NZ_WTVM01000275.1 GCF_012910885.1 Azoarcus taiwanensis | reverse complement strand
ATCGCCCATCGTGTCCGGGCTCGACCCATCCGATGGCACCGGTGTAGAGCCCACGCCGCCGAGTCTCCAGGCGCTGGATGTGGCGCATGGTCTGGATTTTGGGGGCGCCCGTGATCGAGCCGCAGGGAAACAGCGCCCGCAAGACATCGGGAAATCCCACTCCCGGCGCAGGCTCGGCCTCTACGGTGGAGGTCATCTGAAGCACCGTCCGGTAGCTTTCGACGCTGAACAGCGCGGGCACGCGAACACTGCCGGTGCGAGCGATACGACCGATGTCGTTGCGCAGCAGATCGACAATCATGAGATTTTCCGCGCGATTCTTGTCGTCATTGCGCAAGCGCTCGGCTCTCGGACTATCGACCGAATCGTCGCCGCTACGCGGCGCGGTGCCCTTCATCGGCCGGGTGCGCAGCACGCCGCCGCGGTATTCGACGAACAGTTCCGGCGAGCACGACAGCACATGGCGCGGCCCTTCACCTGCGGGAAGCGACAGAAACGCGCCGTAGCGCACCGGTTGGCGTGACCGCAGACCACGATAGAGGCTGACCGGCGAGCCGACGACGTCGAGATCGAGCCGGTAACTGTAGTTCACCTGGTAGGTTTCACCTTCGGCGATCGCCGAGTGGATGCGCGCGATTGCATCGTCGAAGCCCGCCCGGTCGACCGACGCGCGAAAGCCAAGCACCGCAGCCCGCCCGGGGAAGGCGGCGTCGTTCGCTGCATGCGAGCCTTCCAGTGCCGCCAGCCACACCTCGACCTCGTCGGCAGTCAGACACGCCAGGTCGTTGAACAGCAGGACGCGGAGGCTGCCCGCCCGGCAGTCAAGCCCCTGAAGCTGCACCCCCCATTCGTAATCCGCCAAAACAAGCGCGTGCAAGCCGCGCGCCATCGCCTCCTCGACCTGAATCCAGAAACCGTCGAGCGCCGAGG
>NZ_WTVM01000274.1 GCF_012910885.1 Azoarcus taiwanensis | reverse complement strand
GCGCTCTACGACCATCTGTTCCACACCGGTGTCGTGCACAACCGACAGGAGGGGGCATGATGACCAAGGCCACGAACCGGTCCGCACCCGGCGCCGTGCTTCCCACCCCGGCACAGCTCGAGCGCCTCGGTGGGCATTTGCACAAGCTGCGACTGCAAAAGAGCGCCGAGCGCCTGGAGGCGCTGCTGCAGCATGCCGCCGCCGAGGATCTGCCTTACGCCGATTTCCTCGAACGGGTGCTCGGCGAGGAGGTTGCGGCCAAGACCGCGAAGAACGTATCGATGCGCACGGCCATGGCACGCTTTCCCTTCGTCAAGCCGCTGGAGACCTTCGACTTCGCCTATCAGCCCTCGATCGACAAGCGCCAGGTGCTCGCGCTGGCCAGCTGCCACTACATCGAACACGGGGACAATGTGATCGTCCTCGGCCCGCCAGGCGTCGGCAAGACCCACCTGGCGGTCTCGCTCGGCATCAAGGCGATCGAGGCCGGCTATCGGGTGCTCTTCACTTCCGCGGCACAGCTGATCGCGACGCTGACCAAGGCGCTTGCCGAAGGCCGACTCGACGAGAAGCTCAAGCTCTACACCACGCCGCGCCTGTTGATCATCGACGAGATCGGCTACCTGCCGATCGAGCGCATCGGCGCCAATCTCTTCTTCCAGCTGATCAGCCGCCGCTATGAGCGTGGTCCGATGATCCTGACCAGCAACCAGAGCTTCGGGGCCTGGGGCGAGGTGTTCGGCGATCGCGTCATCGCCACCGCGATTCTCGACCGCCTCCTGCATCACGCCGTGACGCTCAATATCCGCGGCAACTCCTATCGCCTCAAGGAGAAGCTCAAATCCGGACTCGTCCGCTCATTTGACGAGCAAACCCAACCGGGTGGGGAAATTTGAATTACCACACTGGGGAAAATTCGCTTGCCCTTGACA
>NZ_WTVM01000273.1 GCF_012910885.1 Azoarcus taiwanensis | reverse complement strand
CACCTTCCAGAGCGACGGCAAGATGATCGACCTGGATGCGCTCGTGGCGGGGCTGGAGCTGGGATGACGGAAATTTCGGCGGTTCTGGCTTAGAACCCCCCCCTGGCGTCTTCGCCCGGTTCATCGGCAATTCCGCGACCCATGACACCTGGTTGGCGCAGTTTCGCGTCTATGCCGACCCGGAGCAGTTCGCACACTTCGAGGAGCGCATGCGTGACGCTTCGGTCGCTGAAGCGGCGCGTCTGAAACAGATCGCGATCGATCGGGCCGGCGAAATCAGTCTCGGTGTGTCGGCTGACATGTGGTTCAGAGCCATGACCGGGAAAATCGAACGGCTGGCCGAGGTCGAGAACCGTCTCGCTGCCGACCTTCAGGCCAGTGCTGCGGAAGGTGAGGCGCAGGCGCGTACCGAGATGTGGGTGGACATCACACTCGCCTCCGTCAGCATTGTCGTCGCGCTGACCTTGCTGTGGCTGGTCACCACCCAGGTGACCCGCTCCATCGCACAAGTGTTGCGTGCCGCAAATGCCCTTGCAGAGGGTGATCTGACCACAAGGGTCGAGTCCAACAGCAAGGACGAAACCGGCCAGCTTCTCGCCGCGATGCAGGCTACGGTGGCCAAGCTGTACCAGATCATCAACGAGGTCCGGCACGCGTCGGATCACCTCGCAAGCGGCGCCGAGGAGGTCAGTGCGACGGCGCAGTCGCTGAGCCAGGGGGCGAGCGAGCAGGCGGCTTCGGTGGAGGAGACGAGCGCGAGCATCGAACAGATGTCGGCGTCGATTGCGCAGAACACCGAAAACGCGAAAGTGACCGACGGCATGGCGGCCAAGGCGGCGTCCGAGGCTGCGGAAGGTGGCGAGGCGGTCAAGCGCACGGTCGAGGCGATGAAGAGCATCGCGGGCAAGATCGGGATCATCGACGACATTGCGTATCAGACGAACCTGCTGGC
>NZ_WTVM01000272.1 GCF_012910885.1 Azoarcus taiwanensis | reverse complement strand
CCTCGGGTCCAGGACAGCTTCCACATCGAACACCACTGATTCCCTTTCCATCTCTGACTCCTTCAAGTCGATGGGTGGGGAAAATTCGATTACCACAGGTGGGGATTATTGGATTACCGCTGACAACCGCCGAGCTGTTGACGCGGCAACTGCCGAAGGTCGAGGTCTATACGACCACCTTGGTGAGCGGTGCCACGGACAGCTCCGACATCCACGGCCCAACCGACTTCACCAGCAACGCGCAGGATCGCATCAGCACGTCGAGCGTGCCCCTGATCGAACCCGCGCACGTGGTCGGCCTGCCCAAGGGCCAGTGCTTCGCCCTCATCGAGGGCGGCAACCTGTGGAAGGTTCGCATGCCGCTACCGGCGCCCGATCCGGACGAGGTCATGCCCAGGGATCTCCAGCACCTTGCCGGTTACATGCGCCAGCACTACGCCGAGGCCGGCGAGTGGTGGGATGGCCCGACGCTGCCCACCCTGCAGGATGACGACACGCTGCCCGAGGACATGATCGCGGAGGCGCCGCCGGCAACATCCGACGCGCCGGACGACGAGGTGCGGCCGTGAAGGACCCGGCGGCCACCACCCAGCAGCAACGGGCACACCAGCATGGGCTGATCATCGGTCTCATCACCCTGCCCTGGCGCCTGTTCGGCGTGCTGGTCGCCTCGCTGCTGCTGTCCATCGTCATCGAGTGCGTGGGCATGCACCTGTTCTGGCCCGACCAGGGATGGCGCCACGCCCAGGGCATGCTCGAATACGAACTGGACCAGCTCTCCACTCACTTCACGCGCAGCGCCGTGGTGCAGGAACCCGGCCGCACGGCGCGCTCGCTGGTGGAAGGCGCCTACGAGTGGATCTTCGTGAAGACCGGCCTGCTGGAATGGATGCGCGACGCCTCAGCCCAGGCCAGCGCCCCCAGCCGCAGCAGCAGTCGGGACTTCCGCTACTACCTCAGCCAA
>NZ_WTVM01000271.1 GCF_012910885.1 Azoarcus taiwanensis | reverse complement strand
ACGAGATGTCTTAGGGTCTCGTGGGCTCGGAGAGGTGTATAAGAGACAGCCGCGAAGCCCGCGACGGCATGATGTGGGCCGCCACGCTGGCCGGCATCGCCTTCGGCAACGCGGGAGTGCATCTGCCCCACGGCATGGCCTAAGCGGTCGCCGGCGGGGTGCGCGATTTCCATGTGCCCGACTACCCGGACGACCACCCCATGGTGCCGCACGGCATGTCGGTCATCGTCAATGCGCCCGCAGTCTTCCGCTTTACCGCCGACGCGTGCCCGGAGCGCCATCTGGAGGCCGCCGGCTGGCTCGGCGCGGACGTGGGCGGCGCCGGCCTGGCGGATTCCGGCGAGATCGTCGCGCGGAGACTGATCGAACTGATGCGAATCTGCGACATCCCCAACGGGGTGGGTGGCTGTGGCTATTGCGAGGGCGACATCGACACCCTCACCGCTGGCGCGTGGGCGCAGCAGCGGCTGATCAAGAACGCACCGAAGCCGGTCAACCAACAACACCTTTCGGGCCTGTTCCGCGACGCGATGCGCTACTGGTGAGTGCCCACGCGCCCGCTTGAGCGCGACACCGCCCCCACCTGACCTCCCCCTTGGAAGGGGGAGGAGTACATGCCCAGATCAGCGGGTGAGGCGATAGGGCTCCTCGAAGGCCAGAAAGTCCTGCTCGGCGAGCGCGTCGCGAATCCACGCACTCACTCCCTGCAGTGCGCACACCCGGTCGACATAGGCCTCGACCGCCTCCGGGAGCGGCACACCGTAGGTGTTGAAGCGCATGCACACCGGCGCAAAATAAGCATCGACAATGCCGAAACCACCAAACAGCATCGGCCCGCGGTGACGCTCGAGCAGTTCGTGTCAGCGGTAATCCAATAATCCCCACCTGTGGTAATCGAATTTTCCCCACCCATCGACTTGAAGGAGTCAGAGATGGAAAGGGAATCAGTGGTGTTCGATGTGGAAGCTGTCCTGGACCCGAGGG
>NZ_WTVM01000270.1 GCF_012910885.1 Azoarcus taiwanensis | reverse complement strand
CATCGGCAGAGTCAGGCGCGGCACGAATTGCTTGCCGTCCCACACCGGTTTCATCACGGACTTGTTGACCCCGAGAATCGCGACTTCAGGCGCATTGACGATGGGCGCGAAGTAGGTGCCGCCGATGCCGCCGAGCGAGCTGATGGTGAAGCAGGCACCGGACATCTCGGCTGGGCCGAGCTTGCCGTCGCGTGCTTTCTTGGCCAGTGCACCGGTTTCGGCTGCGATCTCGAACACGCTCTTGGTGTCGGCGTTCTTGACCACCGGCACCACCAGGCCGTTGGGAGTGTCGGCGGCGAAGGCGATGTTGAAGTACTTCTTGTAGACCAGATTGTCGCCGTCGAGACTGGTGTTGAACTCCGGGAATTCCTGCAGCGCGCGCACCGAAGCCTTGATGATGAAGGCGAGCATGGTGAGCTTCTTGCCGGACTTCTCGTACTCCTTGTTCATCTGAACGCGGAAGGCTTCGAGCTCGGTGATGTCGGCATCTTCGTGATAGGTCACCGCCGGGATCATCACCCAGTTGCGGGAGAGGTTCTGGCCGGAGATCTTCTTGATGCGGCTCAGGGGCTTGACCTCGACCTCGCCGAACTTGGCGAAATCGACCTTGGGCCAGGGCAGCAGATCCATGCTGCCGCCGAGGCTCCCGCCTGCGGCTGCAGCCGGCGTCTTGCCCGGCACCACGCCGGAGCTCATCGCACCCTTGATGAAGGCCTTGACGTCTTCCTTCAAGATGCGGTTTTTCGGTCCGCTGGCCTTGACCTGGGAGAGGTCGACACCGAGTTCGCGGGCGTAGGCGCGCACCGAGGGGCTGGCGTGTACCTTGCCGCCGATCTTCATCGGGGAGGGGGTAGCGGCAGCGGGCGCGGCGGTTGATCCCGTTGTGGGAGCGGCGTGAGCCGCGAATTCGGCCTTGCCGGTTGCGACCTCGGTTTTCGCGGCTGACGCCGCTCCTACAGATGCAGCTGGCGCCTGGGCGGGGGCACCGGCCGCTTCCAGCTTGAGCAACACCGCACCCTGCGAGACCTTGTCCCCGATCGCGACCAGCACTTCCT
>NZ_WTVM01000026.1 GCF_012910885.1 Azoarcus taiwanensis | reverse complement strand
GGCGTACCGAGAGCCAAAGATACCGTAAGCACCAGCAAAGCTTCTTGTTCCACGTCAAACAGCAAAGCAAGTGCCGGCGCTGCGATCACCAACGGCAGACCTGTCACCACCCAGTGGGCAGCAATCTTCGCGGTCACCCAAAGCGGCGTCGGCTCGGGAGACAGCAATAACTGCTCGAGGGTTCCGTCGGCGTGGTCCTGCGCGAACAGACGATGAAGCGACAACAGCGTGGACAATAAGGCCGCCACCCACAGCACGCCGGGTGCGATCGCCCGCAACTGATTCGTTTCCGCACCAACTCCGAACGGGAACAGACAAACGACGACGACGAAAAAAGCGAGCGTGACCAGCACGTCTGCCCGCCCACGCCAGGCCAGGGTCAGATCGCGCTTGAGCACCGCAACGAAGGGGCCGAGTACGGAATTCAACAGGCTACCTCCGCAAGATCGAGCACGGACGGCGGATTCTCGAACGGCGCATCCTGATGGGTGGTCAGCATCACGATGCCGCCGGCCTCGCAGTGGGCCGACAGCGTCGATGCCAGATCGGCGACTGCAAGAACATCGAGCGCAGTGAAAGGTTCGTCGAGCACCCACAGTGTTCGAGAGGCCGAAAGGAAGAGACGGGCAAGCCCAACGCGCCGGCGCTGCCCCTGCGACAGAACTCGGGCCGGCAAGTCGAGTTGGGCGCCGAGGCCGATTCGCTCGAGTGCCTCGATACAGGCCCGGTCGTCCACCGGCATTCCGCTCGCCGTGCACGCGAAGCGCAGGTTCTCAAGCGGTGTCAGCATGTCGTTGAGTGCGGCAGCGTGACCGAGGTAGAGCAACTCCCGATGAAAATCGTCACGCTCCTTGCGTATATCGGCCCCCTTCCAGCGCACCTCGCCGTATTCCGGCATCGCCAGACCGCACAGGATGCGTAGCAAGCTGGTCTTGCCGACACCATTCGGACCGGCGACCCGCAACAGGCGGCCCGAATCGACCGACATGGTCAGTCCGCGAAACAACAGGCGGTCGCCCTTGAGACAGGCGAGATCTTTGACTTCCAGCATGGACGCGACCCGACCCGAACGTCAGCGCCGGGTGTGCTTGTAATTGGCAAAGGCGTGATATTACAGGCTTTCAGGCGGGCAATGTCGCCGCCGGAATCACCGCGGGCTCGAATCCGGAAACCGGAGTCGAGCGCTCTACTGTGGTTTCCGGTTTGAAGAACCCCGCGCCCATCAACTACGGCGGGATGCGTACAGCACGCTCTCGCAAACATCGAGGGCCTTGGGCTCGCCGTATAGCACGAGCACATCATCGGGCCGAAGCACCGTCTCAGGCAGTGGGGTCTCGTCCCGGTGTTCATCGCGAACCAGCGCCTGCAACACACAGCTCCCGAACTCGATATCACCGAGCCGCCGCCCGACGGCATTCCAGTCCGCACTGAGCCTGATGCTGTGCAGACGCGGCTTGGCAGGCTCGGCATCAACGATGTCGGTGCCAACGAAGACCTCACGCAGCAAGCGGTAGCGGTCACGCTGCGCGCTGCGCATGCGCTTGAGGACGCGCGAGGGTGCCACGCCACCGAGCAGCAGCACGTGAGCGCCGATCATGATGCTCGCCTCGAAGGTCTCGGGAACGACCTCGGCCGCGCCGAGCGCAAGCAGCTCCTCCACGGGCGCATCGTCGCGGGCCCGCACCATTACGCGCGCCGCAGGTGCGAGGCTCGACAGGTTCCCAAGCAAACGCCTCGTCGCGGCGAGATCGTCGTGACTGACGACCACCAATCTCGCCCGCTCGACCGCCACCGAGCGCAACACGTCCGAATCGGAAGAGTCTGCGAAATACACCGGCATGCCCGCGGCATGCGCATCGCGCACCCTCGCCGGGTCCATGTCGAGGGCGACATAAGGCACCGCCTCTTCGGCCAGGAAACGGGCTACGTTCTGGCCCACACGGCCGTAGCCGCATACGATGACGTGATCGCGCAAGCCTGCGGGCAGTTCGGTCGTCACCTCTGGATCGCGCACGACAACGGGCTGCGCGAAGCGGCGCCCAAACCAGCGATTGCCGCGAATCCACAGCGGCGCCGAGATCATGCCGATCAATACTGCGGTCAGGATGATCTGCGCGATATCCGGCGCGATCAACCCGTCCAGCAACGCAAGTGCAAGCAGCGCGAAACCGAACTCGCCTCCGATGGCGAGCACCACACCGATTCTGACCGCGTCCGGCAAGGCGACACCCCCCAGCCTGACGATCGCGACGATCAGCAAAGCCTTGCAGACGAACACCCCGGCGGCCACTAGCACGGCCCAATGCCAGATGTCCGGCAGCGCCGCTGGTTCGACCATCATGCCGATGGTGATGAAGAACAAGCCCAGCAGCACATCCCGGAACGGGCGGATCGTTGCCTCGATCTGATGCCGGAATTCCGTCTCGCCGAGCACCAGACCAGCCAGAAAGGCCCCCAGCGCCATCGACAAATCCAGCAGATCGGTGATACCCGCAGCGACCAGCGTGACCAGCAGCACCGCGAGAGTGAACAACTCCGGCGAGCGCCAGGCCGCGACCTCGCGCAGCAGGGGGCGCAACACCCAGCGCGCGAGTAGCAGCACCAGCGCGAACGCGAGCAGCGCCTTGGCGAAAGCCACCCCCAGCGGCAACACCATCGCACCCGCGCCGGCCGCCGCACCGAGCACCGGAATGACCACGACCAACGGCACCGCGGTAACATCCTGGAATACCGACATCGCGGTAGCGAGTCGGCCGTGACGCGTCTGGTCCTCCCCCTGTTCCGCGAGTTGCCTGGCGATGATGATGGTCGATGACTGCGCGAACACCGCGCCCGCGACCAGCGCCGCCAACGGTGGCAGACCGAGCAGCCAGGCCAACCCTCCTACCACCAACGTGGTCAGCCCCACCTGCGCAACGCCCAGGCTGAACACCATGCCTCGCATCGCCCGGATCTGGGGTCCGGCAAAGCTCAAGCCGATGGTGAACAACAGGAAGACGATGCCGAACTCGGCCAGCACACGATTGTGATCCGCATCGGCCACCCAGCCGAGCGCATTCGGACCGACCACTGCACCGACCAGCAGGTAGCCGAGGCTGGTCGGCACCCGCAGGCGGTGAAACGCAACGATGGCGACGACCGACAGGCCGAGCAGCGTCAGGACTTCACGAAAAACAGGATCGATCATCTGAACGGAACCGGCGGGCCAGCCTGTCGTCACCCGGGATTCGACCGGACGCGATCCCGCTCGGCGAACTCAGTCCTCGGCGTCGGCCATTTTCAGGATGGCGCTGACGATGTCGTTCATGGTGATGATGCCCGCCAGTTCGTTGGTGGCGGTCACCAGCAGACGGCGGATGTTCATGTTCACCATCAGCTTCGCCGCGTGCTTGACTTCCAGCTCGCGCGAGATCGTCAAAGCGGGCTTGGAACAGATGTCGTAAACATTGATCAGGTCGATGTCGCCCTCTTCGGCGACGATGGTCTTGAGGATGTTGGTGTAGGTGATGATTCCGTAGGCGTCATGCACATCGCGCTTTTCCACCACCAGCGACTTGACCTGTCGCTGTCGCATCAGGCGCATTGCCTCCCGGATCGTCGCGAAGGGCGACACCGTCACCACTTCGCGGACCATGATGTCCTTTATCAACATAGCCACTCCTAGATGTCGTCCTTGAGGCGTTCTTCGAACTGATGGATCTGCCCGGTGTCGATGCCGGCGATGTGCTCGAGCGGAATGGTGAACACCACGCCGCGCGTGTTGTTCTTCAAATCGAGCTCGCGGCTGATGTTCTTCAGAACTGTCAGCGACAGCTTCTTCTCCAGCACCATGATCAGCACCGATTGGCTGCCCTCGTAGGTCAGCCCGAAGAAGGTCTTCTTCTCCTTGGCGCCGATGCCCCGGGCATCGAGAATGGTCACCCCGCCGGCGCCGGCGCGTTTGGCGACGTCGATCGCCTGTTCCTCAAGATCCTCGGCGAGGATCGCGACAAGTACCGAGAATTTCACGATGTTTCTCCTGTCGGTTTGAACCGCTCGGCGTAAAGAGCATAGAGCATCACGGTCACGATGGGAAAGATCGAGGCGAACGCGATCAGGCCGAAGCCGTCGATCAATACGCTACGCCCCTCGATGTGGGTCGCCAGGCCGATGCCCAGCGCTGTAACCAGCGGCACGGTCACCTCGGAAGTGGTCACGCCGCCGAGGTCGAAGGCCAACGGTACGATGTACTTGGGCGCGAGCCAGGTCAGAAGGATGACCAACGCGTAACCGCCCATGATGTAGTAGTGGATCGAGTCACCGGTGATGATCCGATGCACCCCGATGGTAATTCCGATGGCTACTCCGATCGCTACCAGAATGCGGATGTGATTGGCGTTAAGCCGCCCTTTGCCGGCTTCCTCCGCCTTCTGGCCAATGGCAATCAGCGCTGGCTCGGCCATCGTCGTCGCGAAGCCGATCGAAAACGCGAACAGATAGACCCAGAGGAAGGTGTCGAGCGTGACGAGCTGCTCGGCCATGCTGCGCCCGACCGGAAAAAGGCCGAGCTTGAGCCCGATCACGAAGGCATACAGCCCGACGATAACCATCACGAAGCCACCGATGACCTTGTGCAGGTGCGCGATCGGCTTGCGGATCACCGCGTACTGGAAGAACAGGATGACGAGAATGATCGGCGCGACGTCACGGAACATCGTCAGCAGATCGACCAGCATGTGCAACGCGGTGCCGAGCAGACCGACCTGCTCAGCTCCTGCGTGCCCCGTCGCGGCTGCTGCAGACGCCATTACTGCCGGATCCGGTGCGTCGCCGAAGCTGTATACGACGATGCCGTACAGCTGTACCGAAATCATCGGCACCATCACCGCCAGCGCCACCAGGCCAAATCCGTGTGCGAGCGCGTTGCGCCCCCGGATCGACACGGCCAGACCGATGCCAAGCGCGGCAATCAACGGCACGGTGACGATGTTGGTGGTGACCCCGCCGGAATCGTAGGCGAGGCCGACGATCTCCTCGGGCGCGAAGAAGGTCACCAGCACCACCAGCAGATAGCCAACAATCATGTACCAGTGCAGCGAATGTCCGAGGATGGTCCGCACCACGCCGAGCGCGACGACTGCGCCGACCGACAGCGCCACCAGCACCCGCAGGGTGAAGGCATCGACCCGCCCCTCGCTGATCATCTCAGCCTGGCTTGCGACCGCGATCAACGCCGGCTCGGCAATCACCGCCGAGAAACCGAGACAGAACCCGAAGGCCATCAGCAGCGGGAGCGATCCGCGGCGCGCGAACGAATTCGACAGGTTCTTGCCGATCGGAAAAATGCCGAGTTCCAGCCCCTGCAGGAACAGCGCGACCCCGAGCACGACCACCAACAGGCCGACGACCATCGAACTCAGACCGTCCGGTACCGCCCGCAACACCACCGCCTGAAAGAAGGCAACGACGACGATGGGAAGCAGATTACGAAACGAGTGCTGGAGGATGTGGAAGAATTCCTTCAGGCCGTTCAATTCGCGTCGCCCTCCGGCTCACGCCGCCCAGCTCCGCGGGACAACACATGATGACGGATCGCTTCCGAGTCGATGCCTTCGGCGTGGTCGATATCGAGACAGAAGGCCAGCCCCTGGAAGGGCGACAGGAGGTCCAGCTCGCGATTCAGGCGATTGGCGACGGTTTCAGCGGTCTCGCTGTCGAGCACCCACAGCAATACCTTTTCGATCCCCCGAAAGGTGAGACCGAAAAAGGTGACGTGTTCCGGAAAGCCCAGACCTCTCCCGGGCACGATGGTCAGGCCCATCGCGCCCTCTTCTCGCGCGATCGCCGCTGCCCGCTCCTCGAGCTCATCGGCGACGACCGCGATCAGCAGTGATGTCGACATGCGTTCGGATCATCCTCCCTGACACGACTGCTTCAGCATACCCCAAGCCGGGACACCGGATACAAGATCTCACGCACGCGGGCTTGACCTCGCGCCCGGACTGTCCGATAAGTACAGCATGAGTGAAAGCACCGCCTCTCGCCCTCCGCGCCGCATCGGCTGTCTCGCCGTCAGTGGTCTGATCCTGCTCGCGATTGTCGTCAGCGCGGCGGCAACACTCTTCGTAGCCCGCACCTGGCTTTATCCGCAACCCTTCGAGCCGGTGCAGTTGAGCGCCGCCGAGGCGGTGACGCTGGAGCACAAGCTGGACAGCCTCACCGGGTCGGATGCGTCCGATCCCGCGCCGGATCAGCCCGGCGAGCTGCGCCCTGAGATCTATAGGGAGCGCGCCGAAGACCGCGTGATCCATTTCACCCAGAGAGAACTCAACGCGCTGATCGCCCGCAACCCCGATCTGGCCGAGCGGCTCGCGCTGCATTTGTCGCAGGACCTTCTGTCGGCGACGATGCTGGTGACTCTGCCTCCCGATTTGCCGGTGTTCGCCGGCCAGACCGTGCGGGTCGCCGCCGGCCTCCGACTGCGATTCGATGGCCAGCGGCCGGTCGTGATCATCGAGGGCGTCAGCATCATGGGCGTGCCCTTGCCGGCGGCCTGGCTCGGTGGCTTGAAGGGGCTCGACCTGGTCTCGCTATACGGCCCGGACGCCGGCTTCTGGCGGGCCTTCGGCGAGGGCGTGCGCGACCTGAGGGTCGAGCAGGGCCGTTTACGGGTGGAACTGGCAGAGTAGCCCGCATTTCTCACACGGTCACGGCTGCGGCCACCGATGCACTCGCTGTGGCACGCTGTACTCCCTCTCGCCGCTTCGACGTAGTATCAGCTACGCCTTCAGCGTCGCTCGGTCCGTGCGGCGCACCACAGCGGCACCTCGGCGCCCTCGCCAAGCGCCAGTGTGAGAAATGCGGGCTAGGCGACGATCAGGCCGAGACCGGCACCTGACGCACATCGACCACTCGGATGTCGGGAATACGATGCAAGTCATCTGCAGACAGACGGAATACCGCATTCGGCGCGCCGGCCGCAGCCCAGATCGGATCCATGTCCCATAGTCGCCGATCGACCAGCACGCACACCTCCCCCACATGACCAACCGGCGCCACCCCGCCGATCGCGAAGCCTGTGCGCTCACGGACGAAATCCGCATCGGCGCGTGACACGCCTTCACCAATCTCGGTACGAAGCTTCTTTTCGTCGATGCGGTCCGCGCCACTGGCAATGACCAGGATGCAGCGCCCGCTCTGTTTGCCCCGAAAGACTATCGATTTGGCGATCTGCGCGACCTCACAACCGATCGCCGCTGCAGCCTCCGCGCTACTGCGCGTGGATTCGTCGAACTCGACGACATCGGCGGGCATGCCGAGCCTCTGCAATGTTTGCACGACACGGCCGACCGAGTTCGTGCGTTTCCGGGTGTCACTCATCATGTCATCCTTTCCGGTTTCAGTACCCATTACGACCTGTCGGCGCCGACCGGTCGTCAAGCCTCGGTTCCACGTGTGTTGATCCGGGGAACTTTGCTCGCTTTCGGCCGCCTATCATCCCTCCGTGCATCCAAAAAAACCACATCAGGACATGCTATTCAGATATCTGTTTGCCGCCGCCCTTGCCACCCCGTTGATCAGCGCATGCAGCGGGCCGGTCGAGGACACGTTGCCGGGCCAGCCCATCAAGCACCGCCAGGAGGCCTTCAAGGAAATACTGCGCAGCTTCGAACCCATGGGCACGATGCTGCGGACCAACCGCTATGAAGCCGAGCCCTTCATCGAAATGACTACGCGGTTCATGTCGCGACGCGATGGTCCATGGGACCACTTTATCGACGGAAGCTTTCAGCCGCCCACCCGAGCCAGGGAAGCGGTGTGGAGTCAGGCAGACGATTTCGAGCAAGCCCGCATCGCATTCATGGCCGCCTCTGAAGCACTTTATCAAGCAGCGCACACGCAGGCGTTGCCCGACGTCCGCAACGCCTATGCCGACGTCGAGAGCACCTGCCGCAGTTGTCACGAGGTCTTCAGAAACTGAGCGCCCATGCGGCCAGGGAGGTCGAGCAACGCAATCGACTACGAATCATGCATTCCTGCCGAATTGCCTGACATCCGCTTACCTAACCCGGATCATCAGCGTTGAAACTGGCCTGCCGGGCGCGGTGCAGAAAACACGGTCAGCACGCCAGTGTAGCCATACAGCCGTCCATGGGCGATCTCGCCGCCGGCAAGAAAGCCTGCGAGTGGCAGCTCGCCTCCCAGGACATCCCGAATCACATCCAGCTCCGCCGCGGATTTGCCGAAATGATGGCCTCCGCGACCCGAACAACTGACATAGACGCAGCCCAGCGCTACGCGTTCGCTGTCGAAGAGCTCGTCGCGAATCTCGCGCGCGGCACGACGCAGGTCGCTCAGCGCGGCAGCCGGGTCACGCCGGCAGAAAATCAACCATGATCCGGGTTCGATCTCATCAGCGATGGCCACCACGCCCGCGCGCGGATCCACGCCCACGATGTGACGGACCAGCATGTCTGCGCCGAACGCAGCGGGCGCGACGATCTCCATGTCTTCACTCGATCTGAGACCCACCAGGGTATTCGACAGCCTCGCCAGGGCCGGTTCGAGTGCGATATCCGGTGGCAGTCCGAGATCCTGAAACGCACAGTCGAGCGCGGACCTGCCGTCCAGGCTGACGACGGCGTTATGCTGCACCCGAGTGACGAGCCGGCGAGGGCCGATCGGCTGACAGCCTTGCGTCACCCGCGACACAATTCCCGCTTCTGACGAGAACGCGATCCCCGACAAGCCCCCGCCATCGAACACCTGGTCGGCAATCTGCACGCTACGCGTACGAGATGCGCTCAGACCACCGAACAGATAGCCGCTGGCGGTTCGTTCGGCGAGCTCGGGCAGCAGTTCCTGCAGATCCGGTGTTCGTCCGTCGGCATGCACCAGCGCCGCATGAGCCTGGAACTCCGTGCTTTCCGGCACCAGAGGCTGCACACCTGAGAAGAGTCGAAAGCACTCACGCGGAAACGGAAACAGCATCAAGACCAGAGCGGCTTCGTCGAGATACTCGATTTCATCGGCAAAGATGCCACGACCAACGGTTCCAGCCCAGCTCACCCGCGGAAGACACCTCTGAAGCTCGGCGAGGATCTGCTCGGCGGCCGCCGCAAAATGGTCGCTGAAATAACACAGCCCCAGGGGGAAATCGACCGCATCGGCAAGCCCTTCAGCAGCCCGCGCGGTCGCCGTCTGTCTGTCGGCCAGCAAATCCCCCAGCGCGAGATCGAGCGCCGTGCGCCAGTCGGCGTGAGCGGCATGACCAGTGATGCAACGGACGGGGATCATGATGCCTCCGAGAGCAGCTCGAGCATTGACAAGCAGTTTAAGCGAGTATGGGCTCATATCGCGCCTCGCCCCGCACCATCATCCAGCATCCGGTCGCCGACTGCGAACCGGTTTTGCCTTGCTCAGCGAAACCGCTACCTCACGCGGCTTGCTGGGCATCGCGCTGGTGCTGATCGGCGCCTACGCACTCAATCCGGCACAGGTGAAGCTCACTTGGCCACGCTCCTGGTTCTCGCCGCTGACCGCCGCGGGCCTGATGGTGACCGGTATCGCGATGATCGTGCTCTAGGCCACACTGGGCACGGCGGCGCTGCGTGGGGTAGCCGGGTGTTCATTGGGCCCGCTCGCCATCGTTGGCGTTCGGATACTCGTAGCTGAAGCTGGTTCTCACCACCCGGTGGTCGACGAAATGCACGTTGAAGTAGGTCGCGATCACGCCGGGATCGACATTTTCGACGTTCCAGTCCCATACCTCCTCGCCCGAAAGCCGATAGCGGGTGACCCGCCGGTGCTGGCCCAATAGCCGCTGGACCGCCTCGAGCGTCATGCCTTCGCGCACCCGCTGCAGGTTGTCACGTGTCAGCGCATCATGATGACCGACGATGCGACCCTCGGTATCCACTTCGATCATCCAGTTGCTTCGCCCAGCGGGCTGGGTCGTTTACTCCAGCACCCGGTTTCCGTCCTCTCCGGGCCACACCCGGGTAGGAGCGCCGCGACGCTCCAACAGTGCAGCCTCGTCGTCGGCCCACGGTGGCTGTGCCAGGCTCGCGCAACCGCTCACCGCGACTGTCAGCGCGGCCATCCATCCCAATGCGAATCTCATGTCGCCTCCTGATTACTGCTATGCCCGACCCTTTGCAAGCATGTCGCTCACCTCGATTGACCGGCGCTTGCCCGCGCCGTTCCCCCCCGCGCACTGGGCCTGCCAAAGCGTCAAGGGGTCGAACAGGCGGTGGCTCACACCCAGCTCGCCCCACGTCACCAGGGTGTCGCAATCGATACGCTCGCCGCGCTCGCGGCTCGCGCGATCATGCTAGCCCGCATTTCTCACACGGGCGCGAAGCGAGGGCGCCGAGGTGCCGCTGTGGCGCGCCGCACGGACCGAGCGACGCTGAAGGCGTAGCCGACACTACGTCGAGGCGGCGCGAGGGAGTACGGCGCGCCACAGCGAGCGCATCGGTGGCCGCAGCCGTGACGGTGTGAGAAATGCGGGCTAGCGGTCGATGCCAGCCATGACAGTCAGCGTCCATACGGCCTGCCACGGCCACATATCCTCAAGTAAACGGTCTGAATAGGGGTTCGCCCTCGTTGGCAGCCCCGGGGGGTTGGCCGATAATGCGGCCGACTACCCGGGGGCTGGATGGCTCCTGCACGACAAGAATGCACGCTCACAGAGCGCCACGGCCCGACCGATGACCTCACCCGCCGCCCTCGAAGTGGTCGATATCCACAAACGCTACGGCGAGCACGAGGTACTTCGTGGAATCGACCTCACCGCACACGATGGTGACGTGATCTCGATCATCGGCTCGAGCGGCTCCGGCAAGTCCACTCTCCTGCGCTGCCTGAACCTGCTGGAACAACCCTCACGCGGCGAGATCCGCCTGCGCGGCGAGAAGCTCGATCTCCGCGAGGATCGTCACGGCGACCTGCATGCGGTCGACCGCAAGCAGCTCGAGCGCATGCGCGCCCGCATCGGCTTCGTGTTCCAGAGTTTCAACCTGTGGCCCCACCTCAACATCGTCGACAACGTGACCCTGGCGCCGATGCGAGTGCTCGGGCTGGATCGGCGCAGCGCCGTAGAGCAGGCCGAAGCCTTGCTCGCCCGCGTCGGGCTGGCCGACAAGCGAAACGCGTATCCCGGCAACCTGTCCGGCGGGCAGCAACAGCGGGTGGCGATCGCTCGCACGCTGGCGATGTCGCCGGAGGTCATCCTCTTCGACGAGCCGACCTCGGCACTGGATCCGGAGCTCGTCAACGAGGTGCTGGGCGTCATGCGCAGCCTGGCCGACGAGGGTCGCACCATGCTCATCGTCACCCACGAGATGCGCTTCGCGCGCGACGTGTCGTCGCAGGTGATGTTTCTGCATCAGGGCCGGGTGGAGGAGCCCGGCCCACCCTCCGAGGTTTTCACCAGCCCCCGCTCCGAGCGCTGCCGCGAATTTCTCGCCAGCCACCTGTAAGCGCTCTGACCAGATCAGACAAGGAGAACAAGACCATGAAGATCAGCAAGACCCTCACCGCGTTGTTGCTCGCCGGTGCCGCCCTGTTCGCCGGCAATGCCCAGGCCGACCGCATCCGCATCGCCACCGAAGGTGCCTACGCACCGTTCAACTTCGTCGACGCCAGCGGACAACTCCAGGGCTTCGATGTCGACATCGCCAAGGCGCTGTGCGAGAAAATGCAGGCCGACTGTGACATCGTCGCCCAGGACTGGGACGGCATCATTCCCGGCCTGCAGGCGCGCCGCTACGACGCCATCATCGCGTCGATGTCGATCACGCCGGAGCGCCAGCGGGTGGTTGCGTTCACCAATCCCTACTACTCCAACGTGCTCGCCTTCATCGGACCGAAGGGCGTCGAATTCGGCACCGATGCCGACAGCCTCAAGGGCAAGACTCTTGGTGCCCAGCGTGCGACCATCGCCGGCCAATACCTCGAGGACACCTTGGGGCGCTCGGTGACGGTAAAGCTATACGACACCCAGGACAACGCCTACCTCGACCTCGCCGCCGGCCGGCTCGACGGCATGGTGTCGGACAAGTTTCCAGCTTATGACTGGCTCCAGAGCGACGCCGGCCAGGGCTTCGAGTTCAAGGGCGAGGACATCGACATAGACGACAAGATCGCGATCGCGGTGCGCCGCCAGGACAACGCCCTGCGCGAGCGACTGAACAAGGCCCTGGCCGAGATACTCGAAGACGGCACCTACGCCGAGATCAACGCGCGATACTTTCCGTTCCCGATCTACTGATGCCGGCGCGTCGCTCCCGCCTCACACCGGGTTTGCGGAGCCACTGAAGCATGGAGCTTCACGGCTTCGGTCATCTGCTGCTGGCAGGCACCTGGGTCACGCTGCAGCTCGCTTTCACGAGCCTGGTCTTCGGGCTGCTGCTTGGACTCGTGGGTGCGGCGGCCGCGCTGTCGCCGATCGGCCCGCTGCGCTGGGCGGCGGTAGGCTACAACACGCTGATGCGCGGCATCCCCGAATTGCTGCTGGTGTTGATCATCTACTTCGGCGCCACCCATGTCATCGAATGGATGACCGGCGCCTATGTCGATATCGGTGCCTTCACCGCCGGCGTCATCGCCTTGTCGATCGCCTTCGGTGCCTACGCCACCGAGGTCTTCCGCAGCGCGATGCTGGAAATCCCCAAGGGCCAGCGCGAAGCCGCGATGGCCCTTGGCATGAGCCGCTGGGACAGCTTTCGCTACATCACACTGCCGCAGCTGTGGCGGCTGGCGCTGCCCGGGCTCGGTAATCTGTTTCTGGTGCTGCTCAAGGACACCGCGCTGGTGTCGATAATAGGCCTGGACGACCTGATGCGCCAGGCCTATGTGGCCGCCGGTTTCACCAAGCTGCCCTTCACCTTCTACATGGCGGCGGCGATGATCTACCTGCTGCTCACCATCGTGTCGATGCAGGTCATCCAGTTGCTCGAACGCTGGGCCAACCGTGGCTACCGTGGAGCGAGGGCATGAGCGAGCTCGTCCTCACGCTGTCGCAGTGGCTCGAGGCGTTGGCAGGTGACGCCGAGCCGTGGGCATCCTACGCGCGCTACCTGCCGCGCATCCTCGACGGGGTCTGGCTGACGCTGGAGCTGGTGGTGCTGTCCGGCCTGGTCGGCATCCTGCTCGCAGTGCCGCTGGCACTGATGCGTGTGGCCAGGAATCCGCTGCTGTGGATGCCGGCCTACGGTTACATCTTCTTCTTCCGCGGCACGCCGCTGCTGGTGCAGATCTTCCTGGTGTATTACGGCCTGTCGCAGTTCGACGCGGTGCGCGATTCCGGCTGGCTGTGGGACCGGGTGCTGTCCAAACCCTACTGGTGCGCGATCATCGCCTTCAGCCTGAACACGGCGGCCTACACCGCCGAGCTGCTGCGCGGCGCAATGAAGGCGGTTCCGCGCGGCGAGGTCGAGGCCGCCCAGGCCCTCGGTCTGACCCGTGTGGCGCAATACCGCGACATCATTCTTCCGCGTGCTTTTCGCATCATCCTCCCGGCCTACGGCAACGAGGTCATTCTGATGCTCAAGGGCAGTGCGCTGGCTTCGACGATCACTCTGCTCGACTTGATGGGCGCCACCCGCAACGTCATCGCCCGCACCTACATGAGCATGGAGTTCTTCATCCTCGCCGGGGTTTTGTACTTGCTCATCGCCGCGGCTTTCATCGGGCTTTTCAGACTGGCGGAACACTGGCTGAACGCCCATCGTCGCACCGCATCGAAATAGACGAATGCGTGAGCGGTCATCCGCCTCGTCGGCGATCTGCTGGCAGGAAGGCCTTGTTCACGACGGACTCAAGCTGCCTTCGGCTATGATGTAACAAAACACCAGCTTCGCGCGGGGCTTTCCATGCAACTGCCGACCGATCTCTTCCCCTGGCACGAAAGCTTCGAAACAGGCATTGGCGTCATCGATGATCAGCATCGGGGGCTGGTGGCACTTCTAAACCGCCTGGCTCATGAAGCGGTCGCCGAATCGAATGCCGGGGAGACCAACCTGGTCCTCGACCAACTGGTCGATTACGCGGCAAGACACTTTTCCACTGAAGAAGCCATCTGGCGCGAGCATCTTGCCGACACGCCCGATGAAGTGCTCCACCGTGAGAGCCACGCCCATTTCCTCGCGGAGATCGATCGGCTGCGAACGGCACATCAGGCCTCTGCTCCTGTCGACTGGGCGCGCGACACGATCACCTTTCTCGCACGCTGGCTGATCGCGCACATTCTGGAGTCCGACCAACGAATGGCGTTTGCAGTCAAGGCCCGTCTTGAGCGTCTGCCAAGCGATCTGGCCCGCGTCCGGGCGCGCGAACGGATGCACCACTCCACGCAGGTGATGGTGGAAACCATTCTTGAGCTCTATGGCCGCCACGCGAGCGCCGCGCTGCAGCTCAAGCAGGAACTCACCTCACACCAGCAAGCCAAGACAGCCCTCAAGCGCCAGCAGGCCTATCGCTCGTTGATCATGCGGCTGGGCATGTCATTCATCAACCTGCCGGGCGAAGCGCTGGACGCTGCCATTCGCGATGCTTTGGCAGAGATGTCCGCTTTCTTCCATGCCGACCGGGCATACGTTTTCCGCTACGATTTGGCGGCGCAAACCGCCAGCAACACTCACGAGTGGTGTGCTCCCGGCATCGAACCGATGATCACCGAGCTGCAGGGTCTCCCTCTGGCGCTGAATCCGGAGTTCATGGAGGCCCACCTGCGGGGGGAACCCTTCGTCGTTCCCGACGTCGAGACGCTCGCGGACGGGCCGATGAAGAGCCTGTTCAAGGGTCAGAACATCCGCAGCCTGCTGACGACGCCACTGCTCAATGGCGACACATGTCTGGGCTTCGTCGGCTTCGACTCGGTGCACGACTGGCGCGATTACGGACAGGACGAGCGCGAAGCACTCGAACTCTTCGCCAACCTGCTCACGAGCATTGCACAACGCGTCGAGGTGGCCACCGCCCTGCGCGAGAAGACCGCAGCGCTCGCGGTCGCACACAATCGCATGGTCAAGATCCTCGACGGCACGAATGCCGCCCTCTATGTGGCGGACATGAAAACCTACGAGGTGCTGTTCATCAATTCGCACGCTCGGGAGTTGCTGGGCGACATCGTCGGCAAGACCTGCTGGAAGGCGATCCAGGGCAAGAACGACGGCCCGTGCGACTTCTGCACCAATCCACAACTGCTCCACGCCGACGGCACACCCGGACCCACCGTGGTCTGGGAACATTACAACCCCGTGCTCGAACGCTGGTACCAGTTGCACGATCAGGCCATCCCGTGGGACGACGGCCGCATAGTCCGCCTCGAGATCGCCCTCGACGTGACCGAGCGGAAACAACTCGAACAGTCGCTGCGAGACAGCGAAGCCCGATACCGGCAACTCTTCGAACAATCCCGTGACGCACTGATGATCGTGGCCCCACCGGACTGGCGCTTCGTCGCTGGAAATTCCGCAGTGGTCGAACTTTTCGGTGCCCAGTCGCTGGACGAGTTGCTTGCAACAAGCCCTAGCGACCTCTCCCCCCCCTCCCAACCGGACGGCAGCATCTCGCGAGATCGCGTTGTCGAGCTTATCGAGACCACGCTTCGCGAAGGCTCATGGTTCGGCGAGTGGGCGCATCGCCGGCTGGATGGGCGCGACATCATCTGCACCTTGCTGCTCAACCGCACCGAGCTCAGCGGACAAACGGTCATCCAGGGCACGATTCGCGACATCACATTGCAGAAGGCACAGCAACGGCAACTCGAACGTATCGCGCACTACGACCCGCTGACCGGACTGCCCAACCGCGCCCTCCTCGCCGACCGCATGCAACAGGCGATGGCCCAGGCGAACCGGCGTGGCACGACGCTCGCCATCGCCTATCTCGATCTTGACGGGTTCAAGGCGGTCAACGACCGGCACGGCCACGACGCTGGCGATAGACTGCTCGTGGTCGCGGCCAATCGCATGCGTCAGGCACTGCGGGAAACCGACACCCTCGCCCGGCTGGGGGGCGATGAATTCGTCGTCGTGCTTGCTGACCTGCCGACGTCCGAGGCCTGCATTCCCACACTCACACGGCTTCTCGACGCAGCGAGCAAGGAGACGCAGGACGGGGGGTTTCTGCTACGCGTATCGGCCAGTCTCGGCGTGACCTTCTACCCGCAAAGCGAAGCCATCGATGCCGACCAGTTGCTGCGGCAAGCCGATCAGGCGATGTATCAGGCCAAGCTCTCCGGCAAGAACCGCTACCACCTTTTCGATGTTGCGCGCGACCAGGCAGTCCGTGGGCACCACGAGAGTATCGCCCGACTCTCCCGGGCGCTCCAGGAGCGGGAGTTTGTCCTCCACTATCAACCCCAGATCAACATGCGGTCCGGTGCGGCGGTGGGCTTCGAAGCCCTCATTCGCTGGCAGCATCCGGACGGCAGCCTGCGCTCTCCGGCGGACTTCCTGCCCTTGATCGAGGGGCACCCACTGGAGCTCGAACTCGGCGCCTGGGTCATCGACACGGCCTTGCGCCAGATGCAGACATGGCGCGACAACGGGCTGGACATGCCGGTGAGTGTCAATATCGCCGCCGGCCAGCTGCAAAGCCCCGGCTTCGTGCAGAGCCTGTCCGCGCTGCTCGGTCGCTATCCCCGATTGCCGGCCGAGTGCCTGCAACTGGAGATCCTCGAGTCCAGCGCGCTACAGGATCTCGAACTGATCACTCAAGTCATGTCGGACTGCCGCTCGCTTGGGCTGGCCTTCGCCATCGACGACTTCGGCACCGGCTACTCCTCGCTTACCTATCTCAAGCGCCTGCCGGCCGGCACATTGAAGATCGACCGCAGCTTCGTGCGCGACATGCTCATCGACCCGGATGACCATGCCATACTCGAGGGTGTGCTCGGTCTGGCACACGCTTTCGATCTCGAGGCGGTCGCCGAAGGGGTCGAGCACATCGAACAGGGCGAAGCCCTGCTGGACATGGGCTGCGAACTGGCGCAGGGTTTCGGCATTGGCCGTCCAATGCCGGCGGCAGAGATAGCGGAGTGGGTTTCAAACTGGCGCTGCCCGGAGGCCTGGTTGCGACGCGTTACGACGAAAAGCCAATAGCGACAGGGCTGCCAACGCAACCGCCATCCGGTGGCGTCTGCCCAACTACATGCTCGCCGGAGAAATCCGCATGCCCTTGCCCATTCAGGAGTTGATCGATCGCATCCGAGAGCTGGAGGAACAGCTGGAGCTTGAATACACCCGCCACAGGGAGGCATTCCAGCGGCAGCGTATCGAGATGGCCGATCGCTTTCTCGAACTTCAACGACGGCACCGTATCGGTGTGTGGCCTTATCTACGCGGAGCGCGCTGGTCGGTCATCCTGACCGCCCCGGTAATCTACGCGGGTTGGCCGGTGTTCGCACTGATCGACGTCTTCGTCAGTTTCTACCAGAGAATCTGCTTTCCCCTCTACCGCATTCCCCGGGTGAAGCGAGCGGATTATCTGGTGTTCGACCGAAGCGAGCTACCCTACCTGAACCCGATCGAAAAGCTCAACTGCTTCTACTGCTCCTACGCAAACGGCGTGATTGCCTACGCACGCGAGATCGCCGGGCGCACCGAGCAATATTGGTGTCCGATCAAGCATGCTACACGCTTGCGCGGCGCACATCGCCACTACCCCGACTTTTTCGAGTACGGCGATTCCGAAGCCTACCGGCAGGGACTCGAACGCCTGCGGCAACAGCTTGCCGAGGCAGCGCCATCCGCACAAGCGGATCAGACCAACAAGTGAGGAAAAGCCCGGGGCTGATTCCAGAACGCATCAGCCAGCACAGCGGCGATCTCATCGCCCAGTTCGTACTGGCATCGCCAAGGTCCGGGCGGCGTGTGAGATCGGCCGCGAGGCCGCGTGGCGCTCGGACTTCGAGACCTGAGCTACCCGGGGGAACGTCCGCGATTTGATCTGGACCTTCGCAAGCGGTCGAATCAGGGTCGTTCGCTGGCGCACTCCACCCGATTGCGCCCCAGGCGTTTGGCGTCAAGCAGGGCGTGATCGGCAGTCTCCAGCACCGCAGACGCGCTGACCACCGGAAACGCCGACATGCCAGCGCTGAACGTCGTATAGAAGGCCCCCCCGGGATGCGAGTGGGGCAGGGAAGCGAAGTCGCCCCGAATGCGGTCGATGATCGTTCTCGCCATCTCCAGGGAGACGTCGGGCAGGGCGACAATGAACTCTTCGCCCCCATAGCGCCCGATGAGGTCGGTCGCGCGCAGCCGAGCTTTCAGGAGCCAGGCAAGGCCGCGAATGACCTGATCTCCCACAGGATGTCCGTACGTGTCGTTGATCGACTTGAAATGGTCGATGTCGATCATCGCGACGACCACACGATCCTGATCGCTAGCGCCATTCATCATCGACTTGAGATAACTCTTCGCTGCGGAATGATTGAGCAAACCGGTCAGGCCATCGGTCTGACTCGATCGCTGCGCTTCGCGAAACCGCTCAATCTTCGTCTTGACGACCGCTGCCAACAACACCGGGTTGAACGGCTTGACAAGAAACTGGTCTCCGCCAAGGCGCAAGGCTTCAACCTGCATCCCGACATCGGTCTCTCCTGAGAGGTACACGATCGGGATGGACTGGTAGTCGGGTATCTGTCTCAGTACCCGAGTGGCCTCGACACCGTTGAACCTCGGCATGTGCATGTCCATCAGGATGAGATCGGGTCGGTATTCCTTTAGCACATCGAGAAGTGGCTCCGGGTCGGCAATGGCTCGACTGTCGAACCCATGCTCGGCCAGTGTTCTCCGGATCAGTGCAGTCGCTACTCGGGAATCTTCGACGACCAGCACCTTGTGCTTTATCCGCTCCTCGGTTCGAACCAGGTCCAGTATGCGATCGATGACCATCGCGGCCTGCACTTCCGCCGGGATGACGATGTCGACCCCGGCGCGCATCAAGCCAACGACTGGATCGATCGCTGCCGCGCCACCGATATAGAAAAGCTGTGCCGCCGGACAGGCCGCGCGATAGGCACTGATCCGTGCGAGGCCTTCATCTCCGCATTCGGGCTGAGCTGGTACAAAGAGCACCGCCAACGGGCTGCCGCCCGGCTGCGGACAATTATCCAAACCCAGCAAGCAGACCTCGAAACCGAAGAATCGGAGTTGCTTCTGGAGCCCTTCGCAATACTCGCCACCGGCCTCCGACGAGACTATCCAGACCGCACGCCGTTTTACCCAATCTACGGTCTGGGTCGGAGCTTCATGGCATTCCGAACGCCGGTCCGGCGTTTCGGAACACAATGCCGCAACAGATCCGACAAGTGTGTCGAGCTGGCGTTGAAGCGCCGCAATCTCCTGCGCCGGCAGCAGACTGCAGGTGGCCTCTTCCAGTCTCGCGAGCGCAGCACTCTCAAGCCCCTGACACAGCCTGACGAGACCGGGAAGTCGAAGTCGATTGAAATGCTCGGCGAGACTATTGACCGCGAGGGTGAACTCGACGAACTGTTCGACACCTCCGCCGTTTACGTAACAATCCCAGCGGCCACACAGCACCTGAACACGGCTTGCCATCGTATCCTGTGCTGGAAATACCGCGCCTTGTGATCTATCCATCCGACTGATTATGTTCGCTGCGACAGCGCAAATCCATTAAGTCTACCGGGTTATGTGAAATATTACCGTATCGTAAACCGAAAAACTGCGCCTGCGCTCGCAGTGCATCGGCGACTCGGCCTGAGCCGCGAGCACGATCTGAACGCGCGTGAGTGTGGCCGCCGCCGGTTCCGTGGTCGCGAGAGCGGATCATGATTTCAACAGGGCGACGCTCAGCTTGGTGACACGCATTTTCCTTCAGAAGAAGGGGCGGTACAATTGATTCAAGTCGAAGTTTGTCCCACCGGGCAGGGCGTCAGCCAAGCACCTCGACGATCTCGCCACCAAATTCGTAGCGACTGTCTCCCAGGTCGAGGCTGCGCTTGACCTCCAGTCGCACGTGCAGCGGGGCCGCATCAATGGCTCCAGGCGCGTCGACGAAAACCTCAAGTATCTCGCCTTTGGCCGGAACGAACTCGCTCTCCAGGGTCAGCCCCCGGATGCTCAGGTCAAGGCAGCGAGCCTCGATCTCGGAGCCGTCTTCGAGCCGGATACGGGCCGGCACGCCAAGCGGGATGCGTCTATCGAGACGTCGATTGGAGAAATGTTCCATGCGGCGGCCCAGTCGTTTAGGAAACCTCTGCATTCTAGAGCGTCCGACTGCCAATCCGGTACGCCGCGGGCGTGTCGTAGATCACGATCGGTGCTCTAAAGCGCAGCTGCAAGGACCTCTGCCACCCGCTGTGCCTGCGCGTCTGTCAATTCGGGGTACATGGGCAGAGACAGACAATCGCGGGCAACGCCTTCCGTGACCGGTAGCGACACCCCGGCAACCATGCCGGAGAACGCCTTCTGCTGATGAAGCGGTCGCGGGTAATAGATCGCACAGGCGATCCCGGCATCTCTCAGAGCCTTCACCACAAGGTCACGAGCCTTGCACAGCACGGTGTATTGGTGAAACACGTGGGTCACATGCGGATCCCGACACGGCACTCGCAGCGGCAAGGCTTCGAGCAGGGCGTCGTAGCGCTGTGCGGCAGCCCGCCGACTGGCGTTGAATCGGTCGATGTGGCGAAGCTTGATGCGCAGCACCGCCGCCTGGATCTCGTCGAGACGGCTGTTGTAGCCGACGAGGTCATGCTCGTACTGGGCGCTACTCCCATGATTACGCAGCTTCCTCAGCCTATTGGCCATGGTCTCCGTGGATGTCGTGACCAACCCACCGTCACCGTAGCAACCAAGATTCTTGCTCGGAAAGAAGCTGAAGCAGCCAAACTCGCCGATGCTGCCGGTGTATGCGCCGCCCTCGGCACGGGCCCCGAAGGACTGGGCGCAGTCCTCGATCAGCCAGAGCCGGTGAGCGTCACACAGTGCGCGCAAAGCCTTCATGTCGGCAGGCTGGCCATAGAGGTGCACTGGCAGCACGGCAGCGGTGCGCTCGCTGATGGCGGCCTCGACCCGGGCGATATCGATATTGAAGGTAAGGGGGTCGATATCGACGAAAACCGGCGTTGCGCCCACGTAGCAGATTGCCTCGGCGGTCGCGATGAAGGTAAACGGCGTGGTGATGACTTCGTCGCCCGGCCCGACGTCGGCCGCCCGCAAGGCCAGATGCAATGCATCGGTGCCGGACGCGCAACTCACCGCGTGCGCGACGCCAAGGTAGGCCGCAACTTCCTCCTCGAATGCGTGGACATTGGGTCCGAGTATGAAACGCGCGTCACCGAGGACCTTCGCCACTTCGGTGTCGATCTCCGCCTGCAGGGTCTGGTACTGAATCTGGAGGTCGACCATCGGGATCGTGAGGGACATGCGTTCAATCCTCCGTGAGGTGGAAGCGGCGACCCCTGCGTGCAGCACAGTCGAGAATCGAACCAGGAATCAGTACGACCCTCTTCATGAGCGTGTTGCCCTGCCGAGCCTGAGTGCGGACCGCCGAACGAGTTCGGCAATCTGCAGAGCCGCTTCAAGCGCCTGTTGCCCCTGGCTGCCGCAGACCTTCACTCCCGAGCCGTTGCGCACCGCATCGACGAATGCGGCAATCTGATCTCTCAACGCGTCGTGCTGATCGAAACGGCGTTCGTCATTGGTGATCTCTGGAATGCCGGGAAACGCCTCGCGCGTACCCAGGCGATGGACCCGCAGCCCGCGGTTGTGAAAGTCGACGACGATGTAGGCTTCATCCGCGAAGATGCGCATCTTGCGCTCGGTCTTGGCACTGACCCGACTCGCGGTGAGGTTGCAGACGGAACCGTTCTCGAACTCGATGCGCGCATTGGCAATGTCGATCGTGCCCGATAGAACGCGCGCGCCAGAGGCCACAATCGAACTGATCGGCGAGCGCACCAGGTCGAGGACGATGTCGATATCGTGGATCATCAAATCGAGTACGACATCGACATCGGTCGCACGCGGGCGGAATGGCGCCAGTCGGTGTGATTCGATGAACAAGGGCACGAGCTCGCGCCCGCTCACCTCGACCAGTGCGGCATTGAAGCGTTCCAGGTGCCCGACCTGAAGCACCACACCCTTGTCGGCCGCAATCGAATTAAGGATACGGGCCTCATCGACGGTGCTGGTGATCGGCTTCTCGATGAGGGCATGGACGCCAGCTTCGAGAAAGGCACGTGCGACCTCGAAATGCCGGGTAGTGGGCACCGCGATGCTGACCGCATCCACATTGCCGAGAAGCTTCCGGTAATCGGTCTCCGCATGGCATCCACACTCGGCGGCCACACGCGCTGCTGCCTCTGGATTAAGGTCCGCCACCGCGACGAGCGCAGCCTCGGCCAATCCGGCATATTTCTGGGCGTGAAAGCGTCCGATGTGGCCTGTGCCAATCACCGCACAGCGTGTCGCCCCAAGAGCGTCACTCCGCCTGGATAAGTCCATTCAATCAAAATAACACCGCTTCGACCCGAGGGCCAGGCAAGAGAGCCGGATCAGTAGTATTTGGGTTCTCCCGGCGGACGGGTCTTGAACCGCCGGTGAACCCAGTGGTATTGCTCGGGATGTTGGCGCACCAGGGCCTCGATCTCGCGATTCATGCGCTCGGTATCCGCCTGCACATCGTCGCTGGGAAAGTCAGGCCAGGGGTCGCTCAGTTCGACGACATAGCCGCGACCGGCATCGAGCATCCGCGTCTTGCAACTCACCACCTTAGCTCCCGCTGCACGAGACAGCCGGGACAGACCGGTGATCGTCCACGCAGGCACCCCGAAGAAAGGGGCGAAGACTGCATCCCGGGTACGGAAGTTCAGGTCGGGCAGGTAATAGAACGGGCGCCCACTGCGCATGGCTTTGATCGTCGCCCGCACCCCTTGATCACGTGCAAGCAACA
Source organism: Azoarcus taiwanensis (assembly GCF_012910885.1). GTDB lineage: Bacteria > Pseudomonadota > Gammaproteobacteria > Burkholderiales > Rhodocyclaceae > Azoarcus_F > Azoarcus_F taiwanensis. The sequence continues at coordinate 14,353 of NZ_WTVM01000026.1, read as the reverse complement.
ACTGATCGCCGAAACGGCTGCGCCCGTGCAGCAACCAGCGATCGAACACCGGATTCTTCTGCCTCGCGTAGATGCTGACCAGATCGAAGCGCATCGTCAGCGCAGTGCCGCCGGCATCGAGCCCGACAAAATGCGGCGCCATCATGATCACAGGCTGGCCGGCATCGAGCAGCCCACGCACCTTGTCCGCGCCCTCCACCTGCACGAGACGTGCGAGACGCTCCGCGCTTGCCCACCACAGCACACCGCGTTCCACGATGCTGCGGCCGAGCATGCGGAAATGCGCCCGCACGAGGCGTTGCCGGGTGCGGGCGGACATCTCGGGGAAACACAGCGCAAAATTGACCTGGACGATGCGACGGCGCTTGGCAACCACCACATAGAGTACGAGGCCGAGGCCTTGTCCGAGGACTGCGAGCGCTGGCAGAGGAAGCCAGTGCAGCAGCCATAGCACAGCGACCGTGAGCCGGCTCAGGACTTGCGTCAGCTGACTCATCGACCTGCTGACGCCGACACCCCCGTCCGCACCGCCTTGAAGAGCTTGTCGCCAGTCACTTCTTCGGCAACCGTCCCATCAGGTAGAACTCCTCGTTCGGCGGCGTACCGGTAAGATGTACCAGGCGATTGCTCATCGCAAAAAAAGCGGTGATCGCACCAATGTCCCAGATCGCCTCCTCGTCGAAACCGGCTGCACGCAGCGCTTCGAAGTCGGCCTCGTCGATCTCGCCGCCACGGGTGGACAGCTTGATCGCGAAGTCGAGCATCGCGCGCTGGCGTGGGGTGGTCTCGGCCTTGCGGTAGTTGGTCGCGAGCTGGTCGGCTACCCGCGCGTTCTTGGCGCGGATGCGCAACACCGCGCCATGCGCGATGACGCAATACAGGCAGTTGCCGGCCCCCGAAGTGGCCACGACGATCATTTCGCGCTCGGCCTTGGTGAGGCCGACATCCTTCTCCATCAACGCGTCGTGGTAGTCGAAGAAGGCGCGGAACTCCGCCGGACGATGGGCCAGCATCAGAAAGACGTTGGGCACGAAGCCCGCCTTCTCCTGCACCGCGAGAATGCGCTCGCGAACGTCCTCGGGTAGATCGTTCAGATCGGGTACGGTGAAGCGGCTGATCGGATTACTCATTCCATTCTCCTGTATGTCAGCGATTGACGTCGACTACGATCCGGCCGCGTACCTGGCCGTCGATCAGCCTGCGCGCGGTGTCGACCACGTCGCCGAGTCCGATCTCGCTGGTGATGATGTCAAGCTTGGCGGGGTCCAGGTCGCGGGCGAGCCGGGACCACGCTTCGAGTCGCTCTTCGCGCGGCGCCATCACGCTGTCGATGCCCGCGAGCGTGACACCACGCAGAATGAAGGGGGCAACCGTGGCTGGCAGATCCATGCCCTGCGCGAGACCACAGGCCGCGACGGTGCCGCGATATCGCATGCCGGCGCACACGTTTGCCAGCGTGTGACTGCCGACGGTGTCGACCGCGCCGGCCCAGCGCTCCCTGGCCAAAGGCTTGCCCGGCTCACTCAAGGTGGCCCGGTCGATGATCTCGGCTGCTCCGAGCGTTTTGAGAAACTCAGCCTCCTGCGGCCGCCCGGTGGAGGCGACCACGGTGTAACCGAGTCTGGCCAACAAGGCGATTGCAACACTGCCGACGCCACCATTGGCCCCGGTGACCAGCACCTCGCCACGGTCCGGCGTCACGCCGTGGCGCTCAAGCGCCATCACGCACAGCATCGCGGTATAGCCGGCGGTGCCGATCGCCATCGCCTGGCGCGGGGTGAAGGCCGGCGGCAGCGGCACCAGCCACTCGCCCTTGAGCCGCGCAAACTGCGCCAGCCCGCCCCAATGGTTCTCGCCGACCCCCCAGCCGTTGAGGATCACCGTGTCCCCAATCTTCACGTCGGCATGGGTGCTCTCCTCGACCGTACCGACGAGATCGATGCCGGGCACCATCGGAAACTTGCGCACCACCGGCCCCTTGCCGGTGATCGCGAGCCCGTCCTTGTAGTTCAGCGTCGAATACGCCACTTTCACCGTGACATCGCCCTCCGGCAATGCGGATGCATCCAGTTCGCTCAGACCGGCGCGATAGCCGGCGTCATCCTTCTCGATCAGTATCGCCTTGAACATGCTGTCTCCTCTTCTGGGTCGCCAAACGACCAGCGTGGGAGCTTAGACCGGTCGCCTTGCATGACGCAAGGACGACACCCGAGTCGTCGGTCTGTTGTAGCATCCAGCCATGAACGGATTTTCTGCGCGCTTGGCCGGGGCGGTATCCGGACCGCCCCCCCCGTTTTGCACGGTCGCTCACGCTGATTGCGGCCTGTCTCACGCTGGGGGGCTGTGCGATGATGGCGCCCTCGCCACCAAACAACCAGAGCAACATCTGCGAGGTGTTCCGCGAAAACCCCAAGTGGTACGACTACGCCCGCGACTCCGAACGCAAGTGGGGCACATCGATCGCCACCCAGATGGCCTTCGTGCAGCGCGAGTCGTCCTTCCGCAGTCATGTCCGGCCACCGCGCAACCGCATTTTCGGCATCATCCCCGCCGGTCGTCCTTCTTCCTCATACGGCTACGCTCAGGCCCAGGATCCGGTCTGGAACGAATACCGGCAGGAAGCCGGCAGCCTCACCGCGAGGCGCACCCACATGAAGCATGCGACCGATTTCATTGGTTGGTACAACCGCCGCACCCACACCCAACTGGGTATCTCGCTGCAGAACGCGGAGCACCTCTACCTTGCCTACCATGAGGGCCAGGGCGGTTACCGACGGGGCACCTGGCAGGGCAAACCACAGGTTCAGCGTGCGGCAAGAGAAGTCAGTGCGCTATCGGCGACCTACGCCGGGCAGCTCGCGCAGTGCGAGGCTGAATTCCGCTGCCGCCAGATCTGGCAGGTGTGGCCCTTCTGCAGTTGAGCCCAGTGCCCAGCCGCAGACGGGCGTCAGAACCAGCCCGCATTGCGCATCGCCACGTAGGCGAGCGTGCCACCGACGATGCTGAGCAGGGGGTTGCGCGCGAACCACTGCAGGACGATCGCAAGCGCAACCGCGACGAGCTCCGGCCAAGGCCCGTGCTCATGGCTTTGCGCCGCCCCGACGACGTAGTGCACGAGGAGCAGCGTCATGATCGCCAGCGGCAGAAAACGCCCGAGTCGCTGGACGAAGGGATGCTTGTTCAACCAGTCGCCGGCAATGAAGGGCAGCGCGCGCAGCCCGAGGGTCACCAGACCGGCGGCGAAGATCGCGGTCACGACATAGGTGACGTCGGTCATGCACGCTCCCCGGCGGGCGATCGCCGCGCCTGCAACAGCGTTGCCGCCGCGATGCTGAGCGCGATCGCGACCACCAGTGCGTGGTCTGGCGCGAGCATGAAGGCAAGCGCGTAGGCCACCAGGGCAACCCAAAGCGGCGCGGCGCTATGGCGACTCCGCCACTGCTCGACGGTGAGCACCGCGAACAGAGCCGCGAGCACGAAATCCAGCCCGCTCAGGGTGATCTGGGCGCGCGCACCGATGAGCGCCCCGGCTGCGGTTCCCAGCACCCACCAGCACTGGTTCAGCATCGCCACCAACACCATCTGGCGGTGACTGGTATCACGGGGCATCGTGGTGAGTAGCGAGTACGTCTCGTCGGTGAGCGCGAAGATGAGGTAGGCGCGCACTGCCCGCGGCTTGCGCGGAAAGCTGCCGAGCAAGGACAAGCCGTAGAACATGTGGCGCAGATTCACCACCAGCGTGGCGAAAGCGATCGCACTGATCGGCATGCCGGCCGCCAGCATCGGAATCATCATGTACTGCGCCGCGCCGGCATACACCACGACGCTCGACAGGATGGCAAGCCACCAGTCGGCACCCGCCTGAACGAACAGAAACCCGAAAACCGTCCCGAGCGGGATATAACCCATCGCGACAGGCGTGGTCATCGCCATGACCGACATGGCAGGAGAGGCGTCTGGTGGCAGGGATGTTCGTGATCTTGTCATTGTGCGTGCAACGATGGCCCAGCCAATCATGAGGTCGATTGGCGGCCAGTATCTTACCCCGCCCGCGGCAAAGCCGCCGGACATGCCGAAGGCATTGAGTACGCACTGCCGACACGGTGGCTGCTAAACTGCGGCTTTACGATCTGGAGCAAGCAGATGGACGGATTTCTGATTTTTGCAGGTATTGTCGTCGTCATCGTCGTGGCGCTGATCTTCGCCGGCATCAAGACAGTACCTCAGGGCGAGAAGTGGACCGTCGAACGCTTCGGGCGCTACACCCACACGCTCGACTCGGGCCTGCGGCTGATCGTGCCTTTCATCGACCAGATCGGGCGCAGGCTGACGGTGATGGAGCAGGTGCTCGACGTCCCCGCGCAGACCGTGATTACCAAGGACAACGCGGCCGTGGTCGCCGACGGCGTGGTGTTCTTCCGTATCGACGACGCGGCCCGCGCCGCCTACCAGGTGCGTCATCTGGAGGATGCCATCGTCAACCTGACCACCACCAATCTGCGTTCGGTGATCGGGTCGATGGATCTTGACGACACCTTGTCAAACCGCCAGAAGATCAACGAGATCTTGCTCAGCGTAGTGGATGAGGCGACCAACCCCTGGGGGATCAAGATCGTCCGTATCGAGATCCGCGATCTCAAGATGTCGACTGAGCTCCAGGACGCGATGAATCTGCAGATGACCGCCGAGCGGCGGCGTCGTGCGCAGGTCACCGAGGCCAACGGCAAGCGCGAGGCCGAGATCCTCGCGGCCGAAGGTGAAAAGCGCGCCGCGGTGCTGCGAGCCGAAGGTGATCGCGAAGCCGCCTTCCTCAACGCCGAGGCGCGCGAACGTGAAGCCGAGGCCGAAGCCAAGGCGACGATGATGGTGTCCAGGGCGATCGCCTCAGGCGACATCCAGGCAGTGCAGTACTTTCTCGGACTGAAATACGTCGAGGCGCTCAACCAGATCGGCACCGGCCCGAACTCGAAACTGGTGCTGATGCCGCTCGAGGCAAGCGGCGTCACCGGTGCAGTGGCCGGCGTCACCGAACTGATCCGCCAGACCCAGACCGACAAGAGCTGAGAGCTTGTGAAGAAATCGTCGCGAGCAGAGCCGAGTGCAAGGCGCGAGCGAGCGAACGACGAGACATATCAGGTTGATAGGCGAGGAGTGAGCGAGTGAGCAACGCAGCAATCGGTTCGCGCAGCAGATTTATTCACAGGCTCTGAGCATACGGACCCGCAATGAACGCACTGGAGCCCTTATTCGTCTCGCCCTGGCCCTGGGTCATTATCGGCGCAATCCTGGTTGGCCTGGAGATCATCGCACCCGGGGTATTCCTGCTGTGGATCGGGCTCGGCGCGGTGATCGTCGGACTATCCGTGTTGATCGCACCGGAGCTGCCGATGGCATGGCAGTTGCTGGTGTTCGCGGTGGCGATGCTGGGTTCGATCGGCATCGGCTTCGCGATCCAGCGCAGGAGCCGGATCAGCTTGACCGCCACCACGCTCAACCGCGAACTCGACGCCCTGGTCGGACGCCAGGCCGAGGCCATCGATGGCTTCAGCGGGGGTCGCGGACGGATTCGGGTCGGCGACACCAGCTACACCGCCGAGAGCGAGGCACCGGTCGGCGCCGGCATGCGCTTGCGCATTACCGGACGCACACCGGAGGGTGGCTTCCTCGTCTCACCCCTGCAGGACGGCGACCAGGGCCACTAAACTCAGGAATCGGCAGGCACACGCTCGATCAATGCGGGCGTGTCGTTGCGTACATTGCCCACCGCACGCGACACCTCATGCATGGCAAACGTCTGGTCCGCGGCCGGCACCAGCAAGGGAGCCAGGCGCGCGGGCGGTGTGGCGCCATCGAGCCAGGCGCCATAGTCGCCCGGTTCGATCACCACCGGCATGCGCTCGTGCAGGGAGGCGAGCGTCGCGTTCGCCGCAGTCGTCACGATAGTGAAGCTGTCGATGGTTTCATCGTTTCCCGGGCGTCGCCAGCGCTCCCACAGACCGGCCAGCGCGAGCAGCGTGTCGCCGGCCGCATGCACATAGTATGGCTGCTTGCCGCCGGCCACCGGCTTCCACTCGTAGAAGCCGTTGATCGGAACGATGCAGCGGCGGCTGCGATAGGCGTTGCGGAAGGCCGGCTTGTCCGCCAGAGTCTCCCCGCGCGCATTGACCAGGCGCGCACCGATGGTTTCGTCCCGGCTCCAGGCCGGCACCAGCCCCCAGCGCAACAGATGGATCACCCGCTGGCCGTCCGGACGCTGGCGCAGTACCGGCAGCCATTGCGAAGGCGCGGCGTTGTAGCGCGGCGTGAAGTCGAAGCCCTCCAGATCGGCGTCGAACTGCTCGCGCAGACGCGAAACCGGCCCGTAGAGCGCATAGCGGCCACACATCCTCAGTCTCCCGGGGCGCCGAGCAGCAGGGCCTCGCCCGAAGCCTCTCGCAGATTGAAGTCCGCCACAGCGTCCAGCGGGGAGGTCCCGGGGTTCATGTCAGCCCGAGCCCGTGTCGCGCCGGCAGTCGCCCGCCCGGCGGGGCGAGGACCGGATCGCCCGGGGCGATCGACCCGCCCGCGACCACCTCGGCATAGACGCCGAAGACCGCATCGCCGGTCAGCCGGATGAGCGGCCGCAATACATCAAGATCCGCCTCGCCGGAGCGCGGATTGGCACGGGTCGCAGCACAGCGCAGGATCGGCTCGAGCACGCGCAGTCGCGCTTCGCCCACATGAATCTCCTGACCAACCCAATCCAGTTCCTGCCACGGCAGGCCACCGGCGACCAGAAGGTTGGCGCGAAAGCGTTCGACCTCCACCGGCCGGCCGACCGCTTCGGATACATCGTGCAGCGATGCGAGGCAGGCAATCGAGACCAGGGGCGGCTCGGCGTCGCAAAAGGCGAATCCGCGGCCTTCGACCAGGCTCACCCGGCCGCGCGCGGCGCCACCGGCCTGATCCGCAATCAAGGCCTCGACCGCCTTGCGCCCTTCGCCGGATCCAAGATCGGCACGGAGCAGCACGCGCCCCTCGCGCACGAACTCGAACACCTCGCCCTCGCCAGCGCGCCGCAGCGACAGGGACGCCAGCGAGGGCAGACTGTCCAGCGCCAGAAACGCCCGTTTTGGCAGCCAGCGCGGCGCATCCGGGTCGATTCCAGCGGCACCATGAGCCATTGCCCAGCGCCGATCGTCGGGCACGCCACAGCCGAACCCAAGGTCGGCGCGTGACAGCACTTCCGCCGACAGCCCCTTGATCGGATAGCGCGCAATCGCGGACAGAGTGAGCGACATCGGACCGGGCTCGGCTGGCTCAGAGTTCGATGACCCGACCCGGGTTGAGCAGATTCCGGGGGTCGAGCGCGTGCTTCAGTGTGCGCATCAAGGCGAGTTCTGTCTCGTTGCGGCTCCAACCCAGCCAGCCGCGCTTCTCGACCCCGATACCATGTTCGGCCGACACCGATCCGCCAATCGCCTTCAGCGGACCATAGACCGCCTCGTCGCTTGCGTCATGATCCGCGTCCGGGCTTTCCGGCTGGACGAAAAGGTGCAGGTTGCCGTCGGCGATGTGGCCGAACATGATCGCGCGGCCCTGCGGCCAGCGCGCATGGATGCGCTGCGCCACCTCGTCGGCGTAATCGGCCATGCAGCGTATCGGCAGGCTGACGTCGTAGAGAAAGGTCTTGCGCCCGGCGAGCATGGCCTCGAAATTCTCGCGTACCTCCCACAGCGCCCGCCGTTCGGTCTCGGACTGCGGGATCACCGCGTCCTCGATGAGCCCGCTGTCCAGCGTCTGTTCGAGCAGGCGTTCGAAGCGGGTCGCGTCGGCCCCCGGGTCGCCACCCTCGGCCTGGAGCAGCACGTAGAACGGGTGCTCCCGCGGCATCGGCGGCCTGTGCCCGCCGGGCTCGGTGGCGGCTGTGTAGTAGTTGTTCCACATCACCTCGAAGGCACTCAGCGTGCCGCCGAGGTCGCGCTGCGCCCGCTGGAGCAGAGTGGTGACCCTGTCGAAGTCCGCGCAGGCCACCATCGCCGCGTTGCAGCTCGTCGGCAAGGGTGCCAGACGCACCACCACGCGGGTGACGATGCCCAGGGTGCCTTCGGTACCGATCATGAGCTGCTTGAGATCGTAGCCGGCGTTGTTCTTGAGCATCTCGTTCATGCTCGACAGCACCGTCCCGTCTGCCAGCACCGCCTCCAGGCCGAGCACCAGGTTGCGCATCATGCCGTAGCGCAAGACATTGATGCCGCCGGCATTGGTCGCAACGTTGCCACCGATGGTGCAACTGCCTCGCGCGCCGAGGTCGAGCGCGAACAGCAGCTCGTGCTCGCGCGCCGCCTCCTGCAGGGCCTGCAGCGTGACGCCAGCCTGCACTGTCGCAGTCGCACCAATGGTGTCGATGGCCTCGATGCGGTTCATGCGCTCCAGCGAGATGATCACCTCGCGCTCGGTCGACGCCGCACCGGCGGCGCAGCCGGTCTTGCCACCCTGGGTGCATACCGGCTGATCGAATCGGTGGCAGATCGCCATCGCCTCGGCCAGTTCGGCGGTGTCGCGCGGCCTCACGATGGCAAGCGCCCGCGTCGGCGCCGCATCCCAATAGCTGGTCGCGCGCTGCGCCACCGCCTCGCCGGTCAGCACCGAGCCCTCGCCGAGCGCGTCAGTCAGGGCACGCACTACATCGTTCATCTCTGCCTCCTTCGTCGTATCCTTTTTAGGGTAGGAGCTTGTCACACTGATCAGGATGTGTCGAATGCCGCGATTTGCTTCAACAAAAGCCTTCGCAGCGGCGCGACCGAGCTCCCCGGGCAGGCGGATCAACACTCGTGCCGATTGCAAACACCTGAATTCCCGTCCAAACTGCCGCTCGACCCCAACACCAGCCCAGCAAAGTCCACGCATGCACGCCAAGTCGTCGCGCCAGACGGGTTCTCTAAGCCTACTCGCACTGTCAGCCTGTCTGTCAGGCGGTTCGGGTTTCGCGTTTGCGGACACCGACCTCTTCTTCAGCGAGCTGCCCACGGTCGCATCCATCAGCCGGCTGCCTCAGCGACAAGCAGATGCGCCAGCATCCGTCACCGTCATCGACCGGGCGATGATTCGCGCCTCCGGCGCACGAAGCTTGAGCGACGTATTCCGGCTGGTGCCGGGCTTTCAGACTCATGCGGCCAGCGATGCCTCGGCGAGGGTCAACTATCATGGCGTCGCCGACAACGATCACTCACCGCGCGCTCAGGTTCTGGTGGATGGCCGCTCGCTGCACTCGCCCCTTTTCCGCAGCGGGGTCAATTGGTCGCTGATTCCGGTCGCGCTCGAGGACATTGACCGCATCGAGGTGGTGCGCGGTTCAAACACGACCTCCTACGGCACTAATGCGTTTCTGGGCGTGATCAACATCGTGACCATCGACCCCGCGCTTGCACATGGCGCTTCGCTGTCCGTGTCCCGTGGCAACCAGGGGGTCCGCGACGACACCCTGCGCGGCGCCGTTTCGCTGAGTGAAGAGACACGAGTCCGGATTACCTTTCAACAGCAGCGTGACGATGGACTCGAAGAGCGCGCCGACGGAAACCGCTTCTCCAACTGGAAGGACCGCAATCGTTCAAAACTGCTCGACCTGCGCCTGCAGCACCAGCTCGATTTCAGCAATACGCTGGAGATGGGCCTTGGTCGGGTGGAGAGCCTGCGCCTCACCGGCCGTCGAGATCCGGGAACTGGCGTGCCCGAAGGCCTCGATCCGCTCCGGAACCTCGAGGAATCCTCGACCTGGCTGCAGCTACGCTGGTTACAGGCGCGCAGCGATAGCAGTGACCTTTCGCTGCGCTACACCTACAGCGACGACCGCGCCAACGCGCGCTTCGACGCGCCGGCAATCCCTCCCGCCCTTGAGGCGCTTATCGGCAAGCCCTACTCGCCCATCGACACGAATGGCGATCGGGGAACCCGGCACGAGATCGAGCTGACGCATACCGCTTTGCTCGGAAGCCAATTTCGGACCTCATCGGGCGCAAGCTGGCGTCGCGACACGCTTTACTCCGACACTACGCTACGCGACCGCAGCCCCGCTCACCGGAGTGTGAGCCGTCTGTTCCTCAACACCGAATGGCGACCAACGAACTGGCTTACAGGCAATGCCGGGGCCTCGGTCGAACACGATTCGCTTGCCGGCAGACATTTTGCGCCGCGCGCCAGCGCGGCTTTCCACATTCTTCCGGAACACACCGTCCGCCTCGGCTATTCGCGCGCATGGAGGACGCCCAGTATCCTCGAGTATCGCGGGCGTTCGCTGATAACGCCCAAGCTCGCATACTCGGTCGGCAACCGTGACCTGCCGGCCGAGCGGCTTGATAGCTGGGAGCTCGGTTACCTCGGGCACTGGCCGGAGGCCCGCACAAGCCTGGATGTACGTGTGTTCTCCGAGCGTCTGCGCAACCGGCTGCAGGATCTCATCAAGTCCTCGGAAACCTTCGGTTTTCTCCCGTTTCCCGCAGCAAATGACACACCCTACACGGTTGAGCCGATCCAGAATCTGCATACGCGAGGTTACGAACTCCAGTGGAAGTGGCAACCGCTCGACGGCACGCGTCTGTCGATAGCGCACGCCAACATAAGGGTTTCCGTCAGGGACACCGCGCGAGGCCGATCCCTCCAGTTGGATCCTGCCGGTAATTATCAATCGGGTTACGAGCGTTATCGTGAACTGGCGGAACGTTCCGCACCGCGCCGTTCGACTTCCGTGCTCCTCACCCAGGCCCTGCCCGCCGGGGCCGACCTGTCCGTCGCCTGGTATCGAGTCGGAGACATCAAATGGACCCGGGGCACTTTCGCGCCGGGTTACGAACGTTTCGATCTGCGAGTCGCGCACCCGCTTCGCGTCGGAAGCCAGCGTGGCGAGATCGCGTATACCGCGCAATCCCTCAAGGGTGCTCACTTCGAGCAACGCGAACAACGCGTCGTAGACCGTCGGCATTGGGTTACCCTACGTCTGGACTTCTGAAACCCGCCCCGGACCGCGCTCGATGCCCCAACGCATTCGACGACTTCTCACCCTGCTCGTCGTCCTGATGCTGCCCCTGCCCGCCGCCGGGCAGGAGATCGCGCTGTTGCTCACGTCTCGCGACGGCGCCTACGCCGAATTCCTCGAAGCGCTCGGATCGGGCGCGGAAGCGACCGGGATCGAACTGACCGATGCCGGTACGGCCTCAGGGCAGATCGACGAGCAGGCGCTGCAGCTCGCCGACTGGGTGCTGGCCGGGGGCCTCGCGGCAGCCGAGGCAGTGCTTGACTTGCCGGGTGAGGCTCCGCTACTGGTGACACTGGTATCGCTGAATCAATACCAAGGGCTGGTCAAGAAATATCCGAACCGCGATATTTCGGCGATCGTGCTCGATCAGCCCCTGTCCCGACAGCTTGCCTTGCTCCGCAAGCTGATGCCCGAGTGTCGAAGTCTGGGCGTGCTTTCCGGCCCACAAAACGCTGACCGGATCGACCGCCTTCGGCTTGAGGCAACAGATGTCGGGGTCAGGCTGGTAAGCGCCACCATCAGCACCGGCGGCGAACTCAACCGCGCGATTGAGCGGGTGTTGGGCGAAGCCGAAGCCTTTCTGGCGCTGCCCGACCCCCTGATTGCCACGCCAATGGCAGCGCGGGCGATTCTGCTGTCGAGTTACCGCCATCGCCGCCCGGTTTTCGCGTATTCGCGAGCCTACGTCGAAGCGGGCGCACTCGCCGCAGTGTTCAGCACACCAGCGGACAGCGCGCGCGATGCCCTCGCGTGGTTGGTGACCGCGCAGGAACGCGGAACACCACCCGCCGACTCGCAGTGGCCGAAACACTTCGATCTGGCGGTAAATGCACAGGTCGCACGAGCCCTGAACGTGGCAGTGCCGTCAACGAGCACGCTCCTCGCGCGCCTGCGCGCGCTTGAGGTGCAGGAGGAGCCGTGATGAAGACATCCCTCAAGCCGCTACTGCTGAGCGCGGTGATACTGCCTGCGGCTCTGCTCGCCACCGTGATCTCGATGGTCTTTATCGCGTTTGGGCTGCGCGCACTGGACACCGAGTTCGAGGAACGAGGTCTGGGCATCGTGAGCTTTCTCGCTCCGGCGGCGGAATACGGACTCATCTCGGGCAACCGTCCAGCACTGGACGCGCTGGCATTCGGCGTGCTCGAGCAGCGCGATGTCGTCGCGATCGCCTTTTTCGATGCCGAGGTCAGACCCCTAGTCCAGAGCGGCCGACTGAGTTCGACGCCTCAGGCGACACTGTCGGAGGTGAATAGTCCGGTCATTCTGGGCAAGGAGGGCGAACGGATGGTGCTCGCCGCGCCCGTCATGGCCCTGCCCCTGGCCATCGACGATCTGATGCGCGACGTCGCCGCACTGGACGACACAAGCCGGATCGGATGGACGGTGATCGAACTCGACACCCGGAGCCTTGAGCGAAGCAAGCAGGACATGTGGTTCCGCACGCTCCTGGTAACGGCGCTCGCCCTGATGGTAACCGCCTGGCTCGCGACGTCTCTCGCCGGTCGTTTCAGTGACGTCATCGCGCGCCTCGCGGGGGCGGTGGACGCGCTCAGAGCGGGACGGCTCGATATCGTCGTCGAGGAAGCCTCCGACATCCGCGAGCTGCGCACGCTGCAGCAGGGTTTCAACCAGATGGCCAGGTCGATTTCGGAATCACAGGCGACACTGCAGGCTCGAGTCGACGAGGCTACGGCACAGCTCGCGCATCTCGCGCTGCATGACCCGCTCACCGGACTGCCGAACCGGCGGGCCTTCGAACAGGCCCTGGACGACGCCGTGATCCTCTCGCGCCGGGCGGGCGACCGCGATGCGCTGTGCTTCATCGACCTGGATCGCTTCAAGATCGTGAACGACACCGCTGGCCATGCCGCCGGGGATGAATTGCTGCGTCAGGTGGGTGAACTGATCCGCAAGCACGTGCGCGCCAGCGATCACCTCTACCGTATCGGTGGCGACGAGTTCGTGTTGATTCTCCGCGGCTGCGGCCAGGAGGAAGCGCGCAAGATCGCCGAGAATCTCCGTGAAGCGGTCTCCACCCTCAAATTCGACTGGGAGGGCACGGCCTTCACCATTGGTGCGAGCATCGGCCTGGTGCGTATCCTGGGAGAGGACAAGAGCGCCGCGGACATCCTGGTCGCCGCCGACCTCGCCTGCTATGCGGCCAAGAAGGGAGGACGCAACCAGGTTCATGAACCCGTCGCGGCAGCCGACTCCTGCGACTGAGGCCACGGTACAGGTTCAACGTCGACTGGCCGCAAGATGCTCGAACAGTTCGCGCGCGAAAACCGGCAAGGCTTGGGGGTTTCGCGCGACCAGCTCGAGCCTGCGCTCGGCCCAGGGCTCGGACAGCGGAATGACGCGAATATCCATCGAGCGTGCGTGACGCCGCGCGGACGACAACGGCAGCACGCCGACGCCGACCCCTGCCTCAATCATCCTGCACATGGCCTCGAAGCTGCCCACCTGCACGCGCGGGCGATACTGCCCGCCAATCGACTCCGCCGTTCTCGACAGAAATGCATGAATCGCGCTGTGCGCCTGCAGGCTGACATGATGCTCGACCAGCAATTCGCCGAAACCGACCGCTTCGCGGCTGGCAAGCGGATGCCGGCTCGAGGTCACGGCAACGAGCTGGTTGCGGCCATAGGAGCGTACGACGAGATCGTCGGTTCGCACATCGCCTGCGACGATGCCGATGTCCGCCTCACCGGCAACGACTGCGCGCACGATGTCTTCACTGAGACATTCCCGCAGATCGACACCGACACCGGGATGGGCGGCAAGAAAGCCCGCCAGGGCCTCGGGCAGATACTCGGTGATCGAAGTGGTGTTGGCGAAGATGCGCACATGGCCGACCACGCCCTTGGCGTAATCCTGCATGTCACAACGCAGGTGTTCGACCTGCTGCATCACGCGCCGGGCATGGTAGAGGAGGGCCTTGCCTGCCTCGGTCTCGGTGGTACCCTGGGCGCTACGCAGCAGCAGCTTGGTGCCGATGGACTCCTCCATCTGCTTGATCCGGGCCGAAGCCGCCGCAAGCGAGATGCATGACTTCTCGGCACCGCGGGTGAGGCTGTGCGTTTCGGTCACATGGATGAAGAGCTGAAGGTCAAAAAGGTCGAAGCGCATGCTCATCGGCTGGTTTCCGCTGGGTCCGTTCTGTCGCTCGGCCATCGAGGATACGCCTGCCAGGATGATCGGTGGACAGTGTTTTCCACAGTTGCCTGACGACACCCGAGACGGGAAGATGATTGCGCCTGTTCTCGCTTGTGCTGGCGGCGCGCCACGGCGACCGAGAACAGACCCAGGCCGAGCAATCGCACACGCAGACATGACCAA
>NZ_WTVM01000269.1 GCF_012910885.1 Azoarcus taiwanensis | reverse complement strand
CCACCCGGCTTGCCCTCACGAAGCCCCGGCGGGTCTTCGATGGAGGTGCCGCCATGCGCGACCGCAACATCATGGAACTGCTGAACCTGCTCGGCCGAGTTGCACTTGAACCCGATGGTGCCGCCGTTCGCCACAGTCGCGGGCTCGCCATCAATGGGTTCGGTCACGCCAAAGGTGCCGCCATCGTGCCGGTAGAACACCCGAGAATGCCCTGAGCCCGAGACACTGGCGGCCCCCTGGCCAGCCCCAAGCACACCGAGCACTGCATCATAGAAGCGCTTGGCGCGCTCGAGGTCGTTCGTACCGACCATTACGTGACTGAACATACTGTGTCTCCTAAGCAGGGTCATTATGTGACAGCGTCGGTCAGACACTGCCCTCGCGTTCAACCACCAGAATCCTTGCCTCACCTATCGGGTGCGCGACATGCTCGGTGCCAACCGAAGCATAGAACACGTCTCCCGTTTCCAGAACGGTGCTGTGTTCCACACCCTCGACGCGGTAACGCATCTCAACCCGGCCATCGAGCACCGCGAAGACTTCGTCGCCGTCGTTCACATGCCACTTGTACGGTTGATCCGTCCAGTGAAGCCGCGTGGTGATGCCATCCATGTTGGCAATATCCAGAGCGCCCCACGGCCGCTCGGCGGTGAATGTGCTCGCGCGGATTACTTTCATTGTCTGCACCTCTCAAAGTCCAAGTCGCGCTGATCGACAAGCGCACGAAGTGCGCTTTGCCCGCCTTTGCATTGACCGACTAGCCAATCTCACCGCTGGCCGCCAGCAGGCGCTCCACCACGAGGTCCATATCCACCGACGGATTCGCGGCGACTGAGCGTACCCAGGTCTGTCCATCCAGCACGCATGTCGACACCATGCCCGGCGGCAGCGCCTGCACGAACTCAGGGGTCGATGAGTGCACGGGGCGGAACACGTTGATCGCTGTCTGAGGCCTGCCCCACAAGGCGAGGCGATCACAGTGCTCGATGGCGTCCGCCAGCGTGTCGGCCATCTGCATGAGACGGTCGAGCCGTTGCGCCACGCCCTCCCGACCCCACGCAAGAAGGGGCGCGAGCAGCGGAATGGCGGCGGCGGATCGCGAGCCCTGAACACCGACATTGG
>NZ_WTVM01000268.1 GCF_012910885.1 Azoarcus taiwanensis | reverse complement strand
CTGCTGTAATTTCCGGCCAGTAAATCGACCGTGGCCAGGTGGTCAAGATAGCGCTCACGTCCGAGGTGGGTGAGCACACGGATGTCTTGCTGGTGTCTGCTGTCTTCTAGTAGCTGACGTACGGCGCTACCACCGGCATCACTGTTTGGCATCATCGCGATGATCTGGTAGCCGTGCTGCAAGAGGGTTTCAAGGAGGGTCTGTGCCTGTGTCGCCGCTTGCTTTGCTTCTTGCACGACAGGGTGAAACACCAGCATGGCTATCTGACGTGTGACGTCGAAACCATACGTGCGGCACAGTGCATCACGGTCAGCCCTGGCCCCATCGATGATGCCGTCCAGGCCAGGTGCTCCCGTGACAAAGACTTGTTCCGGCCTTTCGCCCATGCGTAACAGCCGCTCCCGGGCACCTTCGGTGCTGGTGAAGTGGTAGTGCGAGAGCTTGCTTATGGCGTGCCGGACCGGCTCATCGACAGTCCCGGACAGTTCGCCTCCGTGAATGTGGGCAATCGGGATGTTGAGGTGAAGCGCAGCCAGGGCACCGGCCAGCATCTCGCCTCTGTCGCCCAGTAGCAAGACGATGTCTGGACGACGACTGGCGAGTAGTTCCACCATGCCGTGAAGTTCGTCGGCAATCGCGTGAGCCATGCTTCTGCCGTCGGAGCCGTCGAGTTTGACCGGTATGGTACCTGCAATTGGCAGGCCTGCAGCCTGAATCTCTTTCACCGTATGTCCATAGCTTTCGATAAGGTGCATGCCAGTCACACAGAGCTCCAGCGCAAGCCTTGAGTCTGCGTGAATCCGCTCAAGCGTACGTCGCATCAAACCGAAATCCGCCCGAGTTCCGGTGACGTAGAGAACCCGCCTCATACGAGATCCTCCGCCTTTAGGGTGTCTCCGGGGCTCATGTCATGGCGCACTGTGCGCCCAATGATTTGATCAAGCATGACCGGCGGCAGACCATCTCCCGGGCGCATCAGACAGAGGTCGGCTCGGGTCAGGGTGTGGCCCGATGGTATGTCACGAGCGATGGTCAGGCTTCGCCTCGCTGCGATTCTTACTTCCAGCTCGGCTGGTGTGGGTGTCTTGTCTGTATGGCCGAGCACACGCTCGGTCAACCGTATGCTGTCAACCAT
>NZ_WTVM01000267.1 GCF_012910885.1 Azoarcus taiwanensis | reverse complement strand
GAGGAACAGAGCACCGGGGTGGGCCAGGTAAACACGGCGATGAACCAGCTCAACCAGGCGACGCAGCAGAACGCGAGCGCCTCGGAGGAGCTGGCGGCCACGGCCGAGGAGATGAGCGGGCAGGCCGAGCAACTCCAGCAACTGATGGGATTCTTCACGCTTGCCGGTGGAACCGGAAAAGCGCGCCCGATCGCAGCCGCCAAGACCACCAAGTCTTCGAAGCCTGTCCGGTCGGAGCCAGCCGCGCCGAAGCGCAGTGGCTCTGGGCCTGCGTTGATGGGGTCCTCGGGGGATCCGGAATTTGTGCGTTTCTGAGGAGCGGTCCATGACAGCAATGGTGAAGAAAGAGCCCGATGCCGTGGTTGCCGGAAGAAGAGGTGATGGCGCGACCGAGTCGGATGAGCTGCGTCAGTACCTGACCTTCATGCTCGGCGGTGAGACGTTTGCGATCGGCATCCTGCACATCAAGGAGATCATCGAGTACGGGCAGCTGACGACCGTTCCGATGATGCCGGAGTTCATTCGGGGGGTGATCAATCTGCGTGGCGCGGTCGTGCCGGTGATAGACCTCGCGCGACGCTTTGGCGGCAAGCGCAGTGAGGTGACCCGTCGCAGCTGCATCGTGATTCTCGAGCTCGAGAGCGAGGACGAAACGCAGGTTATCGGCGCGGTGGTCGACGCGGTCAACGAAGTGATCGAGATCGACCCTGATTGCATCGAGCCTGCACCGGCCTTCGGCGCTCGGATCCGTACCGACTTCATCGCAGGCATGGGCAAGATCCACGACAGGTTCGTGATCCTCCTGAATGTCGACAACGTGCTCGCCGCGGAAGATCTCAGCGTGATCGGGCAACTCGCGCTGGAGGCCGACGCCTGATGGCATCGCTGCGCGATTGGAACACCGCAACACACCAAGGTATCCGGAAGAATCCATTGCCGAGAGGAGTATGACCGTGGAGCTGATCCGCAATCTCAATATCCGTACCAAGCTTTTGTTGATGGCCGGTCTGCCGATTCTGGCGCTGCTCTGGTTCGCATCGATCGGCGCGATGGCGAAGTGGCAGTTCGCCAGCGAAATGAATGACCTGCGAGGCTTGACCTCCCTGTCGGTTCACGTCGGCGGCGTCGTGCATGAGT
>NZ_WTVM01000266.1 GCF_012910885.1 Azoarcus taiwanensis | reverse complement strand
GTCGAAGAGCAGGCCGCTGGTTTCGAACAGCGACACGTCGTAGCCGGCGCGGCAGAGCGCATCGGCATACACGCAGCCTTGTTCGGTGCCGCCGAGTATGACCACGCTCCGTCGCCCCTCGAGTTCGTGCCGGAAGTAGCGATACTCCTCGAGATTGCCCGCGAACAGCGTCAGACCCGCCGCGTTGCCGGCCATGTGTGGCGGGCGCTGTGCCTCGCTGCCGGTGGCCAGCACCAGTCTGCGGTAGCCTATCTCGCCGTTTACCGCACGCACGCTGCGCGCGACCGGATCGATGGACAGGACGCGGGTATGGGGTCGTATCGTCGCCCGATAACGCTCCGCCATCTCCACGGCGGTCGCAATCACGAGCGAACCGGGACGACGTCCTTCCGCAATGGCCGGGCCGAACGATGCGTCGTCGTAGACGGAGCCATCATCCGCAGTCAGCAACTCGATATTCGAAACGCTGTCACGTCGGCGCAACTCACGAAGCGCCGCGTAACCAGCGGCCCCACCACCAACGATGAGAATCGGACCCGACGAGCTGGTCATGTCCGGCTGCGGCAGTCAGACATTGGTGACGGCATCGCTCAGGCCGGCTCGGGCACCGACGAACGCCCGACAGGTATGGCCCCCGGGAGCTGGCTCTCGAGGATGGACAGGCGCAGCACGTCGATCGCGCCACTGCGCGGATAGGTGACCCGCCAGGCGAGCGCCACCCGACGCATCGGTTGCGGCTCGGTGAACGGGCGCACCGCAACCAGGGGGTTCTGCTCGGGAAGCTCATCCGCGGCGGCGCTGGGCAACACGGTAACCCCGAGTCCGGTGGCGACCATATGCCGGATGGTCTCCAGTGAACTGCCCTCCAGGGTGCGCTGCAGGCCACTGACGTTTCGGCAATGCGGGCAGACCTCGAGAACTTGGTCGCGGAAGCAGTTTCCGGCGCCAAGGAGCAACAACTGCTCATCGGCGAGCTTATCGGTCTCGATTCGGTCAAGCTCGACCCAGGGATGGGAGGCCGGCATCAGCACCCGAAAGGGCTCGTCGTAAACCGGCTGGGCGACGATGCCGGGTTCGTCCAAAGGCAGGGAGAGAATCACCACATCGAGCTCACCACGCTTGAGCGACTCGACCAGACGCGTGGTGTAGTTCTCCTGGATCACCAGCGGCATCCGTGGTGCATGCTGGTGCACCAGAGGGATCAGACGCGGCAGCAGGTAGGGGCCGATGGTATAGATC
>NZ_WTVM01000265.1 GCF_012910885.1 Azoarcus taiwanensis | reverse complement strand
GGTGATCGCCGGCGTGTTCGAGGCGATGGGGGCCATCATCGCCGGAGGCGAGGTGGTCGGCACGATTCGCAGTGGCATCATCGACCCCAATCTCATCGACAGCCCGCAAACCTTCATGTGGGTGATGATGGCGGCGCTCCTCGCCGCCGCGCTGTGGATCAACATGGCGACCTCGGTCGGGGCGCCCGTATCGACCACGCATTCGATTGTTGGTGCGGTGGCCGGCGCGGGGATTGCGTCCTCGGGCTTTGCAATCGCCAACTGGGACGTCATCGGCCGCATCGTCATGAGCTGGGTAGTGTCGCCCGTGATGGGTGGCGTGATCGCGGCTGGCCTGCTGTACCTGGTCAAGCGCAGCATCACCTACCAGTCCGACCTCGTCGGTGCGGCCAAGCGCTGGGTGCCGGTGCTGGTGGCCTTCATGGCTGCGGTGTTCGCGATCTACATGATGCTGAAGGGCTTCAGCCGCCTGTGGAAGGTGGGTATGGGGCAGGCACTGGTCGTCGGTGTGGTCGTGTCCGTCGGGGTGTTCTTCTTCATCAAGGCGCGGCTCGCCAAACGCGAAGGCATAGACAACTCCAAGGCCGGGGTGAACAAGCTGTTCAATATTCCGCTGATCTGTGCGGCAGCGTTGCTGAGCTTCGCGCACGGCTCGAACGACGTGGCCAATGCGATCGGCCCCCTGGCGGCCATCGTCGAAGTGTTGCGCACCGGTGGCGCCGAGATCGCACGTGCGGCACCGATTCCGCTATGGGTGATGATCATCGGGGCGCTCGGTTTGTCTATTGGCTTGTGGCTGTTTGGCGCCCGAGTGATCCGAACCGTGGGGAGCGAGATTACCGAACTCGACCAGATGCGCGCCTACTGCATTGCGATGAGCGCGACCGTGACCGTGTTGATCGCAAGTGAGCTCGGCCTGCCGGTGTCGACCACCCATGTTTGCGTAGGCGCGGTGATGGGTGTGGGCTTTCTGCGCGAATACTTGAAGACCAACTACTCTCGGATGCTCGACGAGATCAAGGATCACCACCCGGAGGGCGATCAGGCTGCGATCGACGAGTTCATGCGAAAATTCGCCGCTGCAACCATCGCCGAGCGTGGCGTAATGGTCGCTGCGCTCAAAAAGAAGGGTATACGGATTTAATGGTTGATGGGGCACCTTCACCCCATCAATCTGATACCACCCTCAGATGGTTGATAGATCGACTCCGTAGTTGAGTTCCTCTGCGAAGTCCGGCAGTCCGTAACCGATGGT
>NZ_WTVM01000264.1 GCF_012910885.1 Azoarcus taiwanensis | reverse complement strand
GGGCACCTCGAATAACGCGAGGTTTTCGTTGAATCCCGCCGCCAAACAATGACAGCGACCGAACTCGGTTCAATTTCTCCGGCAAATCACCGCTTTTCTCTGCGGTGTCGCCCCGTTTTCTCTTCGAATCGCCCTGGAAACCGGCGATTCGGCCCATTTCGGGCGTCAAAAAGCCTCGATTCCGGCCTTCTGGAAGTACACCAGCCGCTTCAGGTTGTAGCAGGTGGCCATCATCGTCATCGCAAAGTTCGCCCGCGCCTGGCCGATCGTGCGGATCAGCTTGCCGCCCATCTGATCGATGGCCGCGAACACGTGCTCGACACGGGCGCGCGTCTTGGCGATGCGATGGTTACGCCCTTGCTGACACTCAGACAGCGGCTTGTTGCGCGTACCCTTTCTCTGAATCTGGTTCCGGTAACCCTTGTCCTTCAACCAGTCTTCACGCCCCTTGGACGTGTAGCCCCGGTCCGCATAGACGTCTCGGCTCGTGTTCAGGGTGTAGAACACGCTCTCGAAGTGCTGGTTGTCGTGGATGCTGGCCGTACCCGTCTCGATCTTGCGGATGACCTTGTACTTCTTGTCGACGTTGATCGAGAGCTTGTAGCCGAAGTGACTCTTGCCGTGCTTCTTGGTCCAGGTGGCATCGGTGTCTTTCTGGCGCCGTTTGGCCGGTTTCCAGTCGGCCGGCATCGCCCCTTCCTTGACGAGCTTGTTCTCTTCACGGCTGTTGCGTTGCTTGGGCGCGGGCACCAGCGTGGCGTCGATGATCTGACCACCGCGGGCGATGAAACCGCGCTTGAGCAGTTGGGCCGACACGCCGTCGAACAAGACCTTCGCGCCGGCTTCACCGATGCGATTCTCGAACGTCCACACCGTCGTTCGATCCGGAATATTGATCGCGCTGGCCAACCCGCAGAAGCGCTTGTAGCTCATCCGGTCAAGCAACTGATACTCCATCTGTTCGTCCGACAGGTTGTACAGCCGCTTCAACACCAGAATGCGTACCATCGTCTCGGTCGGATACGGCGGACGACCGCCTTGCGGACTCACCGGACGCGGCGCCACCCGATCCACTTCCGCCGCCAACGCCCCGAAGTCGATGTACGACTCGATTTCGGCCAGTGGATCTCCGAGCGTGTCGATCTTCTTGCGGTGATGCTCGTCGGCGAACAGGTCGGTCTTGATGGCGGTGCGTTTCTTCATGGCTGGCGGCAGAGAACGAAATCAGGACAATCCAATTTTACCAATCACAGAGGTGCCGAGGTTTTTCGAGGCGCCC
>NZ_WTVM01000263.1 GCF_012910885.1 Azoarcus taiwanensis | reverse complement strand
TCGCGGTCACGAACACCTTCAGCCTGGAGCAGCGACGCACCCGCTCGAAATCGACGTTGGCCTCGACAAGGTCACGCAGGGGATTGAGATTGAGTGGGTTGAGCTCGTAGGGCGAGAAGATTCTCGACAGATGGTCAAAGAAGAGATAGCTCGGCGAGTTGTCGAGACTCCAGTCGCCGCTGATCCGGGCCCAGAGGTCGCGCTGAATCGGACTCGTGGTCGCCGCGACGCTGACCGCCTTCCAGAATCGGGCGAGATGCTCGCGCGCGCCCTCCGGCCCACCTGCCTCGAGGCCGTCGGCCATGACTACCGCATTCATTGCGCCGGCACTTGTGCCGCTGACACCTTCGATGCGAAGTCGCGGCTCCTGAAGCAGGCGATCGAGCACGCCCCAAGCCAGCGCCCCGTGTGCCCCACCGCCCTGCAAAGCCAGTTCGATCGTTTTGGTTGCTTTGGTCATGTACTGCCCTCGATTCATCACTGAATGTGGCAGTGCACCATAAAGAAGGCGGGCGCGGGATGCAAGTTACGTACGGTTTCGCCCCGACGGTGCGCGCCGGATCGATTCGCTCAGGCGATTGGAATGAATTTGCGGCTCAGCGATTGCGCTGTTGCCACGCGGACCAGGAATACAGCGCCAGTGCAATCCAGATCAGCCCGAAGCTCGCGACCTGCACGCCGGTAAGGGTTTCGCCAAAGATCAGCAAGGCAGTGAGAAACTGCATCGTCGGATTGATGTACATGAGGAAACCGACGGTTGCGAGCCTCAGGCGGCGAGTCGCTCCAGCAAACAGCATCAGCGGCAAGGCGGTCACCACGCCGCTGGCCACCAGCAGGCTGCTCTGCCAGGCATTTTCCAGAAAATGGGAGCCGCCACTGCCCACGAGCCAGGCGAGCGCGAGCAAACCGACCGGGAGCAGCAACAAGGTCTCCACGAACAGCCCGGACAAACCATCAAGCGGCACTGGTTTGCGAAGCAAGCCGTATGTGCCGAAGGTCAGCGCCAGCAGCAACGCAATCCAGGGCAACTGCCCGAGCAGCACCAACTGGAGTGCAATCGCCCCGGCTGCCAGGCCGACGGCCCATGCCTGCAGTTTCGCCATCCGCTCCTTGAGAACGAGAATCCCAAGGGCGACATTCACCAGTGGTGTCATGAAGTAGCCGAGACTGGACTGAAACACCTGGCGGGTCTCGACGGCATAGATGAAGATTGCCCAGTTCGCGCCAATCAGCAACGCGCAGTCAAATACGCGCCCCAGCCTCGCAGGCTGCGCCAATGCGTCAACCA
>NZ_WTVM01000262.1 GCF_012910885.1 Azoarcus taiwanensis | reverse complement strand
GTTAGCAGCGCGATGCAAAAGCCGGCGGCACCGCGCCAGCACTGAGGTTCAGGTCGAATTTCATCGTGACATTGTTTTCCGGAATCGCCTTCGCACCGCGTTCGAATTGTCTTCGTGGCCGCAACGGCGACCGCGAAGGCCAGTTTGCGCACCTGCGCTCATGCCTTCACCTCCGAAACGCTCAATTTCGCGATTCGGAGCAGGTTGTATGCAGCACCGGAAATGAAGGCCGCCATCTGGGTCTTCGCCTGGCCGATGAAACGGGTCTTTCGCAATCCGCCGACCGTTTTCAACCAACCGAAGATCTCCTCGACGCGCTTTCGCTTTCGCTGGCTGACCTGGTAACCCTTGGTTCGGGTGGTTCGACCATCCAGGCCGGGCGTCTTCCGATCCTTGATGCGCGCGATGTGCGGTCGCACCGCGTGCTCGCGCAGGTGCCCGACAAATTCCTTCACGTGATAGCCCTTGTCGGCGCCGAGCGTCTTGGGGTGAATGTGCCGTCGACGTGCGCGAGTGAGCAGCTGCCGCGCGGCACGGTGCTCGGCCTGGGTCGATTCGGTGATGAGGATGTCGACGCACAGCCCATTGCGGTTCTCCATGAGCACATGCCCACCATAGCTGAGCTTGGCCGGCTGGCCGTTGCCCTTGCGCATGAGTCGAGACTCGGGATCGGTCGTGCTTTGATGCGTGGCGTTCGAGCGCTTCTCGCCCTTGAAGTCGACCATCCCGGTGCCGTCATCACCGTCCTTGGGCGGGGTGCCATCCTTGGGCTTAAAACTCTTGAACGAAGCCCAGGCATCGATCAGCGTGCCGTCGACCGTGAAGTGGTCCGAGGACAGCAGCTTCTGCTTGCGGGCCAGATTGACGACCTCATCGAAGAAGCGTCGAGCCACGTCGGTGGCGACAAGGCGTTCGCGCAGGCGGCTGAAGTTCGACTGATCCAACGTCGGGCTCTCGAGATCCATGTCGAGAAACCAGCGGAACAGGATGTTGTAGTCGAGTTGTTCGCAGAACTGCCGGTCCGAGCGAACCGAATACAGCGCAATCAGCAATTGCGCCTTGAGCAGTCGCTCTGGCGGAATCGATGGGCGACCGACCGAGGAGTACAGCGCGTCCAACTCCCCAGAAATTGCGGCCAGGGCACGGTCGGCCAAACGCTTCACCCGTCGCAGCGGATGATCCGCCGGCACACGCGACTCCGGCGAGAAGTAGTGGAACATCGAGGACTGGGGGTCGAGTTGGCCGCGCATCGTTGCAGGACAAGGAGTCTGGAGATGTGTCTATGACAAAAAGCTTTTCGGATCGTTCACAGCCTTTTGCATCACGCTGTTAG
>NZ_WTVM01000261.1 GCF_012910885.1 Azoarcus taiwanensis | reverse complement strand
GCTGAAGTAGTAGCCGTGAATCTCGTCGCAGGCATGGCGATTCAGAAACGCGAGCTGCTCCTCGGTTTCGACCCCCTCGGCGATGACCCGCAAACCCATCTGGTGCGCCAGTGCGATGACGGAAGTGGAGATCGCTTCCGCACTCGCGTCCGACGTCACGCCGCGGACGAAGCTGCCGTCGATCTTGAGCACATCGACTGGAAACTGGCTCAGATACGAAAGACTCGAGTATCCGGTGCCAAAGTCGTCGATCGACAATCTCATCCCCAGCGACTTCAGCCGTGTCAATACGACGTTGGCTTGATCGGGATCCTCCATCAACGCGCTTTCGGTCAGTTCGATCTCCACCCAGGAGGGATCAGTGCCGGTTTGCGCGAGCACCTCCGTGATCCCTTCAACAAGGTCGGGCTGACGCAACTGCGCTGCCGAAAGATTGACCGCGACGACGATCTGGGGCAAACCGGCATCGGCCCAGGCCTTGTTCTGGAGGCAGGCCTGGCGCAGGGCCCAGGCACCAAGATGCTGGATCAACCCGCTCTCTTCGGCGATCGGGATGAAGCGTCCGGGCGGAACCGGCTCACCGGTCGCGGGGTGACGCCAACGCGCCAGCGCTTCTGCACCGACGATCCGCCCCGTCACCAGCTCCACCTTGGGTTGGTAGTGCAGTTCCAGTTCGCCACGCTCAAGCGAGCCACGAAGCGCGTTCTCCAGAGAGAGTCTCTCCTGAGCCTCCTGATCCATCGCCTCGGTGTACATGCAGTAGCTCACGCCTTGCCGCTCCGCATGGTGCAGGGCGATGGTCGCCTTGCGCAGCAGCACTTCCATGGTTTCACCATCCCGGGGCATCAGACTGATGCCCGCGCTGACCACCGGCTGAAGCTTCTCGCTCTTGATGACCAATGGCAGATTGACGGTCTCGAGGACCGGCATGACCATCTGAAGCAGATCATCGATCTGACCGGGGTCAACAATCATCAAGGCGAACTCGGTGCCGCCGTGGCGCGAAACAGTGTCGTGGCTCCGCACCGATTGGCTAAGACGCCGACTGATCTCCCGCAGCAGTTCATCCCCGACGTCACGACCCAGACTGTCGTTGATGTGCTTGAAGCGGCTGATGCCCAGCGCAACGATTCCGATCAGCGTGCCATTATTCAATGCGTCTACACTTGCCACCGCGAAGCGCTTGTCGAGCAATCCACGATTGGGCAGATGGGTGAGTTCGTCGTAGCTGGACAGGAAGTTGAGCCGCTCCTCGATACGTCTTCTCTCGCTCACGTCGTTCAGGATTCCGATGAAATGCCGGATCTCACCGTGGTCGTCGCGAACCGGACTGACACTCAGGG
>NZ_WTVM01000260.1 GCF_012910885.1 Azoarcus taiwanensis | reverse complement strand
TCTTGCTGGAATTAGCGAAGGAAACATGCACCAGCAGTAGGTGAAGCATCAACCAGATAATCCGATGAGATGCCGGTCTGTCTCACTCTCATGCAAAGGTAAGATCAACCATTTAATCCGCTTACCCAAAAACACGAGGTCACCCGGCTGGAGGTCGTTCTTGTCGACCTTGATTCCGAGCCTTGCCATGTCAGTGGCGCGGCGGGGCAAATCAACGCCGGCGTGCTGAAACACGTTGAGCATCAACCCACTGCAATCCAGACCGGTTTCACGCGTGGTGCCGCCGAATCGGTAGCGCACACCCACGTAGGTCATTCCATGTCGCACCAGCGCTTCCGGCAGGTTGTCGAGCTCCTCGCTCGGGGCTGGATACTTGAGGTTGACGTAAGGTGCGCGGTGTGATTCCTCGGCCGCGGCCCCGGTGGAGAAAAGCCCGAGTGCGATCAAGAATGCGACAGCAAGATTGATCCGTGAATTCATCTTTGTTGCACAGTTTCTTCCGTTATCGGTTGTGAAATCGTCGCTGCTTGCGCTCGAGCTCGGCCAGGCTCCTCGGGCTGGTCAAACCCTTGCGACTCGCCTGACCCTCGGCAGCCAACATCAACTGGGCGATCGCGTAGGCATCTCCCAATGCGTGGTGGCGCTGAAAGGTTTCGATGCCAAACGAGCGCATCCACTCGACAAGACGCGTTGGACGCGCGATGCGCTCCGGGAAGAGAGCGGGAAGCAACCAGTAGAGATCGAGCCAGATCCAGTCCGGCATGATTCCCAGATGCTTCTCCAATGCACGTTCCAGCATTGCCTTGTTCAAGCCTGCGCTGTATACCACAACTGGGCCTGAACCTGTGAACGTGAGCAGATTCACCAATGCAGTGGCGGGGTCGGAAGCCACGTCGGCATAGTAGCTGTCTTCCGCAACGATAGTGCCCGATGCAAGCGCGATGGCCCCTACCGAAAGCAGTCTGTCTCGCTCCGGGTCCAGGCCCGACGACTCGGTATTGAGTACCACATAGCGCGATTCGAAGTGAGATCTGCCATCGTCGGCGGGCGCTGTCGCCTGCCAGGCGGACAGGGCATCGCGCAAGACGATGTCAAGACCCGTAGCGTCGCTTCTGCTGGCGAGCAGACGTGACAGCCATTTTGCCTTCACAATTGATAATCCAGCTTGAGGCGGTTCTGCAGCTTGCGTGCCTGGCGGAATGCTTCCTTGAGAATGCGCCGATCAAGTTCGTTGAGTTCATCAGGTCGAATGCGGTTGTCCTTGCCGCTGACGTCCTGATCGCCGAGGTGTTGCGAACGCAGGCGCAACAGCTGAATGAAATGAAAGCCGTCGATATAGGCAGCAAGCTCCCCGGGCTGCATGCCGATCTTGGCACCTGC
>NZ_WTVM01000025.1 GCF_012910885.1 Azoarcus taiwanensis | reverse complement strand
GCGCTGGATGAGCGGCTTCTCCATGCCTTCGTAGGCAAAGGAGATGTTCTCGATCTCGCAGGCCAGACGATGCAGTTTGTCTTTGTCGTCGTACTCGAAGCGGATCCACGGGTACTGGCGCGAGGACGGCTTGACGTCTTCGGGCTTGAGCTTGTCGATGAGCTTGAGGCGGCTGGTGGCCTGCTTGGCCTTGGACTTGTTGGCCGAGAAGCGGCGAACGAACTCCTGCAGATCCTGGATTTTTTCCTTGGCGCGGGCGTTGGCCGCGGACTGCCTTTGGCGCGCGAGCGTCGACGCTTCCATGTAGTCGTCGTAGTTGCCGGCGTACACCGTGATCGTGCCGTAGTCCAGGTCGGCCATGTGGGTGCAGACCTGATTCAGGAAGTGGCGGTCGTGGGAGATGATGACCATGGTCGAGTCGCGCTCGTTGAGCACGTTCTCGAGCCAGCGGATGGTGTTGATGTCGAGGTTGTTTGTCGGCTCGTCGAGCAACAGGATGTCCGGATTGGCGAACAGCGCCTGGCACAGCAGCACCCGGAGCTTCCAGCCCGGCGCGACGTTCTTCATCGGGCCGTCGTGCAGTTCGCCTGCGATGCCGACACCGAGCAGCAGCTCACCGGCGCGGGATTCGGCGGTGTAGCCGTCGTACTCGGCGAACTTCGACTCCAGCTCGGCGGCGTGCATGTAGTCGTCTTCGGTCGCCTCGGGGTTGGCGTAGATCGCGTCCTTTTCCTGCATGCAGGCCCACATTTCGGTGTGACCCATCATGACCACATCGAGCACGCGCATGTCTTCGTAGCCGAACTGGTCCTGGCGCAGGTAGGCCATTCGCTCGGTCGGATCCTTGGAGACGTTGCCGGCGCTGGGCTCGAGCGCGCCGCACAGGATCTTCATGAAGGTCGACTTGCCGGCCCCGTTAGCCCCGATGAGGCCGTAGCGGTTGCCGTCACCGAACTTGACGGAGACGTTCTCGAACAGGGGCTTGGCCCCGAACTGCATGGTGATGTTGGCGGCGACGAGCAATTTGGATCCAGGGGAGCGTGATTTGTAAAACCTTGAATTATAACGCAGGAAACTCCCGCGAGGTGAGGATGGGGTGTGATCCGGGGCAGATCAGAGCCACTTGTGCATGAACATAGCCTGTCCGGCCGCGGGGTCGAGCTGGTAGGCCTCGAACCCTGCGCGCAGGTAGGCGTTCAGCGCTTGCTGGTTGTTGGAAAGTACTTCGAGGGTGAGTTTGCAGCACCCACGGTGACGGGCGAGCGTCTCTGCGGCGGCAATCAGGGCGCGGCCGATGCCCCGACCACGCCATTCCGGGTGCACCGCAAGGTCATGGATGTTGAGCAGCGGCCGGGCTGCGAAGGTCGAGAAGCCCTCGAAGCAGTTCATCAATCCGACCGGGTGTGTCCCGATAAAGGCGAGGAATCCGAAGTAATCCGCCCGCTTTGCCAGCCGTTCTGCAAGATGCTGGCGGGCTTCTTCGTCCAGCGGGTGACCGCCACCCATGGGGTCACGCGCGTAGAGGTCGAGGAGCTCGATGAGCACCAGTGCATGAGCCGGATCCCTGGGGTTCAGCGCATGGATGTGGGGTTTGGAGTCGATTTGCATTATTGAGGCGGACCGGACCAGGGAATTGCCAGCATGCGGAACACGGGCGGGTCTTGAAAAGCGCCGGAAGGTATCTCTAAAGTTGTAAGATGCCGGTAGCCGAACACGGAAAAACAATATGGCATCAAGGCCGAATGCTACTACGTTGCGGCTCAAGATAGTCGAGATCGCGCTACGCGTACTTCTGCCGCTGGCCGGGATTCTGCTGTTGTCTGCGGGGGTCGTGGGCGTGCTTTCGTTCGGCATCCTGCCGCTGGTCGAGCGGGCGGGAGCAGCTGAATGGCGGAGCGCGCCCGCGACCGTCATCCATCACGAGGTGGTTTCGGCGGTGCGGGCTCTGCCGGTGCCGGTGGATCGCATCGAGCTTCGCTACCGCTATGCGATCGATGGCCGCCAGTTCGAAGGCTCGCAATACGGGGTGCATCGTGGACTGGAGAGCCGGGATCGCAGTCAGGCTTTCATCGGGTCGGTGCAGGCCCAGCCGCAGATCGCGATCTGGTTCCATCCGGACGACCCGGGTCGAGCCATGGTCCGGCGGGACTTGAATTGGCGCCTGTTTGCCTACACGATTCCAGCGTTGGCGATGGCGTTGGTGGGGGGCATGCTGGTGCTCACCAGCATGCTGGTGTGGAACGATCGACGGTCGATATTCCGCAAGACCTGAGGGGTCATTCAATCCAGAAACCTTGCGATGAAGCAGGGTGCGGCGGGGTCGTAGTCCGCCGGCGCGTCGAGCCAGACTCGCCTGCCGCTGCCAGGCACCACCGACAGCTCGCCCCTCTGGCCGTCGAGTATGCGCTGCACCTGCATCTCCGGGTTAGCCCCGGGTTGCGCGAACTCGAGTCGGTCACCCACCGCAAAGCGGTTTTTGACCTCGACCTCGACCAAGTTGCGGCCGGGATCGAAGCCGATGGCCTCGCCAACCAGGATGCTCCGCCCGGATTCGGAGTGGCCGCGCAGGTAGTTCTGGTGTTCCGGCGTATGGTGTCGCTGGTAGAAGCCGTCGGTGTAGCCCCGGTTGGCGAGGCTTTCCAGGGTGCCGAGCAAGCGGGTATCGAAGGCTCGCCCGGCCAGCGCGTCGTCGATTGCGCGCCGATACCCCTGACTGGCACGAGCGACGTAATACGGGCTCTTGGTCCGCCCTTCGATCTTCAGCGAGTCGACGCCGATCGCGACCAGCCTTGCGACATGCTCGATTGCGCGCAGGTCGCGTGAGTTCAGTATGTAGGTGCCGTGCTCGTCTTCCTCGATCGGCATCAATTCGCCCGGGCGCGTGCCTTCCTCGAGCAACCAGACCTTGCTGCCACCGATATGACGCGGCCCGCCACCGAGCGCAAGCCCTTCGACGGTTTGCTGGCGGTTGCGGGTGGCGGTGCCGACCGCGCCTGCTTCGCGTGGATTGCCGAGTGGCTCGCTGCCGCTGGTCAGAAGGTCGCCGGCGGCGTTTTCGTTGGTCTCGTGCAGCTTGTAGTCCCAGCGGCAGGAGTTGGTGCACGTGCCCTGGTTGGGGTCGCGGTGGTTGAAGTAGCCCGAGAGCAGGCAGCGGCCGGAGTAGGCGATGCACAGGGCGCCGTGAACAAAGACCTCGAGCTCCATGTCGGGACAGGCGTCGCGGATCTCAGCGACCTCGTCGAGCGACAGTTCGCGGGAGAGAATGATGCGCTTGACGCCGACTGATTGCCAGAAGCGCACCGCTGCGTAGTTGGTGGTGTTGGCCTGCACCGAAAGATGAATGTCCATGTCGGGCCAGCGCTCGCGGACCATCATGATCAGCCCGGGATCGGCCATGATCAGCGCGTCTGGCTTCATCTCGATGACCGGCGTCATGTCGTCGATGAAGCTTCTGACCTTGGCGTTGTGCGGATAGATGTTGCTGACGACGAAGAACGCCTTGCCAGCCTCGTGCGCCTCGCCAATGCCCTGCTCGAGCGCCTCGAGTTTGCCGAAGCTGTTGTTGCGCACCCGCAGGGAGTAGCGCGGCTGGCCGGCGTAGACCGCATCCGCGCCATAGGCGAAGGCGGTTCGCATCATTTCGAGCGAGCCAGCGGGGGCGAGGAGTTCCGGGCGCTTCAGTGTGGTCTGCATGGGGCGGGCAAAGGGTTGAATTTTAGCGTGAATAGGGGGCAAGGCGCAGATCAGCCGGCGCACATTTGAACCCGCGCACCGGTGCCGGGTGTGGCCCCTCCGGCTCCGATGCCACTCGCGCTGCCGCTGTAAGGCTCGCTTCGCTGCGATCCCTGAACTCGGCCTTCGGCCTCAGACAGCAGGGATCGCGGCCGCTACGCTCGCCAACAGCGGCATGCGCTCGGGCAAAGTCGCCTCGAGGCCAGCAACCGCCCCCGACCCGCTCCTCTGTGCGGGATTTGGCCAACGCAGTCTGTCAGGGACAGTATAGTGTCGGCGCCTTCAAACCGATCTGCTCGACCTCATGAACGACTTTCCGCTCTCCGCCGGTATCACCCTGCTCATCGTCCTGCTGATGTTCTGGACCGCCTACGAGGTGGGCATGGGGCGCAAGCGTTATGACGTCAAGGCGCCGGCCGTGACCGGCCATCCCATGTTCGAGAGAGCGTACAGGGTGCAGATGAACACCCTTGAGTGGGTGGTGATGACCTTGCCGTGCCTGTGGGTGTGCGCGGTGTTCGTGTCCGACGCGGTGGCGGCCGGGCTTGGAGTGGTGTGGCTGCTTGGTCGGGTGTGGTATGCGCTGGCTTATCGGCGCGAACCCTCCTCACGCGGACCGGGTTTTCTGGTCGGCGCCCTGGCTTTCGGAGCGCTGGGTGTGGCGGGTGCCGCAGGGGTGGCCCTGCGGTTGCTCGCTTGAGTCCTACTTTTCGACGAAGGCGCGCTCGATGACGTAGTCGCCCGGCTCGCCGATACGGGGCGAGATCTCGAAGCCTCGGGCGTCGAGCAGGGTGCACAGGTCGCTGAGCATGGCGGGGCTGCCGCAGATCATTACGCGGTCGGCCGCGGGGTCGAGCGGGGGCAGGCCGATATCCTCGAACAGCTTGCCGCTTTCCATCAGGTGAGTGATGCGACCGTTGTGGCGGAAGGGTTCGCGGGTGACCGTGGGGTAGTAGATGAGCTGCTCACGGATCACGTCGCCGAGGAACTCGTGTTCGGGCAGGGCCTGCGTGATCAGTTCGTTGTAGGCCAGCTCGGAGACGAAACGCACGCCGTGGATGAGGACCACCTTCTCGAAGCGCTCGTAGGTCTCCGGGTCCTGGATCACGCTCAGGAACGGCGCGAGGCCGGTGCCCGTCGCGAGCAGGTAGAGATGCCGCCCGGGGCGAAGATCGTGCAGTATCAGCGTGCCGGTGGGCTTCTTGCTCACGACGATCGGATCGCCCGCGCGCAGGTGTTGCAGGCGCGAGGTCAAGGCGCCGTCGGGCACCTTGATGCTGAAAAACTCGAGGTGTTCCTCGTAGTTCGGGCTCGCGATGCTGTAGGCGCGCGTGAGGGGACGTCCATCGACCTCGAGACCGATCATGACGAACTGGCCGTTCTCGAATCTCAGGCCCCGATCGCGGGTCGTCTTGAAGCTGAAGAGGGTCTCGTTCCAGTGATGCACGCTAAGAACGCGTTCAGTGACGAAGCTGGCCATAGGTTTTTGGATTTTATGTCCATCGGTTGGGGAAGGCTGAGCTTAGGGGCTTGTGACCCGCTTGTGAACCCTCGGCGCCTCTATGCATATTCCGAATACGGATATCGAGCGAAGTGCCTCGGGACCTCAGGCTGACGTGCCTCAGGCCGGTTTGGTTCCCTCGTGCGCGCCCAGCAGCGAAGCGGCGGCTTCGGCGCTCATGGGCTTGCCCAACAGATAACCCTGGATCTGGTCGCAGCCACGCGCGGCGAGCAGCGCGCGTTGAGTTTCGGTCTCGACGCCCTCGGCAACGACGATCATCCCCAGGCTGTGCGCCAGTGCGATGATGGCGCTGGCGATCTTGCCATCGACATCGGTGCTGCCGATGGGCGCGACGAAGCTGCGGTCGATCTTCACGGTTTGCACCGGCAACAGATGGAGATAGCTCAGTGACGCGTAGCCGGTGCCGAAGTCGTCGATGGCGAGGGTCACGCCCATTGCGCGCAGCCGCTGCAGCGTGTCGGCGGCCATGGCCGGATCGCGCATCAGCGTGGTCTCGGTGAGCTCCAGTTCGAGCATCGGGGCCGGCAGCTCGTGTTCCTCGAGACTTTGCCGGATGAGGGCCACGATGTCCTGTCGTTCGAACTGCTGCGCCGACACATTGACCGCGACCGGGACGTTGAGATGACCCTGCTCGCGCCAGCGAGCCTGTTGCGCACAGGCTTCACCCAACACCCAGGTGCCAATCTCGGTGATGAGCCCGGCTTCTTCCGCCACCTGCAGGAAGGCTGCGGGAGAGAGCTCGCCTTGCTCAGGGTGCCGCCAGCGCAGCAAGGCCTCGAAGCCGATCAGACGTGCGCCTTCGATCGCGAACTTGGGCTGATAGTGGAGCATGAGTTCGCCTGCGCTCACCGCGCGACGCAACTGGTTTTCCAGTAGCAACTTGCCGACCGTTGCGACATTGATGTCTTCCGCATAGAACTCGTAGCGCGCGCGACCGCGCTCCTTGGCCCGGTACATGGCGATGTCGGCGTTCTTGATCAGCGCCGCTGCGGTGGAACCGTCTCCAGGGTGCAGTGCGATACCGATGCTGGCGCTCACTGCGAGCTGATGGTCGCCAAGGTTGAAGGGCGTGTCGAGCGCGACGAGGAGCTTGCGTGCGGCCACCGCGGCGTCCTCGGCGTGTTCCAGTTCCGGCAGGACGATGACGAACTCGTCGCCGCCCTGGCGTGACAGGGTGTCGGTTTCGCGCAGCGTGGCGCGGCAGCGCTCCGCCACTTTGACGATGAGCTGGTCACCGACTTCGGGACCCAGGCTGTCGTTGATGGTCTTGAAGCGGTCCAGATCGAGGCACAGCACCGCGACGTGACGCTTCGAGCGCCGGGCGTTACGCACCGCCTGGTTGAGGCGGTCCTGCATCAGCACGCGGTTGGGCAGGCCGGTCAGGGTGTCGTGGTGGGCGAGGAAACGAATGCGCGCCTCCGCAGCCTTGCGCTCACTCATGTCCGAGAACACGCCAATGTAGTGGCTGATACCCGAGCCCTGGTCACGGACCGCGCTGATCGAGAGCCATTCAGGGTAAACCGAACCGTCGCGGCGGCGGTTCCAGATTTCGCCATGCCATTCGCCGTCGCGGGTGAGTACGGCCCACATCTGCCGATAGAAATCCTCGGGGTGTTCGCCGGAGCGCAACAGTGCGGGGGTTTGTCCGAGTACCTCGTCCAGTGGATAGCCGGTGATCTGCGTGAATGCCGGGTTGGCTGCGAGAATGCGTGCGCGGGCGTCGGTGATGAGCATGCCCTCCGAAGCATTCGTGAACACGGTCGACAGCAGTCTCAGATTGGACTGGGTGCTCAGCAGTGCATCCAGACGTTGTTCCAGCTCCTGGTTCGCGTCGTCCAGCGCACGCGAGGTGCGTGCGAGGCGCAGCACGATCAGCGCGATATAGGCTGCGAGCAAGAGCGCGACCGCATACAGCGCCATATGGTGGCGATCGGCGCGTTGCACCGCACGAGCGTGGCCTCGGGCGTATTCGGCATGGATGCGTTCAGCCTGGACACCACTTTCCAGGAGCAGGATCTGGCTGATGGTTTCGTCCAGCGCCGGCTTGTTGTCCAGGATGACCCTGCCGTGTGCGAGGAGACTGATGACCAGTTGCGCGGTGGCAGCGTCCAGCGTCGCGAGCTGGCTCTCTATGTCCGAGGAGAATGCGAGCACGCGCTCCGAAGGCAGGTTCTCGTCGCTCATGGCATGGGTCATCACGCTACAGGTGAACTGGCGAACCAGCTCGGCCATGCTGCTTCCCGGAGCCAATTGCGCTTGGGTCTGCTCCCGCAGGGCAGGGAAGTAAGCGAGCGAATTGCGCACCACGGCGTTATCCCGCTTGAACGCCTCGACAAGTGACGATTTTCGCTCGTGGAGCTGTCGGTACGCGAGAATGCTCGCCTGCAGGCCGTCGCGATAATCATCGGTGACATAGGTCGGGACGGTTGCCAGTCGCTCGATACCCGCGTCGAGTGCGCCGACTCTGGCCATGATGCCGTCGTATGAGAGCGAGAGTCCGAATCTCGCGGCGAGTATCGCGGCGTCCAGCTCCGCGTCAGCCTGACGCAGCAGGCGCAGCTCGCGTTGGTAGGCCTGATCCTCCGCCTTGGAGACCGAGTCCGCCTGCACGAAAAGCCAGGTCAGAAGCGTCGCAGTGGCAAGCAGGGCGAGCACCAGTACCATCAGGGCGAGGCCTCGGGCACCGGGCGCCGATCGCCGGGTTGCCCGCGAGACAGGCGTGCTCATTTCAGCTCGACTCCCCGATAGCTCCCGGTGAGGGTCGTCAGGAATGCAGTGATGAGCTCGATCTCATCTGTGCTCAACTGCAGGCCGAGTTGATAATGGCCCATCAGCGCCACGACGTTGGAAAGTGATTCCACCGACCCGTCGTGCAGGTAGGGCCCGGTGACCGCGACATTGCGCAGCGAGGGCACCTTGTAGACGTGACGGTCCTCGTCGCGCCCGGTTACCGCAATGCGACCGGGGCTGGCGGGGGCATGCGCCGCCCTGTCGGCGTAGTAGTCTTCCATGACCCCGAAACGCTGGAACAGGTTGCCGCCGATAGCGGCTCCCTGATGGCAGCTGGAACAACCTCGTCGCAGAAACAGCTTGTAGCCGGCTCTCTCGCGTTCGTCCAGGGCGGTGTTGTCGCCGAGCAGATAGCGGTCGAAGCGGGAATCGGGTGTGAGCAGGGTGCGTTCGAAACTCGCGATTGCGTGGGCAATCGTCGTTGAGGTGATCCCTTCGGCGTAGAGCTTGCCAAAGCTCGCAACATACGACGGATCGTCCTTCAATGCGGCGATCGCAACGTCCCAGGAACTGTCCATTTCGAGTGGGGAATGCAGTGGTCCGGCGACCTGCTTTTCGAGGGTGCTGACGCGTCCGTCATGAAACTGGGCGTGATGCAGGGCGGCGTTGAAAACCGTCGGTGTATTCAAGGGCATGACTTGACCGTCGATGCCGATCGCGTGAGTGCGGGAATCGCCGCCTGCGAGGTGCAGGTGGTGGCAGCTCGCGCAGGCCACGGTACCGTCGCGCGACAGACGGGGTTCATGGAAGAGCCGTTCGCCGAGGGCGCGGACATCGGCGTCCACTTCGGGTGGGTTGGGTATCGGTGCCAGCGCGTTTCGGCTCACCACCGGGACCTGCATCCACGGAGCGGGTTCGGCAAGCAGGTCGACTGGACGTTCGCGGGTCTGAAGCGTCACCAACAGCAGCGCGATAACTGGAAGAAGCAGCGCGAGCGCTGTGAGCGGATTCTTGAGCACGGCGCGATTCTAGCCAAAGGCCGCCCTTGACGTGTGGGCATCGGCACAGTTTTTGATATACATCAAAAGACATAGGGCGAGCCAAGGAGTGTCGCAGTGATGACGTCGATTCGCTTCCGGCACCAGGGTGGCGCCATGGCACGCAATCCTGGTCGTCCGAGATCGGCGGCTGGTGGTGATTTGGTAAGATGACGCGTTCTCGTGTCCCAGGAGCCGGCTCTGCCACTCAAACGCAAGATCAACCTCGCCCTTGCTGCGCTGATGTACTTTCTGCTCGAGGCGCTGCTGACGCCACGTATTGGCAGTGCCGGCAGCGGGCTGGCGATCATGGTTGCGATCGGATGGCTGTGGGTGAGCGAAGCGCTGCATGTCACGGTCACTGCACTGTTGGTGCCCTTGCTCGCCGCGGTGAGCGGGGTGCTGGCACTGGACCAGGCGCTGCTGCAGTTCGCCGATCCGGTGATTTTTCTCTTTCTTGGCGGTTTTGCGCTCGCCGCCGGGCTGCAGAAGCAGGGGCTGGACCGCTGGATGGCGGCGTGGGTGATCGGCAAGGCCGGTAATCGCCTGGATGTCGCGGCGCGCTATCTGTTCTGGCTGACTGCAGCGCTGTCGATGTGGATCAGCAACACCGCGACTGCGGCGATGATGCTGCCGCTCGCGCTCGGCCTGTTGTCGTCTCTAGACGCGACGCATTATCGTCGGACCTACCTCTATGTTCTGCTCGGCGTTGCCTTTGCAGCGAACATCGGCGGTCTCGGCACGCTGGTGGGCAGTCCGCCCAACGCAATCGCGGCGGCAAGCGTCGGGATCAGCTTCGCCCAGTGGATGCTCTACGGCCTGCCGGTGGTGTTGCTGATGCTGCCGCTGATGGAGCTTGCGCTGCGCTTTGCCTTGCGCCCGGATTTCGACGCCGAGGTCGAACCGCCGTCCGAGGCGATGGTCTGGAATCGCTCGCACTCGATGATGCTTGGCGTTTTCAGTCTCGCGGTGGGTCTGTGGGTGTTCGGTGCGCCGCTGAACGACTGGCTGGAGATCGGCCGCGCCTACGATGCCGCAGTTGCGTTGCTGGCCCTCGTCCTGCTCTATGCGCTGGGACTGGCCTACTGGAAGGACATCGAGCACGCCGCCGACTGGGGGGTGCTGTTGCTCTTCGGTGGTGGCCTCACTCTGAGCCGTGTGCTGTCTGAGAGCGGGGCCGGCGAATGGCTCGCCGCCCAGCTTGGTGGCATGTTCGTCGCGATGCCGGTGCTCGCCAGCCTGATGCTCATGGTCCTGTTTGCGATGCTGCTCACCGAGGTCACCAGCAACACCGCCAGTGCGGCCCTGTTGGTGCCGCTTTTCATCGGCATGGCGCCGCAGATGGACGACGTGTCGATCGCGGTCGTGGTTGCAATGGCCTGTTCCTGCGCCTTCCTGCTGCCGGTTGCCACACCGCCTAACGCCATCATCTTCGGCAGCGGCCACGTGCCGCAGCGTCAGATGATTCGCTGCGGGCTGTGGGTCAGTCTGCTGATCCTGCCGGTGCTGTTCGGTGTAGCGGCGGTGCTCGGCTGAGCACCGCCGCCGCGCCGTTCATTCAGCGTAGGCGTCCATCGGAACGCAACTGCAGAACAGGTTGCGGTCGCCGTGCACATCGTCGATGCGGTTGACGCTGGGCCAGAACTTGTTGTCTGCGACCCAGGTGAGCGGAAAGACTGCGAGTTCGCGGGTGTAGGGTCGCTCCCAGTCGCCGATGACGTCTGCCTGGGTATGCGGCGCATTGACCAGCGGATTATCCTCGCGCGGCCATTCGCCGGCCTCGATACGGGCAATCTCCTGCCGGATACTGACCATCGCATCCACGAAGCGGTCGAGCTCCGCCTTGTCCTCGGATTCGGTCGGCTCGACCATGATCGTGCCGGGTACCGGGAAGGACATGGTCGGGGCATGGAAGCCGTAGTCCATCAGCCGCTTGGCGATGTCCACCTCGCTGATGCCGGTGGCCGCCTTGATCGGGCGGATGTCGAGGATGCACTCGTGTGCGACCCGGCCTTTGGCGCCGGTGTAGAGCACCGGGTAATGCTCGGCCAGCCGGGTGGCGAGGTAGTTGGCGTTGAGAATGGCAACCTCGGTGGCGCGCTTGAGCCCTTCGCCGCCCATCATCGTGATGTACATCCACGAGATCGGCAGGATGCTCGCCGAGCCGAACGGTGCGGCCGAGACTGCGCCCTGGCCAGGGTTGGGGCGGTCTTCGCCACCGGTTGGGGCCACGACGTGGTCTGCCATGAAGGGCGCGAGATGCGCCGCGAGCCCGATCGGCCCCATGCCCGGACCACCACCGCCGTGGGGGATGCAGAAGGTCTTGTGCAGGTTCATGTGCGACACGTCGGCGCCGATCACAGCCGGTGAGGTCAGACCGACCTGGGCATTGAGGTTGGCGCCGTCCATGTACACCTGCCCGCCTTGCTCATGCACGATGCGGCAGATCTCGCGCACCGAGGCTTCGAACACGCCGTGGGTGGAGGGGTAGGTGATCATCAGCGCGGCGAGCTTGTCGGCGTGCTGTGTCGCCTTGGCGCGAAGGTCTTCGACATCGACGTTGCCGTTGTCGTCGCAGGCGACCACGACCACGCGCATGCCGCACATCTGGGCGGTGGCCGGGTTGGTGCCGTGGGCAGACTTGGGGATCAGGCAGACATCGCGATGGGCTTCGCCGCGGCTCGCGTGGTAGCGCGCGATCGCGACCAGACCGGCGT
Organism: Azoarcus taiwanensis; assembly: GCF_012910885.1. GTDB lineage: Bacteria > Pseudomonadota > Gammaproteobacteria > Burkholderiales > Rhodocyclaceae > Azoarcus_F > Azoarcus_F taiwanensis. The sequence goes on along the minus strand of NZ_WTVM01000025.1, from coordinate 25,603 downwards.
ATTCGCCCTGTGCGCCCGAGTTGGGCTGCATCGAGATCGCCGGGAAACCGGTGACCGCGCGCAGGTAATCGGCCAGACCCTCGATCATCTCGAGATAGCCGCGCGCCTGGGCGATCGGTGCGAACGGATGCATGTTGGCGAACTCCGGCCAGGTGACCGGAATCATCTCGCTGGTGGCGTTGAGTTTCATCGTGCACGAGCCGAGCGAGATCATCGAATGATCGAGCGCGAGGTCGCGGTTTTGCAGTCGCTTGAGGTAGCGCAGCATCTCGTGCTCGGTGTGATGGGTATTGAACACCGGGTGGGTGAGCACCGCATCCTCGCGCAGCAGCGCGGCCGGAACGCGCGGACCGGCCGCGGCTTCCTCGGCATCGAGGGTATCGATGTCGGCCTGGATTCCGAAGCAGGCGAGCAGTGCGCGCACGTCGGCGGCGGTTGTGGTTTCGTCCACCGACAGGCCGAGGCTCTCATCCGACACCCGGCGAAGGTTGTAGCCGGCCGCCTCGCACGCTGCGAGCAGGGCGGCAGTCTGTTCGCCGGTTCTGACCTGAAGGGTGTCGAAGAAATGCTGGCCGACCAGTTCGAAGCCGGCATTGCCGAGCGCGCGGGCAAGAATGCCGGCGAGCCGGTGGATGCGCTCGGCGATGGTGCGCAGCCCCTGCGGGCCGTGATAGACCGCATAGAGGCCCGCCATGTTGGCAAGCAGGACCTGGGAGGTGCAGATGTTGGAGTTGGCCTTCTCGCGGCGGATGTGCTGCTCGCGGGTCTGCAGTGCCATGCGCAGTGCGACTTTGCCGCGGGCGTCTTTCGACACCCCGATGATGCGACCTGGCATCGCGCGGACAAAGGCTTCGCGGCAGGCAAAGAAGGCCGCGTGCGGACCGCCGAATCCCATCGGCACGCCAAATCGCTGGGCCGAGCCGAGCGCGATGTCGGCGCCAAGCTGGCCCGGCGACTTGAGCAGCATCAGCGCCATCAGGTCGGTGGCGACCGCCACCACTGCGCCCTTGTCCTTGAGTCCCGCGATCGGTCCGGAGAGGTCGGTGACCGCACCGTGCTCATCCGGGTATTGCAGCAATGCGCCGAAGACCTCGTGTTCGCCAGCGGCACTGGCCGGCCCGAATACCAGTTCGAAACCGAAGTAGCCGGCGCGCGTGCGCACCACGTCGATGGTTTGCGGGAAGCAGGCCTCGTCGACGAAGAAGGCGTTGCTCTTCGATTTGCTCACGCGGCGCGCCATCGTCATCGCCTCGGCGGCGGCGGTGGCTTCGTCAAGCAGCGACGCGTTGGCCAGCTCCATGCCGGTGAGGTCGACGACCATCTGCTGGTAGTTCAGCAGCGCCTCCAGCCGCCCTTGGGCGATCTCCGCCTGGTAGGGCGTGTAGGCGGTGTACCAGCCCGGGTTCTCCATCACGTTCCGCAGAATCACCGCCGGTGTGTGGGTGCCGTAGTAGCCCATGCCGATCAGCGACTTCTTGACCACGTTGCGCTGGGCAAGCACGCGCAGCGCGGCGAGCGCCTCGTGCTCCGGCTTGGCGGGCTCGAGGGCGAGCGGCGCACGCAGACGGATATCCTCCGGTACGGTCTGTGCGATCAGCGCCTCGACATCCGGCGCGCCGATGGTCGAGAGCATGGATTCGATCTCGCCCGCGTTGGGGCCGATGTGGCGGTGGACGAAAGCGTCGCGCTGCTCGAGGGCAGCCAGGGAGGGGGCGTTATTCGACATGGTGGGCGTGTTGGGGTCGGGAGTGTGCTTGGTTCAGGCGATTTCGGCTTCGTAGCCGGCGGCGTCCAGCAGTCCGGAGACTTCGCCGGCAGGCTTGATGCGGAACAGCCAGGCGGCGTAGGCGTCGCTATTGACGCTCTCGGGCGCGTCGACTGCAGCCTGGTTGAAGGCCACGATTTCACCGGCAACCGGCGCGTAGATGTCGGAGGCTGCCTTCACGGATTCGATCACGGCGCAGGCATCGCCGGCCTCGACGCTGCGTCCCTCTTCGGGCAGTTCGAGAAAGACGATGTCGCCAAGCGCTTCCTGGGCGTGATCGGTCACGCCGATGGTCAGCGTGCCGTCGGATTCCTGACGGATCCACTCGTGGGACTTGGTGTACTTGAGGTCGGCGGGAATGTTGCTCATGCGGAACTCCTGGCTGGTTGGCGGTTGCGTGGATTGCTGGGGCCGGGGCTGGTTCGTCGCCCCGGCGAAGAGGATCAGTCGATGAGGATCTTGCCGTTGCGGACGAAGGGAAGCTTCACCGTGCGGGCGGCGAGTGGCTTGCCACGCACTTCGACCTGCACCGCCTGGCCGGCTTGGGTCCCGGTGGGCAGACGGGCAAAGCCAATGGAGCGCTCGAGCGTCGGCGAGAAGCTGCCGCTGGTGGTTTCGCCGTCGCCGTGAGGTGTGACGACCTTCATGTGGGCTCGCAACACGCCTTTGTCTTCGAGGACGAGGCCGAGGAAGGCCTTGCGTTCGCCGTGAGCCTCGAGCGCGCTGCGACCGATGAAGTCGCGCTCGTCGTCTCGCAGGTCGACCGTCCAGGACAGGCCTGCGTCGAGTGGAGAGACCTCTTCGCCCATGTCCTGGCCGTAAAGGTTCATGCCGGCTTCCAGGCGCAGCGTATCCCGCGCGCCGAGGCCGCAGGGTTTGACGCCAGCGGCGACGAGGGCGTCCCACATGTCTGCCGCACGATGAGCGGGTACGGTAATCTCCAGACCGTCTTCGCCGGTGTAGCCAGTGCGGGCGATGAAGAGGTCGCTCAGGCGTACCGCGCTGAACGGGGGCGGCAGGCCGCGGGCAGTGTTGAGCTCGGGAATCGCACGCGATGCGCGTTCGATCGCGTTCGGTCCCTGCACCGCGATCATCGCAAGATCACGGCGGGACTCCAGCGTGACGTTGTCGCCGCCGGCCGCAATCTGCTTGCGCATCCAGGCGACGTCCTTGTCGGCAGTGCCGGCGTTGACCACCAGGCGGTATTCGCTGGCCGAAATGAAGTAGACGATGAGGTCGTCAATCACGCCGCCCGCTTCGTTGAGCATGCACGAATACAAGGCCTTGCCGGAGGTCTGCAGCTTGAGCACGTCGTTGGCGAGAAGTCGGCGCAGAAAGGGCATGGCACCGGCGCCGGACAGGTCGAGCGCGAGCATGTGGGAGACGTCGAACATGCCGGCGTCGCGGCGCACTGCGTGGTGCTCCTCGATCTGCGAGCCGTAGTTCACCGGCATGTCCCAGCCGGCGAAGTCGACCATACGTGCGCCGGCAGCAAGATGCCGGTCGTGGAGGGGCGTGAGTTTGGCGGAGCTGTTCATGAGCGCGGATTCCAGAAAGAGGGCAGAAGCATAAACCGACGTCGCACATCGCGCGACGAGATGCCCCCATCTGTCCCTTGTACCTGAGAGATTCCGGCCTGACCGCAGTCCGGGTGCCCCTTCGGTGGATGCCCCTGGCGCTCGCGCCGACATCGCTCTCCAGAATGGTATTTCGGGCGCGGTCCGTTTGCCTGAGCGATTCCGGGGGGGGTTACGCCTTCGGCGACTCCAAGCAGCCTGTTGCACTTGAGGCTGCAATGCGGGAGTTCTCTCCCGCGCCTGCCGCGCACCTTACCACCGCGCCGGGCGGGTGGCAACGTCGGCATTGGTGGTATCTTTCCGCCGATGCGAACCTCGAAATGCCACTTCGTCGAACTGCGCGGCATCCGCTACCACGTACGCGAGTGGGGTGCCCCCGGAGACGGGCCCACGGTCTTCCTGCTGCACGGCTGGGCCGACGTTTCGGCCACCTTCCAGTTTCTGGCGGATGCGCTCGGCCCCGGCTGGCATCTTGTCGCCCCTGACTGGCGGGGCTTCGGTCGTAGCGACCGCTGTGGCGACGCATACTGGTTTCCGGACTATCTTGCCGATCTCGATGCCTTGTTGCGGGTTCTTCAGCCGCACGGGGAGGTTGATCTCGTCGGTCACAGCATGGGCGGCAACATTGCCTGTACCTACGCCGGCGTTCGGCCGGGGAGGGTGCGAAAGGTAGTGGCCATGGATGCATTCGGACTGCCCGACAGTGCGGCGGTGGAGGCACCGGGCCGGTTCGAGAAGTGGCTCAATCAGCTGGCAGCGGCGGACGGGTTTCGCTCGTATCCGGACCTCGAGTCTTTCGCTCGACGCCTGATGCGCGACAACCCACGTCTCGACGAGGCAAAGGCAGGTTTTCTGGCCGAACACCTCACCGAGTCTGACGGCGCGGGTGGCTTCCGGCCCGCGATCGATGCGGCGCATCGCAACGTCAATCCGGTGCTCTACCGTCGTGCCGAGGTGGAAGCCTGCTGGCGGCGGGTCGCGGCTGACGTGTTGTGGTTGGTGCAGGCCGATCCGACGTGGCGCCGGAAATTCGGCATCGACGACGAAAGCTATCGCGAGGCCGGTGCCTGTTTCCGCCGCTTCAGCGAACTGGAGATCAGCGACAGCGGTCACAATATGCATCATGATCAGCCTGCGGCGGTTGCCGCGGCGATTGCTCGTTTCCTGGGAAAGTCATCGTGACCACGTCTTTGCTCGACCTTAATGCCGATCTGCACAGCCACTCGACGGTGTCTGACGGTTGGCATGCGCCGGCCGAGGTGGTTGACCGCGCGGTGCGCAACGGCGTGGAGTTGTTCGCGCTGACTGACCACGACTCGGTCGATGGTATCGAGGAGGCGGTCGCTGCGGCCCAGAAGCTGGGTCTGCGTTTCGTCGCCGGCGTCGAGATTTCGGTGTCCCTGTTCGATCAAACGGTTCACATCGTTGGTCTTGGTATCGATCATCGCAACGACACCTTGCGCAAAGGCCTCGAACAGGTGCGCAGTGGTCGTGGCGAACGGGCTGAGCGAATCGCCGAAGCGCTCGAGGCAGTCGGCGTTCCCGACGCGCTCGCTGGGGCGCAGCGCTTCGTGGGCAATCCCGAACTGGTGAGCCGGGCCCATTTCGCTCGTCATATCGTTGCCTGCGGACTCATGCCGGACGTATCGACGGTATTCCAGCACTATCTCGCCGAGGGCAAGCCCGGCTATGTGGCGCATGTATGGGCATCTCTTGAAGATGCGGTGAATTGGATTCGTGCTGCCGGAGGGGTCGCGGTCATTGCCCATCCGGCGCGCTACCGCTTCAGCCCGCAGCAGTTCGATCACCTTTACGAGCGCTTCGTCGCGGCTGGTGGTGAGGCAATTGAGGTGGTTTCGGGCGCTCACACCGAGTCCGAAGTGCGCGAGTTCGCAGAGATCGCAAAACGATACGGGTTGCTCGCCTCGCGGGGCTCCGACTTTCACGGCGAGAAGGAGAGCCGTGTCGACCTCGGGCGTTGCGATCCGATGCCGGCCGGAGTCGATCCGGTCTGGCGGCGGTTGATCTGACAGCCGGCCAGCTGGAAGGTGTTAAATTAAACGTTTTGCCGCGCACATCAGTCGTCACGGAAATCGCCTCCCATGTCCCAGTTCTTCTCGATGCATCCCGAGCAGCCGCAGCCTCGCCTTGTCCGGCAGGCAGCTCAAATCATCCGTGATGGGGGTCTGGTCGCGTTTCCGACCGATTCCGCGTATGCGCTTGGCGGACACATGGGTGACGCCGCGCTTCTGCAGCGGATCCGGCGGATTCGTGGCGTCGACGAACGCCACCACTTCACGCTGATGTGTCGGGACTTGTCCGAGATCGGCACCTATGCGCGGGTCGACAACGCGATTTATCGTCTGCTCAAGGCAACCACGCCTGGTACCTACACCTTCATCCTCGAAGGCACCAAGGAGCTGCCGCGAAGAATGATGCATCCCAAGCGCAAGACCATCGGGCTGCGCGTTCCCGATCATCCCGTGGTGGCAGCGCTTCTGCAGGAGCTGGGGGAGCCGATTCTCACCTCCACGCTGCTGCTGCCCGGTGACGATATGCCTCTGACCGACCCCGAGGAAATCCGCGATCGCCTTGGCAAGCAGCTTGATCTGGTCATCGAGGCGGGGTTTTGCGGACCGGAGGCGACCTCGGTTATCGACCTCACCAGCGGTGCTCCGGAGTTGGTTCGAGCCGGCCGGGGCAGCCTCGAGCCCTTCGGCTTGAGCGCCGATTGATCGATGGCGCTCAGGGCCTTCACGCCGCAGGTTGCGGCGTGAGGATAGGGTTGAGATCCGCTCAGCCTGATAGAATCGCGTCTTTGCGCGATCCGCGCACGTCGAGCCCATCGTAATGGAAGCCCTGATACCCACGATCGCAATCTGGGCCTTGCCCGTGTTGCTGGCGATCACCCTGCACGAAGCGGCGCACGGATATGTCGCCCGCCATTTCGGCGATCCGACCGCGGAGTTGGCGGGCCGGATCACCCTGAATCCGTTCAAGCACATCGATCCCGTTGGTACTGTGTTGGTCCCGATCGGCATCCTCGCGCTGAGCACGCTATCGGGCATGGGTGGGATCCTGTTTGGCTGGGCAAAGCCGGTACCGGTCAATTTCAGCCGCTTGCGCAATCCCAAGGGTGACATGTTGTGGGTCGCGGCCGCCGGGCCGTTCACCAACCTGGTCATGGCGATCGGTTGGGCGATGCTTTTCAAGTTCGCGACATCCACGCCCGAGACTGCCTATACCTTGCCCATGATGCAGATGGCCGAAGCCGGCATGCTCATCAACGCGGTGCTGATGTTCCTCAATCTGCTGCCGATTCCGCCCCTGGATGGGGGCCGGATTGCGGTGAGCCTGCTGCCTGGCAAGCTTGCCTGGCATTTCTCCCGTCTCGAGCCGTTCGGTTTTCCGATCCTGCTCGTGATGCTGTTCACCGGCGTGCTGGGCGCGATCCTGTGGCCACTGATCGCCACCTTCCGTTATGCTCTCGCCACTTTTTTCGGTTTCTACGGTTAAAACATGTACGCAGAACGCGTTCTCTCAGGCATGCGACCGACCGGTCGCCTGCATCTCGGCCACTACCACGGCGTGCTCAAGAACTGGGTCCGCCTTCAGGAAGAGTATCCCTGTCTGTTCTTCGTGGCCGACTGGCATGCACTGACCACCAACTACGATTCGCCTCAGGTCATCGAGGAAAGCGTCTGGGACATGCTCATCGACTGGCTTGCGGCCGGTGTCGACCCCAGTCAGGCGACGCTCTTCATTCAGTCGCGGGTGCCCGAGCACGCGGAACTGCATTTGCTGTTGTCCATGATGTGTCCGCTGGGCTGGCTGGAGCGTGTGCCGACCTATAAGGACCAGCAGGAGAAGCTCTCCAACAAGGATTTGTCGACCTACGGTTTTCTCGGCTACCCCTTGCTGCAATCGGCCGACATCCTGATCTACCGTGCCGACAAGGTGCCGGTGGGCGAGGACCAGGTGCCCCACGTCGAGATCACGCGCGAGGTCGCGCGCCGCTTTAACCACCTCTATGGGCGCGAGCCTGGTTTCGAGGAAAAGGCCCAGGAGGCGGTCAAGAAGCTCGGCTCCAAGCGCGCCAGGTTGTACTACGAATTGCGCACCCGTTTTCAGCAGGAAGGCGAGGAAACCGCGCTCGAGCGTGCTCACGCCTTGCTCGAGGAAGCTCAGAACCTGAGCATGGGCGACCGCGAGCGCCTCTATGGTTACCTCGAAGGTTCGTCGAAGATGATTCTGGTAGAACCCGAGGCCTTGCTGACACATGCGGCCCGCATGCCGGGGCTGGATGGGCAGAAGATGTCCAAGAGTTACGGCAACACAATCTTCCTGCGCGAAGAGCCGGAATCGGTGACCAAGAAAATCCGCACCATGCAGACCGATCCGGCGCGGGTGCGTCGCACAGATCCGGGTGATCCCGCCAAGTGCCCGGTGTGGCAGTTCCATGAGATCTACTCGGATGACGACACCCGCGACTGGGTCCAGAAGGGCTGTCGCAGCGCCGGAATCGGCTGCATCGAGTGCAAGCAGCCGGTGATCGATGCGGTGCTCAAGGAGCAGGCGGTCATGCGCGAACGGGCTCAGCCGTATGTCGAGGACCCTTCGCTGGTGCGCAACATCATTGCCGATGGCTGCGAGCGCGCGCGCAAGCTTGCGCAGGAGACGATGCGCGACGTGCGCGAGTCCATGGGCTTGTCCTACTCCTGACCACTCCGGTTTGTGCCCGGGTCCGGGCCGGCTGAAGAGGGCCGTCGATGAATCTGCCGCTCGATCTGCCACCGCATGAGACCGTCGCCGAGCGCGAGGCGGTGGCGCGTATCTACGGCGAGCCCCTGCTCGAGCTACCCCGGGACCTGTACATCCCGCCTGATGCGCTCGAGGTGATCCTTGAGGCCTTCGAAGGTCCCCTCGATCTGCTGCTCTACCTGATCCGCAAGTCGAATCTGGACATCCTCGACATCCCGATGGCACCGCTGACCAATCAATATCTGGTCTATGTCGAGGCAATGCGACGCAACAACCTGGAGCTGGCGGCGGACTATCTGCTGATGGCCGCGATGCTGCTCGAGATCAAGTCGCGCATGCTGCTGCCGAGACCACCCAAGGCGGTTGAAGATGATGGTCTCGATCCTCGGGCAGAACTGGTGCGGCGGCTGCTCGAATATGAACAGATGAAGATGGCCGCAGCGCGGCTCGACGTGCTGCCGCGCGCGGGCCGGGATTTCGAATGGGTGGGTGTGGTCGTCACCGAACGCATCGTGGAGCGGCAGCCGGAAGTGAGCCTTCACGAGCTTCAGGTCGCGTGGCTGCGCATCATGAAGCGGGTGCGGCTGACGCGGCATCACACCGTGCGTCGCGACGAGCTTTCGGTGCGTGAGCACATGAGCATGGTGTTGCGGCGTCTCGAAGGTGGAGCGTTCGTGGTGTTCGATTCGCTGTTCGATCTCAAGCTCGGCGCGGCTGGTGTGGTGGTCTGCTTTCTGGCGGTGCTGGAGCTTGTCAAGGAGCGTATGATCAACCTGGCGCAGACTGATGCGTTCGCGCCGATTTATGTCAGACTGGCCGATGCAAGCGAACACGCCTGAAGACTGCAAGCGGGTTATCGAGGCCGCATTGTTGGTGGCCAGCGCACCTCTTGCAGTGAGCCAGTTGCGCAGGCTGTTCGAGCCGGACCCGGGCAGCGAACTGGTGCGGCGCCTGCTGGATGAATTGCGCACCGACTGGAGCGACCGTGGCGTGGAGCTGGTGCAGCTCGCCTCCGGCTGGCGATTCCAGACCCGCGCCGAATACCAGGTGTATCTCGACCGTCTCAAGGACGAGCGTTCGCCACGTTATTCGCGCGCGGTACTGGAAACCCTGGCCATCATCGCCTACCGTCAACCCGTAACCCGCGGTGACATCGAGGAGGTGCGCGGCGTCGCGGTCTCCCCGAGCGTCATCAAGACACTCGAGTCACGAGGCTGGATCGACGTCGTCGGTCATCGTGACACCCCTGGTCGGCCCGCGTTGTTCGCGACGACGAAACGCTTTCTCGACGAGATGGGTTTGCGGACCCTCACCGAGTTGCCGGCGCTGACCGATATTGAAAGGATTATGGAACTTGTCGATACGCAAGAAATCACGCAGTCCGCTGCGCCCACCGACGAAGAAGCCCACGACGAGAGCGTCGAGCGGGGCGGCTGAGCAAAGCCCGTCACCGCGCGGCAGGCGCCAGGCGGGAGCGACCGATTCTCCGCGAAGCAGAAGCGATGCGGGCCCGCCCGATTTTCCGCGCAGCAGGCGCGAGGCAGGGGCCAAGGACTCGCCGCGCGCCTCAGCTCGCGGCCCGCGCCGGAGAGAGGATCTCAATCCGCCGGTTGAACCCGAGCGGCTGCAAAAGGTGTTGGCGCGCTTCGGTATCGGCTCCAGGCGCGAGGTGGATGACTGGATCGCCGAAGGGCGTATCGAGGTCAACGGCGAGATTGCGGTGCCGGGACAGAAGGTAGGCCCGGGCGATCGCGTCAAAGTCAATGGGCGCCTCGTTCCCCTGCGCTTCGTCGCTCGTGCCCCACGGGTGCTCCTGTACCACAAGCCCGAGGGCGAAATCGTATCGCGGGACGATCCCGAGGGCCGGCCGTCGGTGTTCGACCGATTGCCGATCCTGCGACGCGGCCGCTGGATTGCTGTCGGTCGGCTCGACTTCAATACCTCAGGCCTGCTGCTGTTTACCGACGACGGCACGCTTGCGAATCGGTTGATGCACCCGAGCTTCGAACTTGAGCGGGAATATGCGGTGCGGCTGCTTGGCCAACTCGACGAACAGCAGATCGAATCACTGACCAGCGGAATCCAGCTCGAGGATGGTCTGGCCAAGTTTTCGAGTCTGGCCGACGCCGGTGGTGAGGGCGTCAATCACTGGTACCGCGTCACCTTGTTCGAGGGGCGCAACCGCGAGGTGCGGCGGATGTTCGAGGCGGTAGGGCTGACGGTGAGCCGCTTGATGCGCGTGCGTTACGGTTCGATCGAGCTGCCCGCGCGACTCAAGCGCGGAATGTGGATGGAGCTGCCGGAGGCCGATGCCTACGAATTGGCCGGCTTGCCACGCCCGCAGCGCCAGACCAGGCCCGACCCGCGGGGCAGTGGGGAGCCGAAGCTGCATCGAACGCGTCCGCGTTACACGCCCAAGAAGCGTAGCGAGTAGCAGTTGGAGCATTAGGTGGAACTTCCACAGAAAGTCAATTACCCGCTATAATCTAAAAGCTTTGGTCGGTGGCTCTGGTCGCCGACCGGCTTTTCCGGTTGGTTTCAACAGGGATGGGCGTTTCGCCCATTTTTCATTTGTAGGCAAGGAAATGAACATCGAAGCTCTGGTCGAACAGATCGTTGCCGGTCTCGGATACGAGCTGGTTGATCTCGAAATGTCGCCGAAGGGTCGTCTACTGCGGGTCTTCATCGATATCGAGCGTGGCGTGACGGTGGATGACTGTGCAGCTGTCAGCAATCAGCTCACCAGAGTGTTCGAAGTGGAGAACGTGGATTACGACCGCCTCGAAGTGTCGTCGCCTGGTCTCGATCGGCCGCTGAAGAAGCAAGCGGATTTCGAGCGTTTCGTTGGCAGCGACATTCAGGTCCGGTTGAGCATGCCCATCGGCAATCAGCGCAATTTCGCGGGGGTTCTGGGCGGATTCGAGAACGGCAAGGTGATTCTGACGACCGAGAAAGGTCAGCTCGAACTGCCGTTCGAAGAGATAGAAAAAGCACGCCTGGTACCCAGGTTTTAAGCACTCGGATTTGGAGGTTTTAGAACAATGAGCCGCGAAATTTTGCTGCTTGTGGATGCGCTGGCCCGCGAAAAGAACGTCGACAAGGACATCGTCTTTGGCGCGCTCGAGTCCGCGCTCGCGTCCGCAACCAAGAAGCGTGTGCATGACGATTCCGATGTCCGGGTGGAAATCGATCGGGCAACCGGCGACTATCAGTCGTTCCGTCGCTGGGTCGTCCTGCCTGACGAAGAGGTGGTCAACGACGAAGCCGAGATGGGCATCATCGATGCGCGCGAGATCCAGGCTGACATCGAAGTCGGCGACTACATCGAGGAGCCGCTCGAGCCGATCGATTTTGGTCGCGTTGGCGCACAGGCGGCCAAGCAGGTCATCCTGCAGCGGATTCGCGATGCCGAACGCGAGCAGGTGCTGAACGACTTTCTCGAGCGTGACGAGCATCTCGTCTCCGGCTCGATCAAGCGTATGGAGCGTGGCAACGCAATCATCGAAGTCGGACGTCTCGAAGCCGTGATTCCTCGTGATCAGATGATCCCGCGAGAGATTCTGCGCGTCGGCGACCGTGTCAAAGCCTTTCTGCAACGCATCGATCGCGGTGCGCGCGGTCCGCAGCTGATTCTGTCGCGCACCGCGCCTGAGTTCGTTGCGAAGCTGTTCGAGCTGGAGGTTCCCGAGATCGAGGAAGGGCTGCTCGAAGTCAAGGCTTGCGCTCGTGACCCCGGACTGCGCGCCAAGATCGCCGTGCAGTCGCATGATCAGCGCATCGATCCGATCGGCACCTGCGTCGGTTTGCGCGGCTCGCGGGTTACCGCGGTGCGCAACGAGATCGCTGGCGAACAGATCGACATCATCGTCTGGTCTTCCGATCCTGCGCAGTTCGTCATCGCTGCCCTGCAGCCTGCCGAGGTCCTGTCCATCGTGGTGGACGAGGAGAATCACTCCATGGACGTGGTGGTGGACGAGAACAACCTCGCGGTGGCGATCGGGCGGGGCGGCCAGAACGTGAAGCTCGCCTCCGAGCTGACCGGCTGGACGATCAATCTCATGAGCGAGGAGGAGTCGGCGAAGAAGTCAGACGCCGAGCGCCAGACCATGCGCGACGAGTTCATGGCCAAGCTCGATGTCGACGAGGAACTCGCCGATATCCTGATCGACGAGGGTTTCACCTCGCTCGAGGAGATCGCCTACGTGCCGCTCGCCGAAATGCTCGAGATCGAAGCCTTCGACGAGGAGACGGTCAATGAACTTCGCGACCGTGCCCGGAACGTGCTGCTGACCGAGGCAATCGTTACCGAGGAACAACTCGAGAAAGTATCCGAAGACCTGCTGAGCCTCGAAGGCATGGAGCGCACGCTCGCTGCCACGCTGGCGCAGCATGGCATCCAGACGCGCGACGATCTTGCCGATCTCGCGGTCGACGAACTGGTGGAGCTCGCAGACATTGATGCCGAGCGTGCCGCCGCGCTGATCTCAGTCGCGCGCGCGCACTGGTTCGAAGAATGAAGGGAGGGAATCAATGGAACAGATGAGCGTTCTACAATTTGCCGGTGAGCTGAAGATGCCGGCGCCGGTGCTGCTCGAACAATTGCAGCGTGCCGGCGTGGACAAAAGCGGCGTGAACGATCTGCTTACCGAGCAGGACAAGGCGCAGTTGCTCGATTACCTGCGTCGCTCGCATGGTGAGACCCGTCCCAAGGGCAAGATCACGCTGACCCGTCGTCAGACATCCGAGATTCGTGCCACCGACTCTTCCGGCCGTGCGCGGACGGTTCAGGTCGAAGTGCGGAAGAAGCGCGTGTTCGTCAAACGTGACGAACTCGTAGCCGAGACGGGTGCACCGTCACCCGAGGCCCAGGCCGAAGAGCTACAGGATGTGACGCCTGCCGCAGAGGTGCACGAGCCGGTGCAGGCCAGCGCTGAAGCCGTAGCGCCGCCGCAGGCCGAGCCCGAAGTGCCGGCCCCGATGCCTGAGCCGGAGCCCGAGCCGGAACCTGAGCCTGTAGTGCAGGCCGTCGAGCCGGAGCAGGTCGTTGCAGCGGAAGAAGTCGCCGAACCCGATACGGCCGCGACTGCTGAGGCTGAAGACACAAGTGCGACCGCAGGTGAGGCGGTGCAGCCCAAGGCGCGCAAACGCGCGGTCCGTCCTTCCATTCTGAGTGAAGAAGAAATCGCCGCTCGAGAACGCGAGGCCGAGCGTCATCAGGCCCTGCGCGCGCGCCAGGAAGCCGACCTTCGCATGCGTCAGGAGCGTGAAGCCGCGGCAGCTGCCGCACGGGCGGCAGCCGAAGCCCGGCGCCTCGACGAAGAGGCGCAGGCGAAGGCTCAGTCCGAGGCTGCTGCCAAGCAGCCGGAAGCCGCCAAGGGTCCGACAGGGACCCTGCATCGTCCGGTCAGGACCGACGACAAAGCGGCCGGCAAGAAGGATGTCAAGCGTGCTCCGCGCAGCACCGCCGCTGAAGAAGAATCGAAGCGCCGCGGCATGAAGACGCGTGGCGAGGTCGGTGGTGCAGCGGCTTCGTGGCGCGGCTCGCGTGGCGCAGGTCGCGGAGGCCGCGGTGCGCAGCGCAACCAGAAGCACTTCCAGGCACCTGTCGAACAGATCACGCGCGATGTGCATGTGCCGGAAACGATTACGGTTGCCGATCTTGCACACAAGATGTCGGTGAAGGCTGCCGAAGTGATCAAGACCCTGATGAAGATGGGTTCGATGGTCACCATCAACCAGGTGCTCGACCAAGAGACCGCGTTGATCGTGGTCGAGGAAATGGGGCACCGTGCGTTTGCGGCCAAGCTGGACGATCCGGACGCGTTCCTCGATAGCGGTGAGGAGCATCACGACGCGACGATCGAGCCGCGTGCGCCGGTCGTGACCGTGATGGGCCACGTCGACCACGGCAAGACGTCGCTGCTCGACTACATTCGTACAGCCAAGGTGGCCGCCGGTGAAGCGGGCGGTATTACACAGCATATCGGCGCCTACCACGTTGAAACGCCGCGCGGCATGGTGACCTTCCTTGATACCCCGGGTCACGAAGCGTTTACCGCGATGCGTGCCCGTGGTGCCAAGGCGACCGATATCGTCATTCTGGTCGTTGCTGCCGATGACGGCGTGATGCCTCAGACCCGCGAAGCGATTCACCATGCCCAGGCGGCCGGTGTGCCTGTGGTCGTCGCGGTGAACAAGATCGACAAACCCGAAGCCAACCCCGAGCGTGTGAAGCAGGAGCTCGTGTCCGAGGGTGTCGTGCCTGAGGAGTATGGCGGTGAAGCGATGTTCGTCCATGTCTCGGCCAAGACCGGTCAGGGTATCGACGAACTGCTCGATGCGGTGCTGTTGCAGGCCGAGGTCCTGGAGCTGACTGCACCGATCGATACGCCGGCCAAGGGTCTGGTGGTCGAAGCGCGTCTTGACAAGGGTCGCGGTCCGGTCGCTGCGCTGCTGGTTCAATCCGGTGTGCTGCGCAAGGGAGATATGGTGCTGGTCGGCGCGACCTATGGTCGTATCCGAGCAATGCTTGACGAGAACGGCAAGCCAGTCGATGAGGCCGGTCCGTCGATTCCGGTCGAGATCCTCGGTCTGTCCGACGTTCCGGGCGCTGGCGACGAAGCCATCGCACTTGCGGACGAGAAGAAGGCTCGCGAGATTGCGCTGTTCCGTCAGGGCAAGTTCCGCGATGTCAAGTTGGCGAAGCAGCAGGCCGCCAAGCTCGAGAACATCTTCGAGCAAATGGGCGAAGCGGAAGCCAAGATTCTGCCGCTTATCGTCAAGGCGGACGTGCAGGGCTCTCAGGAGGCGCTGGTTCAGTCGCTCAACAAGCTCTCCACCGATGAAGTGCGTGTCAACGTCATTCACGGCGCAGTGGGCGGCATCAGCGAATCCGACGTCAACCTTGCCCAGGCTTCCGGTGCGGTCATCATCGGCTTCAATACCCGCGCCGATGCCGGTGCTCGCAAACTGGCGGAAAGCTACGGGGTGGACATCCGTTACTACAACATCATTTACGATGCTGTGGATGAGGTGAAAGCCGCGCTGTCCGGCATGCTCTCTCCGGAACAACGCGAGAGCATCATCGGTATGGTCGAGGTTCGCCAGGTCTTCCGTGTGCCGAAAGTCGGCGCGGTTGCCGGCTGCTACGTCAAGGAAGGCCAGGTCAAGCGCGGGTCGCACGTGCGAGTGTTGCGCGACAACGTTGTGGTCCATACCGGCATGCTCGATTCGCTCAAGCGCTTCAAGGACGACGTCAAGGAGGTCAAGTCGGGCTTCGAATGCGGTCTGTCGATCAAGAACTTCAATGACGTCCAGGAAGGCGATCAGCTTGAAGTGTTCGAAATTCAGGAAATCGCGCGGACGCTCTGATGGCCAAGGAATTCTCGCGCAGCCAAAGGGTCACCGAGCAGATAAAGCGGGAGCTCGCAGAGCTCCTGCGGCTCGAGGTGAAGGACCCGCGCATTGGCTTGATCACGCTGACCGACGTTGAGATCTCGCCGGACTACGCTCACGCCAAGGTGTTCTTCACCTCGATGCAGGGCGAAGAGGGGCTGGACGAGATTCTTCGTGGACTCAGACGCGCGAGCGGGTTCCTGCGCCGGGAACTGGGCCGGCGGGTTCGTATCCACACCACGCCCGAGCTGCATTTCCACTACGACGCCTCGGTGGAGCAGGGCAGCCGCCTTTCGCGCCTGATCGACGATGTCGTCCGAGAGGACGAGGCTCGCTCGAGTCGTAACGAGTCCGAGTCCTGAGGCGTTCTGTGGTGACCAAGACAAGGCCGCCGCGCAAGGCGGTCGACGGCGTACTGTTGCTGGACAAGCCGAAGGGCATGTCGTCCAACGGTGCACTTCAGTCGGCGCGCCGTTTGCTGAATGCGAAGAAGGCCGGCCACACCGGCACGCTCGATCCCATGGCCACCGGACTCATGGTGCTGACCTTCGGCGAGGCGACCAAGTTCTCGCAGATGCTGCTCGACGCAGACAAGGCCTATGAGGCCTTGGTCAAGCTGGGGGTCGAGACGGATACCGGCGACGCCGAAGGGGTGGTCCTCGCAACCCGTGAGGTCACAGTGTCAGCTGAGGCAGTAAGAGCTGCGGCCGCGGGCTTTGTCGGTGAGATCGAGCAGATCCCCCCGATGTATTCGGCACTCAAGCGCGATGGCAAGCCCCTGTACGAGTACGCCCGGGCCGGCGTTGAGGTCGAGCGTTCGGCTCGCCGGGTCTCGATACGCAGCCTGCAGGTGTCCGACGTCGCCTCGGACACCTTCGTGATGCGAGTCGAGTGCAGCAAGGGCACATACATTCGCACACTGGCAATCGATATCGGTCGCGTGCTGGGCTGCGGTGCCCATCTGGCGGGTCTGCGTCGTACCGGGATCGGTCCATTCGATCTGGCCGACGCGCTCACGCTGGAGTCGCTCGAAGCGATGCCGGAAGCGGAGCGTATGCAACAGTTGCAGGCGGTTGATGCCTTGCTGACCCATCTACCGGTATTGAGTCTCGATGCGACACAAGCCGGCGCCATCCTCCATGGCCAAGCGGTTCAGGTGGCTGAAGGCGAAGGACAGGTGCGGGTGTACGGCCCAGCGGGGTTCATCGGTCTGGCCGAGTACCTGGCCGGGCGGGGCGTCGTGCCGCGGCGCCTGGTCAATACGGCGGAAAACGCCTAAAAAAGCGAGAAGTTATTGAGTAGTTCGGTGATTATTGGATATACTCACGTGCTTCAGTTCTAAAGATCAAACGAGTAATAAACCACATGGCTCTCGAAACCGCACAGAAAGCGCAGATCGTCTCCGATTTCCAACGCGCACAGGGCGACACCGGTTCGCCGGAAGTCCAGGTCGCGTTGCTGACCGCTCGCATCAATGGCCTGACCGGCCACTTCAAGGCAAACGCCAAGGATCACCACTCCCGTCGTGGTCTGTTGAAGATGGTCAGCCAGCGTCGCAAACTGCTTGACTACCTCAAGCGTACGAACGCCGACAGCTATCGCGGCCTCATCGAGCGTCTGGGTCTGCGCAAGTAAGACGCCGCTCGTATCGACAAACATGTCGACTCACGAAGCGAATCCCAAGGCTCCATGAGCACCAGAAGCCGGTAGAGCTCGAAGACGGGCTTGCCGGCTTTTTCGTTTCTGGGTTGCCGGGGCCACAAAACCTGCAGTTGTGTTGCTGCGTCAAGACATAGAGGAATTCACCTTGCCAAACGCCATCAAGAAGACATTTGCCTACGGTGCACATACCGTTACCCTCGAAACCGGTGAGGTCGCTCGCCAGGCAGGCGGTGCTGTAATCGTCAACATGGACGACACCGTCGTGCTCGCCACGGTGGTCGCGCAGCGCGAACCCAAGCCGGGTGTCGATTTCTTCCCGCTCACCGTCGATTACGTCGAGAAGTTCTACGCAGCAGGCCGGATTCCCGGCGGTTTCTTCAAGCGCGAGGGTCGTCCGAGCGAGAAGGAAACCCTCACTTGCCGCCTGATCGATCGCCCGATTCGCCCGCTGTTTCCCGATGGTTTCTACAACGAAGTTCAGGTCATCGTCACGGTCCTATCGCCCGACATCCTTGGGATGATTGGTGCCTCGGCAGCGCTGGCACTCTCCGGTGTGCCGTTCAACGGTCCGATCGGTGCGGCCCGCGTTGGCTACATCGGCGGCGACTACATTCTCAATCCGACCGCCTCCCAGTTACAGGAGAGCGAGCTCAACCTCGTGGTCGCCGGAACCGCTACGGCGGTGCTGATGGTCGAATCCGAGGCGAAAGAACTGTCCGAAGAGATCATGCTCGGCTCGGTGGTGTTCGGCCATCAGCAGATGCAGGCCGCGATCAACGCCATCAACGAACTGGTTGAAGTGGCCGGCAAGCCCGAATGGGACTGGCAGCCCGCAGCGCCCAACGAAGCTCTGATCGCACGCGTGCGCGAGCTCGCCGGCGCCGATCTCGAAGCCGCGTTCAACCTCACCAGCAAGCAGGAACGCAGCCAGCGTATCTCCGAGATCCGCAGCGCCACGATCGCGAAGATTGTCGAGGAGATGGAAGAGGCACCGTCGTCCAACGAGCTCAAGGATATCTTCCATGATCTCGAGGCCGGCATCGTCCGCAGCCGCATTCTCGACGGTGAGCCGCGTATCGACGGCCGTGACACCCGCACCGTGCGCCCGATCGACATCCGTGTCGGCGTGTTGCCGCGTACCCACGGTTCGGCCTTGTTCACCCGTGGCGAAACCCAGGCCCTGGTGGTCGCGACCCTCGGCACCGGACGTGACGAGCAGATCATTGACGCCATCGGTGGCGAGTATCGCGAGAACTTCCTGCTGCATTACAACTTCCCGCCGTTCTCCACCGGTGAAACCGGGCGCGTCGGCATCACCAAGCGTCGCGAAGTCGGCCACGGTCGCCTGGCCAAGCGCGCACTGATCGCTGCGCTGCCCAAGGCTGAGGATTTCAGCTACACCGTGCGCGTCGTCTCCGAGATCACCGAATCCAATGGCTCGAGCTCGATGGCCTCGGTTTGCGGTGGCTCGCTGGCGATGATGGACGCGGGCGTACCGATGAAAGCGCACGTTGCCGGTATCGCGATGGGCCTGATCAAGGACGGCAACCGTTTTGCGGTGCTGTCGGACATCCTCGGCGATGAAGATCACCTGGGCGACATGGACTTCAAGGTGGCTGGTACCGAGAATGGTGTGACCGCGCTGCAGATGGACATCAAGATCCAGGGCATCACCAAGGAAATCATGCAGGTCGCGCTGGCTCAGGCGGGTGAGGGTCGGCTTCACATCCTCGGCAAGATGAAGGCTGCGTTGGCCTCGCATCGTGGCGAAGTGTCCGAATACGCGCCGCGCATGATCACGATGAAGATCAATTCGGACAAGATCCGTGACGTGATCGGCAAGGGTGGTGCGGTCATTCGCGCGCTGCAGGAAGAAACCGGTACCGTCATCGAGATCGAGGACGACGGCAGTATCAAGATCTCGTCGGTCAACCCTGGCGGCGCAGAAGCGGCCAAGAAGCGGATCGAGGACATCACCGCCGAAGCCGAGGTGGGCAAGGTCTATGAAGGCACTGTGCTGCGTCTCCTGGACTTCGGCGCCATCGTGAACATCCTTCCCGGCAAGGATGGTCTGCTCCACATTTCGCAGATCGCCAACGAGCGAGTCAACGCGGTGTCCGACTATCTTTCGGAGGGTCAGCAGGTTCGCGTCAAAGTGCTCGAGACTGATGATCGCGGCAAGATCAAGCTCAGCATGAAAGCCTTGATCGAAAAGGCTGCTGAGGAATAACCGAGCGGGCTGGTGCGCGGAGGACATCCCGCGCACCTTCTCCATGTTCGGCTGCTGTAACAAGAAGGGGCGTGATTACCACGCCCCTTTTTTGTCGACCTCGACGATAGGTTGGGGATAGTTCAGACCTTGAAGCGGTGTACCAGGTAGTCGAGTGAGCTCGACAGATGGTCAAGGCTTTTCGCCGTCTCGTAGTTGCGGCGCGAAGCGTCGCTGTTGCTGTCGGTCATCGACGCGATGCGTTCGACATTGCTCGCGACCTGCTGCACGGCAACGTCCTGCTCTCGCAGGGCGAGGGTGATGTCCTCGACGCTCTCGGAGACCTGGGTGGAGTTGCGTCCGATCTGTTGCAGCGCTGCCTCGGTTCTCGAAACGATTTCCAGGCTGCCAGACACGTGTTCGTCGGCCTCCTTCATCCTCGCCACGGTGCCGTCGATGCCGCCCTTAATACCATCGATCAGTTTGCTGATTGAGGCGGTTGATATCGACGTTCGTTCGGCCAGTTTGCGAACCTCGTCCGCGACTACCGCGAAGCCGCGGCCCTGTTCTCCCGCGCGGGCTGCCTCGATCGCTGCGTTCAATGCCAGCAGGTTCGTCTGCTCTGCAATCTCGCGAATGGTGTTGACGATGCCACCTATCTCCTGAGAGTTTGATTCGAGCAGCTCGAGGCTGGTGCGTGAACTCTCTACCTGGCGCGCAAGGTCCTGGACGCGTTTGACCATGTTGTCCATCAGCTCGAGTGCCTCACTTGTCTCGCGGCTCGCGTTCTCGACCAGGCCGGAAACCCGTTGCGCGTTGGAGGCCGTCTCGCTGATGCTCACCGAGGCCTCCTCAACGGCCGCTGCGACCGCGGATGTGGAGTCGGCCTGTGTGGCAGAGCTGGCGTTGAGTTGACTGCTCGATTCGTTGATCGAATGAGATGCAACTGAGAGCTCATCGCTCGATCTGCGAACCTCTCCGAGGATGTGACGGCACTTGTCGATGAGGTTGTTGAAGGCGTCCGCAGTGCGCCTCGCTTCCTGCACGCCAGTGGCGTCCACATGTCGTGTGAAATCGTCGTTCTTGTCGACGAATTCGGCCATGGCGATGAGCTTCTTGAGCGGATTGCTGATTGCGCGCCCGATCCATACCGAAGCGATGATGGTGAGCAGAATCGCCACCAGCGAAACGATTGATGTAAGCCACAGGCTGTTCTGGGCGGCAGCCTCCTGCCGTGTTGCAAGTCCGCGAATATTGTCGGCCACCGTTTGCTCGAGTCCGTGCATCAGGTCAATGCGTGCAGTGCTGGCTGCGAACCAGTCCTGTGCGCGCACGTTGAATCCGCCTTCACGATACTTTTCGGCGAGCGTGTTCCGGAACGTCGTCACTGATCGACTTTCGTCCGAATTGGCAATGGTTTGCAGGCGTGCGATTTCATCCTGTGTCGCGTTCGTGCGGAAGATCTCAAACAGCGCTTCCTGGCGGTTGACCAACTCGGTGATGCGCATGAACAGCTGAACGGTTGCCTGACCACTCGAGTAGACCTGGGTTGTCATCGCGCGCTCGAGACCCGCGGATTCCTTGGCGCGGACGAGGGCGTCCAGAGCGGTTGAAGCTCTGGCAACGTCTGGGTCATTAGTGAATTCGGAGGCGGTCGCCTTCAGGGAGATCAGGTACCCGATGGTCCCGGTGTAATAGGCGGCGCTCTCGGCTGGTTGAAGAGTCAGTGATTGCGCCCGGCTGCGAACATCCTGCAGCTGCTGCAGCTGGCGCCCGACCTCCTGCTCCCGAGCGGATACCGCTGGTATCTTGGCCGCCTGGTTTGCAGCGTAAACGTTCATGAAGCGCTGAAGCGCCTGGTCGGTGTCCGCGCGATATTCCGGCAGCACGTTGACGAAATCGCGACCGCCCGAGCCAAGGAAGCCCGCTGTTGCCCCTCTTTCGATCTGAAGCCGGTGAATCAGATTACCTGTGGCGACGTTCAGATCGACTATCGCCGCAGTCAGACGGGCATCCCGGTACTGAATTAGGTTGGCACTGATGATCAGATACGAAAGGATGGCGAGACACACTAGCGGGATGGCCACGAGCAGGCCGAGTTGCATGGCAATCGAAGGGCCGGCTGGTGCGCTAGCCTTGTTGGGGGAAAGCATTGCTGATGCTCCGGTGGATGGTCTGTTTCGGTTGATATCTGCGGACATAAGGGCTGTGTTTAATTTACGGCCAAGTTACGTCAGTCTTGATATGTGGGGAATCACGCAGATCAAGTAAACGGGTCTGGCGCCCGAGTTTTTCTGGCTCGAAGCATTGGTTCGTGATCTGCATCACGTCTGCCAAGCATTGGAGAGAGGGATGGTTTTGCGCAACAGACGAGCGAAACGGAGCAGGGCCCTGCGGATTGGACCTGATACGGATCAGCGGCTGGAAAAGCATAAGCCCCCTTTCGGGGGCTTATGCTTGATGCTTGGGGCGACATACCGGGATCGAACCGGTGACAACTGGAGCCACAATCCAGTGCTCTACCAACTGAGCTAATGCCGCCATTTTCGACAACAGACTTTGTCTGCCGCCGGAAAACCTGATTGGCCTGCCCGACAGGAATCGAACCTGTAACCCCCGGCTTAGAAGGCCGGTGCTCTATCCAGTTGAGCTACGGGCAGAGTCCGCGGGCGTTCGGGGTAAGCCGTGGTCGGGGTGGAGGGATTCGAACCCCCGACATCTTGCTCCCAAAGCAAGCGCGCTACCGGACTGCGCTACACCCCGAGAGCCGCGAATAATACACACCCGAGCGCGGGGCGTCAAACGGCTTTTGCGGATTTTTGGGGTGAGGTGTGGCTCTGGAGAAAAAATGACAACAAGTGTCGCTTGGAGGCTTGATGCATAAAAACTAATCTGCTAAAAGGGCGCTTCGCTGATCGACAACCGGATCCGGGTATGCCAGACGATACGCTGCACAAGCATTTCAAGCCTTATGTCCCCGCCAAGGGTGAGGAGTACATGAGCGAGGCGCAACTTGCACATTTCCGGTCGATTCTCGAGGCGGCCCGCAAGGAGATGATGGAGGATATCGAGCGCACCGTGCATACGATGCAGGATGACCATACGGTTTTTGCCGACCCGAACGATCGTGCGAGTCAGGAATCGGATATGGCGCTCGAGCTTCGCAACCGTGACCGAGAGCGTCGCCTGATCAAGAAGATAAACGAAACATTGGCCAGGATTGATGGCGGCGAATACGGTTACTGTGACAGCTGCGGGGTCGAGATCGGGCTAAAACGTCTGGAAGCTCGTCCCACCGCGACTTTGTGCATCGACTGCAAGACGCTTGAGGAGATCCGTGAGCGGCAGATGGCCAAGTGAGCCCTGTTGTTTGCGCGTACGAAAAACGGCACGCATGACGTGCCGTTTTTCGTTTCAGTGGCGATTGCTCAGTGGTCGCCAACCGGCGTGAAGTCCTCTCGCTCTGCGATGAACGGGGGGCGGGGAGGGAGACCGCAGAACGGCTCGACCGGCGTGTTGGACACGCTGTTGAACACGACGAAAACGTTGCTTCTGGGCAGCGGCGTGATGTTCGAGTTTGAACCGTGCATGACGTTGCATTCGAAGAACGTAGCGGAGCCCGCCGCGCCCAACATGGTGTCGATGCCGTGGCGTTCGACCAGGTCGGCGAGTGTTGCGTCATCAGGAACACCGATTTCCTGACGCTTGAGTGACTGCTGGTAATTGTCCTCCGGGGTTGTGCCGACGCACGAAACGTATTCGCGATGCGACCCGGGGATGATCATCAGTGGTCCGTTGGTGGGTGTATTGGGCGTGAGGCTGATCGAGCAGCTCACCATCCGCATGCGCGGTACGCCGTCCTCTACGTGCCAGGTCTCGAAGTCTGAGTGCCAGTAGAACTCCTTGCCGCGAAAACCAGGCTTGTAGTTGATACGCGACTGATGGATATAGACCTCGTCGCCCAGCAGCTGGCGTGCAATCGCCACCACTTTGGGGTGGGTGCATAGCCCCGCCAGGATGCGGTTCAGCTTGTGTACCGCGAACACCGAGCGCAGGTCACGGCTCGCAGGTTCAACGACGGCCTCGGGCGCATGCTTGACCAGATCGCTCGCACGCAGCCTTTCGAGTTCCTCCAGAAAGACTGCGATTTCTTCGGTACTGAGGAGCCCGTCGATGCAGAGATATCCCTTGCCGTCGTAGGAAGCCAGCTGAGCGCCATCTAGCGGTCCGTCCGCTGCGCTGCCGTAAACCACCGGGTCCTGGCGCTGGATGATCCGGGCTGAGTCGAGAACCCTCGATGGGTAGATGTCGCACTCGCCACTGTCTTTTCTGAGGGTGTTGCTGTTCATGTGGTGGTCCTTCGATGATGCTCAGCCACGGGCAAATTCTGTCCGGAGCTTCATACGCTAGCGGTCGTGGGTTGGTTCAACGGATATGCGCCTGTTTCGTCATGAACCTCGAGCCCGGTGAGCGGCGGATTGAAGACACAGACCATGCGCATGTGCGTGCCGCGATTGGCGCGCAGGATGTGCCGGTCATTGGCGTTGAGTGCATACAGTGTGCCCGGTCGGATCGGATGGGTCTGACCGGTTGCGAGGTCGGTGATCTCGCCTTCGCCCTCAATGCAATAGACGGTCTCGAGATGGTTGCGATACTCCATCTCGAGTACGGCACCGGCCTTGATCAAGGTGTCATGCACCGAGTAACCCATTCCGTCCTTGTCGAGAATGAAGCGCCGACTCGTCCAGCCCTCGGTGTCCACCTCTGCCGGGGTGCCGATGAGTTGTTCCAGATTTCGTACGATCATTATTGCTTTCCTCCAGTCGTTCAGGCCGCGCTGCGCGAGTCGCCTTTCATGGTGGCCTTAAGGCTGGCTTCGATGATGTCGAGGCCTTTCTCAAGCTCCTCTTCGCTGATCGTAAGGCTCGGCAGCAGCTTCAACACCTCGTCGTTGATGCCCGCAGTTTCGATGATCAGACCACGCTCGAAGCAGGCGGCCGAGATCGTGCCCGCCAGCTCGGTATCCTCGAACGCCAGACCGAGAATCAGTCCGCGGCCGCGCACCTCGGCCTTGACGCCGAAGTTCTTGACCATCTTGCACAGGCGCTCCACGGCCAGCTTTCCCTTGGCCTTGACGCTCTTCTCGAGCCAGGCGTCTTTCCAGAAGTCGAGGGCAGCCGTCGCGGTGACGAAGGCGGGGCAGTGCCCGCGGAAGGTGCCGTTGTGTTCGCCGGGCGCCCACTGGTCCAGTTCGGGGCGGAACATCACCAGCGCGAGCGGCAGACCATAGCCGGACAGGGATTTCGACAGGGTTACGATGTCCGGAACGATGCCTGACGATTCGAAGCTGAAGAAGCCGCCGGTGCGACCGCAGCCGACCTGGATGTCGTCGACGATCAGCAGGATGTCGTGCGCCTTGGTAATGTCGCGCAGACGACGCAGCCACTCGTCGCTGGCCACGTTCACGCCGCCTTCTGCCTGTACCGTTTCAAGAATCACGGCGGCAGGCGTGTCGAGACCGCTGCCGTCATCGACCAGCATCGCCTCGAGATAATCGAGAGTATCGACGTGATTGCCCAGGTAACCGTCGAAGGGCACGGCCATCGTGTGATTGAGGGGTACACCGGCACCGGCGCGCTTGAACCCGTTTCCGGTGACCGCGAGCGACCCCAGCGTCATGCCATGAAAGGCGTTGGTGAAACTCACCACGCGTTCCCGGCCGGTGACCTTGCGCGCAAGCTTGAGGGCGGCCTCCACGGCGTTGGTGCCGGTCGGTCCCGGGAACTGGATCTTGTAGTCAAGAGCGCGTGGCGCAAGGATGACCTCGTGAAAGCGCTCGAGGAAGTTCTGCTTGGCGACACTGTACATGTCCAGCGTATGGGTGATGCCGTCTCGCGTCAGGTAGTCGATGAGCACCGACTTGATGCGGTCCGGGTTGTGACCGTAGTTGAGCACTCCGGCACCGGCGAAGAAGTCCAGATAGCGGCGTCCGTCGACGTCGGTCATCCAGGCGCCTTTGGCGGTGTCGAAGACTGCCGGGAAATTGCGGCAATAGCCTCGTACTTCTGACTCGAGTTGCTCGAAGATATTCATGCTCGTCTCCATAAGGGCGCCTCGAAAAACCTCGGCACCTCTGTGATTGGTAAAATTGGATTGTCCTGATTTCGTTCTCTGCCGCCAGCCATGAAGAAACGCACCGCCATCAAGACCGACCTGTTCGCCGACGAGCATCAC
>NZ_WTVM01000259.1 GCF_012910885.1 Azoarcus taiwanensis | reverse complement strand
GCGGCCGATGGTTTCGGTCTCGGTGCGCATCAGGCTGGACTCGATCATGCCGAGATCCAGACGAGCGGTATGGCCGATGGCGATCTGATCGCGGTTAAAGCGCAGGTAGTCCCGGTAGCCGGACGCGGTAGCAGTCGTTGCACCGGTGGTGCAGTTCAGGAAATCGCGGGTGCCGAGACGGCATTCCTCATTGTCGTACCAGGTCCGGTTCTGCTCGATGTCCAGCCACACGTCGTGACTCGCGTTGGGGGTGAGTGTGACCCTGGTGCCCAGACTGTGTTGACGGCTCTCGGCGGGTGCCGGGTTGCGTGCGCCGGCAGATACCCCGTCGGGCGTAAGCACCAGATCTGACTCGGCCCGACGATAGACGCTGCCGCGTAGTGCGATGCCAAGCAGATCGTCCACCAGTGGGCCGTTCGCGTAGAGATTTATCTTCTGTTCGGCGCCGTACTTGCCGCTCTCAGGGATCCCGGCTTCAAGGCCGAGCGCACCACCCCATTGACGGGCGACCCGTCGGGTAATGATGTTGATGACGCCGCCCATCGCATCCGAACCATAGAGGGTAGACATCGGGCCGCGGATGACTTCGATACGCTCGATGGCCGATAGTGGCGGGATGAAGCTGGTCAATGCATGGTCGAAGCCGTTGGGCGTCACATTGCCCGCGACGTTCTGCCGGCGCCCGTCGATCAGCACCAGCGTGTAGTCGCTCGGCATACCGCGGATGCTGATGTCCATGCCGCCGGTCTTGCCGGTCGAAGTGCGAACGTCGATGCCCTCAATCCCCTGCAGCGCCTCGCCGAGGTCGCGAAACTGCTTCTGCTCAAGTTCCTCGCGGGTGATTACCGAGATCGACGCCGGCGCCTGACGGATTTCCTGTTCGAATCCGGAGGCGGTAACGACGACGTCGGCCAGCCGGGTGCCGTCGGCTGCTCCTTGGGCGAAAGCCTGGCTGCCGAAGGCGCAGAGCGTGATACCAACTGCTTTTGCAAGTGGTGTAAGACGAATTGCGGGCGCGACGGCCCGTAGATGGCGAGACATTCCCTGGACTCCTGGTCAGTAGCGTGAAGATTTCCGGCTGGCTGGCTGACAGGAGGGGGGGGACGATGCCCTCATCCATTGATGGCTGGCTGGCTGATCAGGTCGAATTGTATATGAGAATGATTTGCGTTTGTATCGTAATGTATCGTTCGATACGAATCGTCGCTTGCCTCACGGCAGAAATTTCACGTAGAGGGCTGGCTACTCTGTCTCCAACCGCCACCGAGCGCCTTGTACAGGTCCACGGTTGCGCCGAGGCGCGCGAGACGGAGCTGGATGAGTTGATCCTGTGCAGAGAACAGGCTGCGCTGGGTGTCGAGCAGGGTTCCGGGGCTGTCGCTGCCTTC
>NZ_WTVM01000258.1 GCF_012910885.1 Azoarcus taiwanensis | reverse complement strand
CGCTTATATGGACGCCTCCCGGTTTGGCAAGTGAAGTTTGCATTTTTGACGTTCCAGAGTCTGGCTGCAGTCTTATATCCGGCCTGTTTGGCAGACCCGATGTCTGCTGGCCCTGATGGAATTCGCCGGGGAAGGCCTCAATCTCCCACGCGTCCTCGAAGGACAAGCGCCGTGCCAGGCTTACTTCCCCGCGGTCCGACCTGTTACGCCATCATGCTCGCTTCAACCTGCGCAACCTTTGACATTGGTCGATGCTCGGTATGTTGAATGTTGATTGTCGTCACGCAAGCCCGGCTGCGTAACCCCTGTCGTAGGTCCGCCCGTGGGCAAGTAGTGCCCAGATCGTGCGGGCCATCTTGTTGGCCAGCGCCACCACTACGGTGTTCCACGTCCGGCGAGCTGAGAGTGCCTCAAGCCAGGAGCTGCGTACCTTGCTGTGTGTGAGTACCGCTCGGGCACCGTGGATCAGCAGCTTGCGCAGGTAGCTATCGCCGCGCTTGCTGATGTTTAACAGCTTGACCGTCCCGCCAGTGCCGCTATGTCGTGGCACCAGCCCCAGGAATGCGGCAAACTCACGCCCGCTTCGGAAGGCGCTCGCCTGTCCCGTCGTCGCGACCGCCGCGGTGGCCGTGAGCACGCCCACGCCCGGTATGTCCATCAAGCGCTTGACCGCTTCGTCTTCCTTCTTCCAGGCGAGCAACTGCGCCTCGATGTGCTCGATCTCCCGGCTCAACGATTCGATGCGCGCGCGTTGTTCGCGCAGCGCGTCGAGCACCATCGCAGGTAGTGTGCCTTCGAGCTGTGCCAGTGCCTGTGGCACCTGGGCCATCCCCTTGTGCCGACCCTGCGGCAGCGTGGCGCCGAACTCGTAGAGCAATCCGCGCAGCTGATTGATTTGCATCGTGCGCATCTTCACCAACTGCTCGCGCATCCGGTGCAGCATCAAAACGCCTTGCTGGGCCTCGCTCTTGACGGCCACAAAGCGTCGTCCGGGCCGCTGCACCGTCTCCCAGATCGCCTGCGCATCGGCCGCATCGCTCTTGTTGCTTGTCACAAACGGGCGTACGAACTTTGGGGCAATCAACCTCACCTCGTGACCCAGCCCGATCAGCTTGCGCGCCCAGTAGTGCGCACTGCCACACGCTTCCATCGCCACCACCGAGGCGCTGCGCTGTGCAAAGAACGCCAGCACCTGGTCGCGCTTGAGCCGGCGCCGTTTCACCTCGCCCGTCTCGACCTCCACCCAATGAAGTTGAAAAACCTGCTTTGCCAGATCCAGACCAAATGTCGTAATCTTCATCGCGAGCCCTCCTTACCGTTTGTGAATGTTTCAACACCATCACTTTGGCACATCGATGCCGTCAGGTAACGTGAGGGCTCCTCTCTGCTGAACCCCTGCAGCCTCACACCACCCCAGAGGGGAGGGAGGCGTCCATTACATCTCCCA
>NZ_WTVM01000257.1 GCF_012910885.1 Azoarcus taiwanensis | reverse complement strand
CCTCCTCGCGGTAGCGCACGATCAACCGCATCGCCTTGAGCGAGTCGCCGCCCAGGTTCCAGAAGGTGTCACGGATGCCGATGCTCCTGTCCCCCAGCAGTTCGGCCCAGATGGAGGCCAGCCGCTGTTCCATGGCGTCGCGCGGCGCCAGGTAGCCGGGGTTGGGGGCGCTGTCGAACACCACGGCCGGCAGCGCCTTCAGGTCTGCCTTGCCGCTGGCGCTGGTGGGGATGGCGGCAATGTGCTGGAAGTGCGCCGGGACCATGTAGGCGGGCAGGGCGTCGCCGAGGAACTCGCGCAACGCCGTGGATTGAACTGGCGAGCCGGTGGTCGAGGTGTAGAAGGCCACCAGCTGGGCCGCGCCGGAGGTGTCCGGGCGGGTGGTGACGATGGCCTGGGCGACGTCCGGGTGACGCCGCAGTGCCGCCTCGACCTCTCCGGCCTCGATACGGTAGCCGCGCAAGTTGATCTGGTGGTCCTCCCGGCCCAGGAACTCGACGGTGCCGTCCTCCCGCAGCCGTGCGCGGTCACCGGTGCGATACATCATCGAGCTGTCGTCGGCGAACGGGTCTGGCACGAAGGACCTGGCGGTGCGCTCGGGCTTGCCGTGATAGCCGGCCGCCACCCCCACGCCGCCGATGCACAGCTCACCGGCGACCCCCGGCAGGCAAAGGCGGTCGTTGCCGTCCACGATGTAGAGGCGGTTGTTGTCCAGCGGGCCGCCGATCGGGATGACGTCCAGTTCCACCAGGTTGTCGGCGTTGACGGGGATGGGGAAGAAGCTGGAGGCGACGCTGGCCTCGGTGGGACCGTACTCGTTGATGAGGCGGTGGCCGGGGTAGTGCTCCAGCCACAGGTTGAGGTCGGTCCGGCGGATGGTCTCGCCACCGAGCATGATGCGCATCTCCCCGACCATCGGCAGCGGCGGCAGATCGAGGTAGGCGCGGGCGCTGGCCAGCAGCGAGAAGTGGGAGGGCGTGACGTTGAGCAGGGTGATCTTCTTGTCGCTGATGAACCGCAGCAGCGTCTCCACGTCACGGGTCTTGTCGTCGTCCAGGATGTGCAGCGTGGCGCCGCTGATCAGCGGCGCCCAGTTGCTGGCCAGGGTCATGTCGAAGGCGTAGGACGTGACCAGGGCAAGCTGGTCGGTGGGGCCGAGCGCGTAGTAGCCGCGCACCCAGTGCAGGAAGTTGAGGATGTTGCGGTGGCGGATCATCACGCCCTTGGGGTCGCCGGTGGAGCCCGATGTGTAGATCATGTAGGCGAGGTCATCTGGGCCGGACTCGGTCCCCGGCCGGGAGTCCGGTTGCGAGTCGACGAGGTCGCGCCCCAGCAGGGCCGTCCCCTCCGTGTTCGCCTGGGCCTGGGCCTGTGAAACCTCCCTGTCGAGCAGGATGACGCGCTCCAGCTCCTTGCCGCCTTCCAGTGCCGCGTCGAGATGGCGCGCCTGGGTGAGCAAGACCCTTGCCCCGCTGTCGCGCAGCAGGTAGGCCAGCCTCTGCCG
>NZ_WTVM01000256.1 GCF_012910885.1 Azoarcus taiwanensis | reverse complement strand
CTACGCCTGATTGTCAGGCATCCTGAACTAACGCGAGAGCTGACTGCGTGACCTTGTAGCCGAGTACAGCGGGAATCCCTGCTTTGCTGTCGTTGAGCAACTTAATGGCTACTTCAGCTCTGGGTCGGATTCGGCTGTAGGCTGAACTAACAAGCGGTCACCCGACCCCAGTTTCTGGGGCACGAC
This sequence comes from Azoarcus taiwanensis, assembly GCF_012910885.1. Taxonomy (GTDB): domain Bacteria; phylum Pseudomonadota; class Gammaproteobacteria; order Burkholderiales; family Rhodocyclaceae; genus Azoarcus_F; species Azoarcus_F taiwanensis. The sequence goes on along the minus strand of NZ_WTVM01000256.1, from coordinate 1,399 downwards.
CGCTGACGACTGGTTGCTGCCGTTGGTAGCGTCGAGGCCCAATGGCCGGTCAGGCCGAAGGGGAGTCAGCCGGTTGCTGCGCTGTGTGACCGCTCAACATGGTTACCTGCCCGAGAGGCGGCCGTGTCGGCGAATGACGGTTCCTGGCCAATGCCGCCCGGCCGGTTGATCGTGTCGCGTGAGCAGTGAGTCCAGGGCGTATCGGGCTGCATCGTGTGCGAGAGCGCCGAGCCCGCTGCGGCAATTCGCGCTTGATTGGACATCGACCCGACCCGCCCGGATAATGCGCGGTCGTCAAGCAACCATCGTCGAGCGAGAGCGCCCGTGAAGTATTTATCCACCCGCGGCCAGGTGGCCGGACCTGAATTTTGCGACATTCTGCTTGGTGGCCTGGCGCCCGACGGCGGTCTGTATCTGCCCGAGCGCTATCCGCAGGTGACCCGGGCGGAGCTCGATGCCTGGCGCAAGCTGCCTTACCACGAGCTCGCTTACGAGATTCTGTCGCGCTTCATCACCGACATTCCGGCGGACGATCTGGCGGCGATCTGCCGCAAGACCTACACCGCCGAGACCTATCGCTTTACGCGTGGCGGAGAGGATGCGAGTGCGATCACGCCGGTGCGTTGGCTGGAGCCTGGGCGGCTGGGTTTGCTGGAGTTGTCCAACGGGCCGACTCTGGCTTTCAAGGACATGGCGATGCAGTTGCTGGGCAACCTGTTCGAGTATGTGCTCGACAAGCGGGACCAGCAGATCAACATTCTGGGTGCGACTTCGGGTGACACTGGCTCGGCGGCCGAGTATGCGATGCGCGGCAAGCACGGGGTGCGCGTCTTCATGCTGTCGCCGCACGGCAAGATGAGCGCTTTTCAGCGGGCGCAGATGTATTCGCTGCAGGACGAGAACATTTTCAACATCGCGGTCACCGGGATGTTCGACGACGCCCAGGACATCGTCAAGGCAGTGTCGAACGACGCGGCCTTTAAGGCGCGTTACAAGATCGGAGCGGTCAATTCGATCAACTGGGCGCGGGTGGCGGCGCAGGTGGTGTATTACTTCAAGGGCTATTTCGCCGCAACGCAGAGCAACGACGAGCAGATCGCGTTCTGCGTGCCGTCGGGCAATTTCGGCAATATCTGCGCGGGGCACATCGCGCGGCAGATGGGGCTGCCGATCGGGCGCCTGATGCTGGCGACCAACGAGAACGACGTGCTGGACGAGTTTTTCCGCACCGGGGTCTATCGTCCGCGCCGTACCGCCGAGACGCATGTCACCTCGAGCCCGTCGATGGACATTTCCAAGGCATCGAACTTCGAGCGCTTCGTGTTCGACCTGGTCGGGCGCGATCCGCAGGTGGTCGCCGCGCTGTGGAAGGAGGTCGATGCCGGCGGAGCCTTCGACC
>NZ_WTVM01000255.1 GCF_012910885.1 Azoarcus taiwanensis | reverse complement strand
TCGAAGAGAAAACGGGGCGACACCGCAGAGAAAAGCGGTGATTTGCCGGGGAAATTGAACCGAGTTCGGTCGCTGTCATTGTTTGGCGGCGGGATTCAACGAAAACCTCGCGTTATTCGAGGTGCCCTTAAGAACGCCGCCCTCGTGCCGTCGGAACCAACATTCCTGAAAAGGCGCACCGTAGTTTGCTTTGCTGATGCCATAGCGGACGAAGAATCCCCGCTGCCCCTCATCAACACCCCATTCCTCGGCCTCAGCCTGCGTCATACCGGACAGATATGACTGCCAGCGGATGTTATCGACCAGCACCGATGATCCACGGCTGGCCTGCTGTTGATCGCCAGCACCCGCCATCGCCGCGCTCTTGTTGGCGTGGTGCAGAAACACGATGGAACAGCCAGTCTCGGCGGCTATGGCCTCCATACGGCCGACGACCTGAGCCATAGGCCCGCTGGCGTTCTCCTCCTCGGCATGGAAGCGGCGAAGAGTATCTAAAACCATCAGTCGATGCCCCTCGGCAGCCCGTTTGAGGCCATCAAACCAATCTCGGGCCATGATATTGGGGCATTTGCCAATCAGTGGCTCAATCAGCAAGCCATCCGCCACGGCTTGCCGCTCCCCAGCGGTAAGGTATCTACCGAGGGCGTGCAAGCGGTGATGAATCGCGACGAGGGGGTCTTCGGCTGGTAGATAGATCACCTTTCCTGTAGGCAGCTCACCCACTTCCAGCAAATCAGGGCCGCCAGCAACCTGCGCCGCCAATTGCAGGATCAACATGGACTTACCTGCCCCGCCTGGCGACACTAAAGCACCCACCGTACCGACAACCATATTGGGCAATACATAGTCAATCGGCGGCGGCGGATCGTTGAACGCCGCCATCAGGTCGAGAGCCATATCACCCCCTCACGTCGCCGGGTCGATCAGCCTGGATGCCCGACGCTTTACGCGCTTCAATCCACTCCTCGACTTCCGATAAATCCCATGCGACATTCCTGCATGTGAGAGCGATACGACGCGGAAACTCACCTCGCTGTTCCAAGTTGTAGATGGTTCGTGTCGAGAGCGGAATGATCTCCAAGAGCCTTTTCCTGTTGATCAACATCTTGCTTGTCATGGCTTGCATGGCCCGGCCTCCAATTGCTAACGAGTGCCTTATGGTGCCTAGCAATTCATTCTTCGACAGCGCTATAATTACCCAAAACGGTTGACGCCATGAAGAAAGGAAATTCCACGAGACTCAGAGAGGCTCTAGATCCCGACGTTGTCATCTTCATTCATGACGACTGCTCACCCACCGTTGCGGCAGCCCTTCAGAAATTTCAGGAACGCTGGCGACCATACTCCACGGCCTCACGCCACTATCCGATAGTGGGCTTGATCCGAGAAGTAATTGATCCAGCCGTAGCCACCTACATGACCACCCTTCCTATGCGGTATTCGAGTTTCGTTCCGGGTGCGGGAACGGGCACCGACTTCAGGGCGCCTCGAAAAACCTCGGCACCTCTGTGATTGGTAAAATTGGATTGTCCTGATTTCGTTCTCTGCCGCCAGCCATGAAGAAACGCACCGCCATCAAGACCGACCTGTTCGCCGACGAGCATCAC
>NZ_WTVM01000254.1 GCF_012910885.1 Azoarcus taiwanensis | reverse complement strand
ACCTTGACCACCGTCGATGGCGGATACACGCACAGGTCGATGAAGCACCGGTACATGCCGAGCGGCCCCGGGCGACCTTGGGGCAAGTCGTCTGCGCAGACCAGGTTGTCCGGCGTGTAGCCCTGAGCGGCGGCGACCGGCAGCAAGCGATTCATTATCGAGCGCGTATAGCCGGTGGTCGAACCAATCTTCAGCCCCATCGACCTCAACTGCTCGACCGCCTCACGCGCACCCGGAACCAGCGCACCGAAATTCGCCACCACCTCCTCGTTCATCGGCACGAAGACTTCGTAGACACGGTCGACATCAATCTCGGAAGGCGCGACACCATGCACCCGCTGCCATTCGCCCGCAAGCCGCTGAGCGAACAACATGCTACGAATGTGGTCGCGCTTGGGCGCCCCCATCGGCGCGCGGGCCTCTGCAATACTCGCTTCCACGCCGAAACGGCGGAAGGCTTCGACGAATACACCCATCGGCGCGAAAGAGCCGAAGTCGATCATCGTTCCCGCCCAGTCGAAGACCACGGCCTTGAAGCGTTTCATGCCGCAACCTCCGTCTCGTCGAGCAAGGCGCGCTTGGTGATCGCCGCCGCGGGTGGCGCCGGGTTGCGCACGCCGAGGTCGTGCAGGGTATCGACTACCGCCTCAAGCAGACGGTTCATGACCGGCACATCGACCTGGCCGATACAGCCCAGGCGAAAACTGTCGACCTCGGTGAGTTTGCCGGGATAAATGATGAAACCGCGCCGCTTCATCAGGGCGTAGAAGCGGTCGAAGACAAAATGCGGATCCGCCGGGCAGAAGAAGGTGGTGATGATCGGCGACAGCCAGCGCGTGTCGAGCAGCGTCTCGAAGCCGAGCCCTCTCATGCCGCTCACGAGCGCATCGCGATTGGCGCGATAACGCGCACCACGCCCCTCCACCCCGCCCTCGGCCTCGTGCAGGCGCAGCGCCTCCAGGAAGGCCGCCACGGCATGAGTGGGTGGCGTGAAACGCCATTGGCCGGTCTTTTCCAGCGTGGCCCATTGAGCGTAGGCATCCAGACTCAGGGAATGGGCATTGCCCTCGCAACGCAGCAACGCATCCTGCCTGACGAGCAGAAAACCGAAGCCGGGAACGCCCTCGATGCACTTGTTCGCGGACGAAACCAAGGCATCGAACGCGATACGCCTCGGCGGAATTGGAATCGCACCAAAAGACGACATCGCATCGATCAAAAGCCTGCAACCGGCATGGGCGACCGCGTCCGCGATCTCCTCCAGCGGGTTCAAGACGCCCGAGCTGGTCTCACAATGAACCACCAACACATGCGTGATCGCGGGATCGTCGGCGAGCATGCGCGCGACCTCGTACCCACGAGGCGGGAGAAAGTCACCCTTGTCCAGAACCAAGTGCGAGCGCCCCATGATCCTGAGTGTTTCGGCCGCGCGCTTGCCGTAAGCGCCATTGGCCAGCACCAGCGCTCGCCCGCCGCGCGGCACCAGCGTTCCGAGCATGGACTCCACCGCAAACGACCCGCTACCCTGCATCGGAACGCAAGTGTAGGCCTCGTGACCGTCTCCGAGCATACGTACCAGGCGAGTGCGCAGCTCGTAGGTCATGGCACGAAAATCGTCGTCCCAGCTTCCCCAGTCGCGCAGCATCGCGACCTTGACCTCGTAGGCGGTAC
>NZ_WTVM01000253.1 GCF_012910885.1 Azoarcus taiwanensis | reverse complement strand
CGCTCAGACAGTGGGGATCGCGGCCGCTACGCTTGGCAACAGCGGCATGCGCTCGGGCAGAGTCGCCACGCGGGCAGTCGCCCCGCCCTCTTGTTGGCGCGGTGCTCATTCTTCCGCTCCTTGGCGTAGTCCTTGGACTTCCTGTGGGAAGAACTTCATCACCGACCGCAGGGGGTTGGGGGCGGCCTGTCCCAGGCCGCAGATCGAGGCGTCGGCCATGGTCTGGGCGAGCTCTTCGAGCAGGGTTTGGTCCCATTCGGCCTCGGTCATCAGTTCGGCCGCCTTCACGGTGCCGACCCGGCACGGTGTGCATTGGCCACAGGACTCATGGGCGAAGAAGCGCATCGCGTTCGTGGCGAGCAGGCGTGCCTGATCATGCCGGGAGAACACCACGATGGCCGCCGAACCGATGAAACTGCCGTGCGCGGCCAGTGTGTCGAAATCCAAGGGGACGTCGGCGAGGCTGGCGGGCAGAATGCCGCCCGAGGCGCCGCCGGGGAAGTAGCCGTAGAGTTCGTGGCCCGGTGCCATGCCGCCGCAGTGTTCATCGATCAGTTCGCGCAGGGTGATGCCGGCATCGGCCAGCACCACGCCGGGTTTCGCCACCCTGCCGCTGACCGAGAAGCTGCGCAAGCCGCAGCGACCATGGCGGCCGCGGCCTGCGAGCCAGTCGCGGCCTTCGACGGCGTTGCAGCGCACGATGTCGGGGATCCACCAAAGGGTTTCGAGGTTGTGCACCAGGGTCGGGCGGCCGAAGAGGCCGACTTCGGCGACATAGGGCGGGCGCAGCCGGGGCATGCCGCGTTTGCCTTCGATGGATTCGATCATCGCGGATTCTTCGCCGCAGATGTAGGCGCCGGCGCCGCGGCGCAGTTCGATGGGTGGAAGGTCGGGCCACTCGGTGCGCAGGCGGTCGAGTTCGGCGGCGAGCATGTGGCGCAGCGCGGGGTATTCGTCGCGCAGGTAGATCCAGATGCCGGCAACGCCGACGACATGGGCGGCGATCAGCATGCCTTCGAGGAAGCGGTGCGGATCGGTGGACAGGTAGTGCCGGTCCTTGAAGGTGCCGGGTTCGCCCTCGTCGATGTTCACCGCCATGTGTCGTGGTGCCGGCTGGGCGCGCACGGCTCGCCACTTGCGCGCAGCTGGGAAGCCGGCGCCGCCGAGACCGCGCAGGCCGGCCTTGTCCACGGCCTCGATGACCGCGTCGGCCGAGAGCGTGCCGTCGCGGACGCTCAGATAGAGTTCGTAGCCGCCGATTGCCCGATACGCGTCGAAGCCGACGATGTCGGGTGTCGGCTCCTCGGTGTCGCCGGTGGCGATGGTGTCGAGTAAGGTGTCGACGGTCGCATGGGTGACCGGGTTGCGCCCGACCACCGCGACCGGCGCACAATCGCAGCGGCCGACACAGGGTACGCACTGCACGCGTATTCCGGCGTCGACCCGCTTGGAAAGGGCGTCGGCGAGTTCGGCCGCGCCGTGCATCGCGCAGGTCAGCGACTCGCACACCCGCACGGTCAGGCGGGCTGGTGCCGGGTTGCCGTCGGTCACCACGTCGAAGTGGTGATAGAAGGTCGCCACCTCGAAGACCTCGGCGCGGGCGAGGCCGAGTGCTTCGGCAAGTGCGGCGAGGTGATCCGGGTACAGCGCGAGGTGGCGGTCCTGCAGGCGGTGCAGGTA
>NZ_WTVM01000252.1 GCF_012910885.1 Azoarcus taiwanensis | reverse complement strand
CCGCGGCAACTCCTATCGCCTCAAGGAGAAGCTCAAATCCGGACTCGTCCGCTCATTTGACGAGCAAACCCAACCGGGTGGGGAAATTTGAATTACCACACTGGGGAAAATTCGCTTGCCCTTGACACAGGAGTTGCTCGGTCACGCGGACGTGTCAACGACGATGATCTACACACACGTGTTGAACCGGGGCGGGTTTGGGGTGACGAGTCCGCTGGACAGGCTTTGATCAACTGATGCTTGTCTGTGGTCTGACGCTACCGAGCTCCGGCCAGCATGTTCATGATCAGGCGGATCATGGTCTCCTTGTTTGCTGGGTTGGACTCGGCGACGAGCAGGGTCAGGGCGGCGAGGCCGACATCGTTGATGACCGGATCGCCTGCGGTGGTCATCAGCCGGCCATTGCGGTGGAGGAAGTCGACGAACAGATAGGCTGCGCTGCGCTTGTTGCCGTCTGAGAACGGGTGGTTTTTGACGACGAAATAGAGCAGATGCGCGGCTTTGGATTCAACGGTGGGATAGGCGGGTTCGCCGAATACGCTCTGATCGAGGTTGCCGAGCAGTGAGTCCAGCCCCTCGCCACGGTCGCGGGCGAAGAGGTCGGTGGCTTCGCCGCGGGCCATGAGGTCGGCCTTCAGCGCGTCGAGGGCGGTTCGCGCTTCGAACAGCGATGGTAGGCGTCCGCCGGGTTGCGCTTGTGGTTCGGTCAGCAGGCCTTCGTCGTAGCGCTGCAGCAGCAGAAAGGTTTGGGCGTAACGGGTGACGATGTCGACCAGGCCGCGCCCGCAGGTGGTATCCAGTGCAGGGCTCTGCGCGGCCTTGCGGACGAGTGCCATCGCCGCTTCCAGTTCGCGGGCATTGGTTTCGAAGCGCTGGCGGTTGAGGGTCCAGCCCTGGGTCAGGTGTTGGCGCAGGGTGCGGGTAGCCCACTGGCGGAAGCGGGTTGCTCGGCTTGAGCTGACGCGGTAGCCGACGGAGATGATTGCGTCCAGGTTGTAGTAGTCCACCTGATAGGTTTTACCGTCAGCCGCAGTAGTTGCATTTTTTGCAACTACTGCTTCCCGGTCGAGTTCCGCATCCCGAAAAGTGTTCTTCAGGTGACGTGAGATCACCGATTTGTCGCGACCAAACAGGTCTGCAAGCTGTTGGAGATTCAGCCAGACGGTTTCCTGATCAGTGTCCAGCCGCACTTCGACGGTGGTATCGGCGCTCTCGTAGATGACGACGGGGCTTTGGTTGTCGGTGTGCATATGACTTTGTCCTGTTTTTTTGGGGAGTGTAGTGGATTTCGAATCTCTCGACAGCCGCTAATGAAAATCCCGGCTCCTCGCATCGAGTGCGCCGAGCAGTTCGGAGAGGTCGACGACCCGGCCGGCCTGGAGGTGGACAACTTTGCCCTGGCGGCTGATCTGGCCGTAGACGCCGAGCAGGCGGGCGCTGACGACTTCGCGGCGTTGGCGTTCCAGGAGCTCGGGGCGGACGATGATGTTGGTGAGGCCGGTTTCGTCTTCGAGGGTGACGAACATCGTGCCTTTGGCGGTGCCGGGGCGTTGGCGGCAGGTGACGATGCCGGCGGCGCGGACGAGTTGGCGGTCGGCGCTGTTGGCCACTTCCCGGGCGGTGACGAAGCGCATGGCGGCGAGGTGCTCGCGCAGCAGAGTGAGCGGGTGGCGGCCGAGGGTGAAGCCGAGGCGGGCGTAGTCGTCGCAGATGTCGCGGGCTTCGCTGGGAGCGGCGAGCTGGGCGGTGGCCTCATGCACAGGGGCGTGT
>NZ_WTVM01000251.1 GCF_012910885.1 Azoarcus taiwanensis | reverse complement strand
TGTTGACGGCCATCCAGAATTGACCCACTTGCCGGGGTAATTTGCATCGAAATTTGACCCACCTTTGATTGACTACCCTGCTGTGTTTTGGGCGGGGGATCGAGGAGTGATCAAAGTGGGCATGTTGGCCAAGATCAGGCGGATGCATTTCCGCGACCACTTGCCGCTGCGCGAGATCGCGCGGCAAACCGGGCTTTCCCGGAACACCATTCGCAACTGGCTGCGGCACAAGGATGTTGTCGAGCCGCAGTACAAGCGGCGCGAGGCCAGAAGCGTCGTCGATCCGTGGGCAGAGCAACTCGGGCAGTGGCTCAGGACGGACGGGCATCGGCCAAAGCGCGATCGGCGCACGGCGCGGGCGATGTTCGAGGCGATCCGCGCGCAAGGCTACACGGGCAGCTACAACCGGGTGTGCGCCTTCATCAAGCGCTGGCGAAGGCAAGAATCGGGCAAGCCGGGCCCCGCGTACGTGCCGCTGAGCTTTGCGCTGGGCGAAGCCTTCCAGTTCGACTGGAGCACGGAGTACGCCTTCATCGGCGGTCTGCGCCGAAAGCTCGATGTTGCGCACACCAAGCTGTGTGCGAGCCGCGCCTTCTGGCTCACTGCGTACCCGACGCAAAGCCACGAGATGTTGTTCGACGCGCATGCGCGCGCCTTTGCTGCCTTTGGCGGCGTGCCGCGGCGCGGCATCTACGACAATATGAAGACGGCCGTCGACAAGGTCGGTCGGGGCAAGGCGCGCGACATCAATCCGCGCTTCTTTGCCATGTGCGGCCATTACCTGTTCGAGCCGGATTTCTGTAACCGGGCCGCCGGCTGGGAGAAGGGGCGTGTCGAGAAGAACGTGCAGGATCGGCGTCGCCAGATTTGGCAGCACGCGAGCGAGCGGCGCTGGAAGGATCTGGACGAACTGAACGCCTGGCTCGGTGAGCAGTGCCGGCAGGCATGGGCCGACATGGCCAACCCGGAATGGCCGGCGCTGACAATCGCCGAGCTGCTGCAGGATGAGTTGATGCAGATGCTGCCCAACCCGCAGCCCTTCGACGGTTATGTCGAGAAACCGGTCCGGGTCACCAGCACGGCGCTCATCCACTTCCAGCGCAACCGCTACAGTGTGCCGGCCGAACACGCCCACGCGGTGCTGAGCCTGCGCATCTACCCGAGCCAGTTGCGGTTGGTCGCCGACGCAGGCGAGGTTGCGTGCCATGCACGCAGCTTCGAGCGCGATCAGACCTTCTACGACTTCACCCACTACATCGGTGTGGTCGATCGCAAGCCGGGCGCGCTCAGAAACGGCGCACCGTTTGCCCAGATGCCCGAGCCGCTGCTTCGCCTGCAGCGTCATCTGCTCAAACAGGCCGGTGGCGACCGCGTCATGGCCGATGTGCTCGGCGCCATCCCGCGTCACGGACTGGAGGCCGTGCTGGTGGCGGTCGAACTCGCGCTCGAGTCCGGCCGTCCCAGCGGCGAGCATGTGATGAACGTGCTCGCCCGGCTCAAATCCGGAATGCCACCGGCCACGCCCGTTGCCACCACGCTCACGGTGCGCGAGCAACCCCAGCCCGATGTGCATCGCTACGATCGTCTGCGTGCGGAGGCCCGACATGTCGATTGAACTGATCGGACGCCTCAAGGCGCTCAAGCTCCATGGCATGGCACAGTGCTGGCCGGAACTCGTGGCCAAGGCGCATCACAGTGATCTGCCCCCGGAGCAATGGATGGGGGAACTCCTGGCCGCTGAGAGCGCGGAGCGCGAAGTGCGCTCGATCGCCTACCAGATGAGCGCAGCGCGCTTCCCCGCGCATCGGGATCTGGCCGGTTTCGACTTCACGCAGGCGCGAGCCGATGAGGCGTTGGTACGTCGGCTG
>NZ_WTVM01000250.1 GCF_012910885.1 Azoarcus taiwanensis | reverse complement strand
ACAAACGCTGGAGCGGCACGCTCGCGCTGGGCTGGACGCCGGATGACGACACGGTGCTCGAACTGACCTATGCACGCAGTGATGGCGAAGCGGCTTACGCCGACCGCATGATGGACGGCACGAAGTTCGACCGCGAGAACGTCGGCCTTCGTTTCGAGAAGCACAACCTGTCTCCGGTCGTGGAGCGGGTCTCGGCGCAGATCTACTACAACTATGTCGATCATGTGATGGACAACTTCTCGTTGCGCACACCGCCGATGAATCCCGCGCAACAAAGACTCAACAACCCGGACCGAAAGACCTGGGGCGGGCGAGTCGCCACCGACCTGCGGGCCACCGAGAACACACTGTTCAAGCTCGGCTTCGACGCTCAGAACAACGATCACACCCTTCGCAATGGTGTTGGTGCGAATGCACTGGCGCAGTACAAGGCCGCCCCACGAGTGACAGATGCGACCTTCCGTCAGCAGGGCATTTTCGGTGAAGTGCACCACGATCGGGGCGAGCAGGATCGCATCATCGCCGGTCTTCGTCTAGACCGCTGGCAAGCAAGCGACAAGCGTGCAGCTTCGACCGTCGTGAACGGCTCCCCGCTCGTCAGCGCCGGGACCTCGCGCAGTGACACATTGACCAGTGGCTTCGCGCGCTGGGAGCGTGATCTGCTCGCCAAGCCGGCCACGGTTTATGCCGGCATCGGTCGCGTCGAACGCTTCCCTGATTACTGGGAACTCATCTCCGCCAGCAAGCAGAGCGAGACGACCAACAGTGCGTTCCGTACGAAGCCCGAGAGGACGACACAGATCGATGTTGGCCTCAACTATGACGATGGCACGATCTCGACCGCGCTCTCGGCCTTCTACGCCCACATCGATGATTTCATCCTGACCGACAGCTTCGACACCGGCGCAAGGTTCGGGAAGATCGGTAATCCGAATCTGGTCCGAAACATCAAGGCGCGCACCATGGGTCTCGAGGCCGGTGTTGGCTGGCGTTTCGCCGTCAACTGGCAGGCGGATGCGACGCTCGCCTACGTGCGAGGCAAGAACCGCAGCGACGGCACCGCGTTGGCCCAGATTCCGCCGCTGGAAGCACGTATCGGCTTGAACTGGAACAACGGCACCTGGTCGGCTGGCGCGCTATGGCGAGGTGTCGCAGCGCAAAACCGGGTTGACCAAGGCAAGGGCAACATCGCTGGGCAGGACGTAGGCAAGAGCTCGGGCTTTGGCGTGCTGTCGGTCAACGGCGGCTATCGCGCCGGCGAGCGGGTTCAGCTGACCGCCGGCATCGATAACCTCTTTGACCGCAAGTACGCCGAGCATCTGTCTCGCGGCGGCTTCGACGTGCCCGGCATCCTCGCCGACACCCGCGTGAATGAGCCGGGTCGCACTTTGTGGGCGAAAGCCGTCATCAGCTTCGACTGAGGCAAGGGCTGGTTGTGCCGGGTACCGCGCAACCAGTGCCGACGGAAACGGGCAGGCGATCCCATGCCCGTTTCCGCAGCCCGATCGAAGCAATTGCTCATGTCGTTAAAACCTTTGAAGTTCGATGATGATTCCACCGCCTGAGCAGCGCACGAAGTCAGCAGTCACGAATTGTCGCAATTGGCGGCAAAGCGCCGTCGCGCTGTTCCTGGCATGTGCGGGTCATGGGGCCTTGGGATTCTGGGCTTTGCGGCAACAGAGCGCGCCAGTCGCTCCGGCAGAACCGCTGGCGATGCAGGTGAGTTTCGTCGAATACCGTGCGCCTGTGCTTGGAGACCGAGACCAGATAGGCGGCGAGATCGTCGCATCCGAACCTCCGCCGCCAGAGCCCGCGCAGGAGTCTCAGCCTGAGCCAGTACCTGAGCCAGTACCTGAGCCAGAACCGGAGCCAGAACCGGAGCCAGAACCGGAGCCAGAACCGGAGCCAGAACCGGAGCCAGAACCGGAGCCAGTACCGGAGCCAGAACCGGAGCCAGAACCGGAGCCAGAACCG